>CAZLXF010000025.1:0-20492 GCA_964563065.1 uncultured Rikenellaceae bacterium | reverse complement strand
GTTAATTTGAATACAGCCAGCAAACACCTTTTAACCTACATTTCGGGCCTTGGCCCGCAGCTGGCCAAAAACATTGTTGACTTTAGGCGCGAGAACGGCGCTTTTAGTAGCCGTATGGAACTAAAGAAAGTTGCTCGCTTGGGCGATAAAGCTTTTGAGCAATGCGCTGGCTTCCTTCGCATTTCCAATGCGAAAAATCCACTGGACAACAGCGCTGTACACCCTGAAAGCTATCACGTTGTGGAACGTATGGCAAAAGATTTGAAATGCAACGTTGAAGATTTAATGAAAAACGACAGCCTTCGATCTCAAATACAAATCGACAAATATGTAACTGACAAGATTGGTTTACCAACGTTAAAAGATATTTTGGCCGAACTGGCCAAACCCGGCCGCGATCCGCGAAAAGGAATAAAAGTTTTTGATTTTGCCGAGGGCATTTTTACCATGAACGATCTTATACCCGGAATGGTAGTCCCCGGAATTGTAACTAACATTACCAACTTCGGTGCTTTTGTTGATGTTGGAGTTAAGCAGGATGGATTGGTCCACATTTCGCAGCTAGCCAACCGGTTCGTATCGAACCCCAACGATGTGGTAAAACTACATCAGCATGTAATGGTAAAAGTACTTGAGGTTGATGTTAATCGGAAGCGAATTCAGCTAACCATGAAAGAAGTTGAACAGTAATAAAAAGGCGCAATCGAGTTGCGCCTTTTTATTGGTTCTATTCTTTTATTCCCAAAAGGTTAAACATAAATGCATACTCAAATGCAACCTCATGGAGCGATTTGAATCGACCCGAAGCACCTCCATGACCAGCCTCCATATCGATTTTGAGAACAACCAAGTTATCGTTGGTTTTCATTTCGCGTAGTTTTGCAGTCCACTTAGCAGGCTCAAAATACTGAACCTGTGAATCGTGGTAACCCGTTGTAATTAGTAGATTTGGGTAAGGTTGCGCTTTTACCTGATCGTAGGGTGAATAGGATTTCATGTAGAAGTAGTAGGTTGAATCGTTGGGGTTTCCCCACTCATCGTACTCGCCGGTTGTGAGCGGAATTGATGAGTCGAGCATGGTTGTAACTACATCAACAAACGGAACCTGAGCAATAACTCCCTTGTACAAATCGGGACGAAGGTTTGCAATTACGCCCATTAACAACCCGCCGGCACTTCCGCCCATGGCGAAAAGTTTATCGGGATTAGTGTATTTATTATCAACCAGATACTGCGAACAGTCGATAAAATCGGTGAAAGTATTCATTTTTTTCAGCAACTTGCCATCCTCGTACCATCCGCGTCCAAGTTCCTGTCCGCCACGGACATGCGCTAATGCAAAAATAAAACCACGATCGAGCAAACTTAAACGCGCTGAGCTGAAATAAGGATCGCTCGAAGAGCCATAAGAACCGTACGCATAAATAAGGGTTGGATTATCGCCATTGAGTTCCATGCCCTTGCGGTAAACAATAGACATGGGAACCTTAATTCCATCGCGAGCATCAACCCAAATGCGTTTGGTTTCGTAATTTTCGGGTGTAAAACCGCCCAAAACCTCAGTTTGTTTCAGAAGCGTTTTCTCCCTGGTAGCCATGTTATAATCGAATGTGGAGTTGGGAGTTGTTAGCGACATGTAGGTGTAACGTAGCATTTGAGTATCGAACTCGGGGTTGTAGCTAATCCACGAAGCGTAAACCTCCTCGCCAAAGTTGAGGTAATGCTCTTGGCTGGTTTCCCAGTTAATTATCCTAATGTGTTTAAGCCCATCCTTGCGTTCGTCGAGAACCAAAAAATCCTTAAAAACTTCTATCCCATTCAGCAGAACATCATCGCGGTGAGGAATAACTTCCTTCCAATTTTTCTTTTCGGTTTTTGAAACTGGAGTAACCATCAGCCTAAAATTCTTGGCGTCAAGGTTCGTTGTAATGTAGAAGTTCTCACCAAAGTGCGAAACCGAGTACTCCAACCCACGCTCGCGGGGTTGAATAATCTTAAATTCATCGTAGGGCTTATCGGCCTCAATAAAACGGAACTCGCTGGTGAGGGTACTGGAAGAACCAATGTAGATGTACTTCTTCGATTTCGACTTGTAAACAAACGCATTGAAAGTTTCATCATTCTCTTCGTAAACAAGTTCATCGGTTTGCGAATCCTTGTTATCGATTGAGTGCCGGTAAATTTGGAATGGTCTTAACGACTCATCTTTTACTGCGTAAAAAACTGTTTTATTATCGTTTGCCCAGGCAACGCCTCCGGTTGTGTTCGAAATTTTTGTATCGAGCAGTTCGCCAGTGGTTAAATCCTTGAAATAGATAGTATACTTTCGCCTACTTACGGTATCAACTCCGTACGAAAGAATGTTGTTATTAGGCGAAACGTTAATGCCAACGGCCGAGAAGTAGTTGTAACCTTCGGCAAGTTGGTTGACATCGAGCGTAACTTCCTCTTCTGCATCCAAACTTTCCTTTTTACGGCAGTAAACTGGATACTCTTTACCCTCCTCAAAACGGGTATAGTAGTAGTAACCATTCTCGAAATATGGAACCGACTGATCCTGCTCCTTAATTCGATTTTTAATTTCAGTAAAAAGGTTTTCCTGCAATTCCTCGGTCGATTTCATTACCTGGTTGGTATATTCGTTCTCAGCATTGAGGTAAGCCAATACCTTTTCTGAGTCGCGCTGATTCATCCAGAAGTAGGGGTCAACACGAGTATCGCCGTGCATTACCATTTGGTGAGGTTCCTTTTGAGCAACGGGTGGTTTTGGGGCAGTTGTGCAACCAGCAAACGATGCAACAATAAAGGAAATTAATGAGAGTTGAATGTATCTTTTAATCATAATTATAATGTTTTAAATTGTACTATTTGATTTAAGAGCGGTTACAAGGTTTAGCGTATTACAAAAATCATTTTCAAAGATAAACGATTTAAGCACCAATTAAACAAACATTAACTGTTTTTTGTTATGTAAAAAGTGGAATAAGTTTAACACAAGAAAATAAAATATCAACATTGAATGAAGAGAATTCGCTACTACGTTTATTTTTTACTTGTAACTTCTCTTGCAATTCAGTATTCGTGCAGCAGTGAGAAAAATAGCAACCAGCAAGTGAGTATTCCTGTTGTTGATTTCGCTCAGTTCGAACCCTTGCTATACAAGCAAAACGATACTGTATACGTAATAAATTTCTGGGCTACATGGTGTGCGCCGTGCGTAAAGGAAATACCTCATTTTGAAAAACTGAACCAAGAGTTCGCCGACTCAAATGTGAAGGTAATTCTTGTGAATTTGGACTTTCCAAACCATTTTGAAGGTCGATTAGTTCCATTTATTACAGAAAACAAAATTAAGTCGGAAGTAATAATGCTCGACGATCCCAACTCGAACTACTGGATTAACCAGGTTAGCCAGCAATGGTCGGGGTCAATACCTGCAACACTAATTTACAATAAGAATAAAAGAGAGTTTTTCGAGAAGGAGTTTACTTACGAGGAACTTTTAGATGCCCTAAATACGTTTAACTAAATTTAAAACAGAAAATCATGAAAAGAATTTCATTACTTATTGTACTACTGGCACTTGCCATAACTTCAAGCCTTGCACAGGGTTACAAAATTGGCGATAAAGCGGCTGATTTCAGGTTAAAAAATGTTGACAACGAAATGGTTTCGCTTTCCGATTACACCGATGCAAAAGGCTTTATTGTAATTTTCTCATGCAACCACTGTCCTTACGTAATTGCGTACGAGGATAGAATTATTGACCTGCACAAAAAGTACGAACCAAAAGGGTTTCCTGTTGTAGCCATTAACTCGAACGATCCTGAAGTTCAGCCCGAGGATAGCTTTGAGAAGATGAAGGAACGTTCAAAAACAAAAAAAATCCCATTCGATTACCTTTTCGATGAGGGACAGAAAGTTTACCCAGCTTATGGAGCAACCCGAACCCCTCACGTTTTTCTGCTGAATAAAGTTAACAACGATTTAGTTGTTGAGTACATCGGTACCATTGATGATAACTACAAGGATGCTTCGGCTGTGAAAGAAAAATATTTGGAGAATGCAATTGATGCTTTACTTGCAGGAGAAAAACCAAAGGTAACAGAAACCAAAGCTATTGGCTGTTCCATTAAGGTAAAAAAGTAAAATAATTTCAGAGTTAAACAGAGGGCTGGAAAAGAAATTTTCTAGCCCTTTTGGCATTCTTCACAAATACCATATATATAAAGAGAATGGTAAGAAATTTTAAAATTCATTGATTTTGATGCGGTATTCTTAATTTCCTGTATTCGGGGATCGCAAAATTCAGTAACCTTCCCGCAATTTGTGCAAATAAGGTGGTCGTGCTGCTTGCACTCGAAAGCCTTTTCGAACTGCGCAATGTTTTTTCCAAACTGATGCTTAACCACAAGGTTACACTCAAGCAACAACTCAATTGTGTTATAAAGCGTTGCCCGGCTTACCCTGTAGTTCTTGTTTTTCATGTAAATGTAGAGGGTTTCAATGTCGAAGTGTCCCTCGCGCGAGTAAATTTCCTCGAGTATAGCAAAACGTTCAGGGGTTTTCCTGTGACCTCGTTTCTCAAGATACTCAACGAAAATTTTTTTAACGGTTTCTATTGTTGCACCACAGCCCATAAATGAATGTAGTTTAAATTTAGAACAGATAAAAATAAGCAAAAAACACTTACCTGTCAAATTCTAAACAATAAACTATGATAAAAAGTTTAGTTGTCAATTTTCTCGGTTCTTTTAACCGAATCCATCCCTTTAATTTTCATGATATTACCAATAAGATTATTCAAATCGGAAACATCGTGAACATAGAGATCGACTGATCCTTCGAAAATTCCGTCGTGTGCATCGATAACTAGCTTACGGATATTAACTCTTAGCTCATCGGATATAACTTTTGTTAGGTCGCTAAGGATTCCTATACGATCCATCCCTTGCAGTTCAATTCGGGTAAGAAATGAAAGCACCTTATGCGTAGTCCATTTTGCGGTTACAATTTTATCGCCATGGCGCGACATTAGCCGAATGGCTTCAGCACAGGTTGCTTTATGAATCACAACATTCTCCTCAGGAGTAACGTAGCCAATTACATCGTCGCCGGGAATTGGGTTACAGCAACGCGCTACCATGTAGGTTGTACTATCATCATCGCCAATTTCACGAAGAATGTAGGGTGCTTTACCTTCTTTTTTCTCAACTTTGGCAGGTGCCTCGGTTTCATCGCTACTGGTAATGCTCTTCTTCTTTTTCCGAGAAACTGATTTTGAAAGTTGAATTTCCCAGTAGCGAATCCATTTGCTCTTTGTGTTCTTCCTTAAAACCTTTTTGAGATCATCCAACGAAATTAGCCCTGAACCTACCTTACTGTAGAGTTCATCCTTGTTCACCACATCGTATGCAGGAATAATTTTCTTAAAAACCCTGGACGAAGGTTGAATCCCCATGGAGCTTAACTTTCCTTCCAGTATCTGTTTTCCCTTCTCAATTCTATTCTTTGTTTCAGCCTTGAAGGCTGATTTAATGGCAGTTTTTGCCTTTGCAGTTACTACGTACTTTAGCGACTCCCACGAAGGTTTCTGGGTTCCGGCAGTAATAATTTCAACCTGATCGCCGCTATTTATCTCGTAGCTAAGCGGAACCAGCTTGTGATTTACTTTTGCACCAATGGCTTTGTGACCAATTTCTGAGTGTATCTCGTAAGCAAAATCGAGCGCCGTTGAACCTTTGGGAAGGGTTTTAGTTTCACCCTTGGGGGTAAAAACTACAATTTCAGCCGAGAACAGGTTAAGCTTAAATTCATCGAGAAATTCCAGGGCATTCTCCTGTGGATTTTCCAACATTTCTCTAACCCGTTTTATCCACTTGTCGAGTTCGCTCTCCTGAGCCTGTGTATCCAAATCCTTGTATTTCCAGTGCGATGCGAAACCCCGCTCGGCAATTTCGTTCATGCGAGTTGTACGAATTTGAACTTCAACCCACTGCCCGTGCGGACCCATTACGGTGCAGTGCAAAGCCTCATAACCATTTGCTTTTGGAGTGCTAACCCAATCACGAATTCTATCGGGTTTAGGTTTGTAAATATCGGTTATAAGGGAGTAAATATGCCAGCATTGTGTTTTTTCGGGGATATGCGAAACCGGTTTAAAAATTACTCTGATAGCCAGCAGGTCATATATGTCTTCAAAGGCAACGTTTTTTGTTTGAATTTTTTTCCAGATGGAGTAAATTGACTTTGGGCGGCCATCGATATCGAACTCGATTTCGTTCTCCTCCAGCTTTTGGATAATGGGAAGCGAGAACGAATTTATAAGCTGCATCCTTCGTTTCTCGGAACCCTCAACCTTGCTCTTTATTTCATCGTATATTGTTGGATACCTGTACTTTAAACTCAAATCTTCGAGTTCAGTTTTAATTGTGTACAATCCTAACCTGTGAGCCAGTGGAGCATAAAGGTAAATGGTTTCGCCGGCAATTTTCATTTGCTTATTTGGCGACAGCGAATCGAGGGTTCGCATGTTGTGAAGCCTATCGGCCAGCTTAATCAGAATAACCCGAATATCGTCGGTTATGGTGAGAAGCATTTTGCGAAAATTTTCGGCTTGAAGCGAAGATTCTGTATCGAAAACTTCTGCAATTTTTGTTAATCCATCAATTATTGAGGCTATTTTGGGTCCGAAAATTCGCTCTATATCCTCAATTGTATAATCGGTGTCCTCAACAACATCGTGCATTAAAGCACAGGCAATGGCTTTGGCTCCCAAGCCAATTTCGTACGAAACAATGCGAGCCACTTCAATGGGATGCAGAATGTAGGGTTCGCCCGACTTTCGTTTCACTCCCTTATGAGCCTCGTTGGCAAGGCTGAAAGCGTTCTTAACGAGTTTCAAATCCTCCTCGGTTTTGCAACGTGGACAATCCTTCAACATGCTATTGAAGCTGTTGGCTATTAGTAACTTTTCCTCCTCGGTTTGTAAACTCATTGATTTGGTTATAAAACTTCACACATATTAAGCAATAAAAATAGCAATAAACAATACTAAACTGCTATAAATATTGAGATTTTTTAAGTATTTTTTTAAAGGGAATTGTAAAAAAAAACAACAATTAAAACAGGGCTAATGAGGAGCGTAAATTACAGATAGGTAACCAGTTTTAACTATAATCCTTTTATTCTCGAGTTTAACTTCTAAACGATATATGTACGATCCTTCCTTTGCGAGTCCTCCATTGGCATCGTAGCCATTCCACCCTTCGTTTTCGCCTACAAACACAATTCCACCCCAACGGTTATATATCGTTAATTTATAATCTGTTAGAAAAGAGATTGTTGGAGCGAAATAGTTGCGTGGATTGCCTCCTGAAGAATTTACCTGTGTACTTAGCGGATCGATTGCGTTGGGCATAATAATTTCGGGAGTTACCTCGGTACAAACCAGCCGGGTTCGAGCAAAAACAACACCACTCCCGCTTTCATCAAACTCTTCTGCTTCAACATAGTAACAGAATTTATTGGTAAGGCCTTGACCCTCATAAGACGAAACATCATCAATAAAAATTGTATCGGTTTCATTGCTTGTTTCGAATGCAAGTTCCACGGGAAGCTGCTGATCGCCATAAACTATTCGATAAACACTAAATTTAACTGGGTTACCTTTGCTGTAAAGCAAACCATTCCAAGTTATGGTATTACTTAAATTTCGGGTTACAACTCTAAGCGGAACAGAGTTCACAGGATTTGAAAGTGTTGCCTCCCTCATGCAACCATCGTATGAAATAAGCCTGTAGTAGAATGGTTTCGACCTTGCGTCCCACATGTCGGAGGTATCGATAAATAAGTTTTCAGAGGGATTCGTGAATTTAAACAATTCTTTTTTAGTGAAAAGAGCAGTGCTATTCTCTACGGGTACGCTCCACCGGTAAAGTGCAAAGTTTCTAAGTTCAGTTTGCTGATCGATAGTAAAACGGATAGCGATTTGTTTATCGGCCGATAAAACGGAGTCGATGGTAACAAACTCTGGCCATTGTGCAATATTTGTTTTAACGATGTAAATATTAGAACGCGAGGTAAAGTCGCTGTCGGTTTTTTTGGCCATAACGTACATCATGTACTCCCTATTTGGTTCAACGGGCTGGCTAAAAACAGTTTTGTTCCCTTGCGCCGATCCTACCTCGGGTAAACTTTCCCAATCTCTGGCTTCGCCAAAAAATATTTTGTATTCTTCAATCCGGTTTCCCCAGCCAACATAGTGCACCCAACTTAAATCAATTTCATTTGAGCACGAATCGTAAACAGCATTAAGCATAATTGAAGCATGGTAAGCTGTTAGCGGACTGGGTTCAGTGGGTCCGTTTGATGCAATTGTGTACTTAATTTGCTCGGTTAACCCAGAACTTTGGTAGTCGGTATACCGAAACTGTGTAGGTGGAACCGTGTCGATTGGCTCGTTTTTTACATTGCCCAAATTATCGACAATACGTTTGTAAACAATATAACCCGTTGGATTAGGATTTAAAGGGTTGTAATTGGGTGGTGTCCAGAACAAAGTTGGAATTCCTGAACCGGGATCGAGAGTTAATCTGTCGAACACTGGAGGCAACGGCTTCGGCTCATCGCCCGTTTGCGAAAAGCCATCAAAAAAAGTAGTAAGGAAAAATATGGTGAAGAATAATCTCCTCATGTATCAAGTTAAAGTATCGAATTTATATGGTCAATTTGTGCAATAAAGATATAAAATAGTTTATTCGTTTTTAAAAATAAATATAAATTAATGACTAGCAATCAACTACACCGTTAATTCCAATCTGGTTCCTCTGCTCCTGAAACGCTAAAAACCATCTCATTTGGATTAAACCATTTTTGGGTTGCGTTTAAAATACCCTCTGGAGAAGCATTCCGAATTGTATTGAATAATTGGTTGTAGAATTCGTAGTTGAGGTTGTTAAAACTTAGGAGAGATATTGTGCTGTCGGCTATTGCAAACGGCCCGTTAAAGCTACGAAGCGCCTCTCCCAGCATGTAACTTTTAACCTGCTGTAACTCTTCCATGCTAACCAAACTACTCCTTAACGTTTCAATCTCGTTCTTTATTTCGTTTATAGCTAAACTAGTAAACTGACTCCCAACCTCAGTAGCGATTGCAAAGAAACCATCGTCGCGTAAAGTAACAATGTGTGAGTTAATTCCGTAGGTATAACCTTTCTCCTCACGAATATTTTTCATTAATCTCGAACCAAAATACCCGCCCAGAATTGTGTTTGCTAAAAGTACAATTGGATAATCGGGATGGTTGCGGGTAAAAAGTTTACAGCCAACCCTAATGGCCGATTGCAAGGCGTTCTTCTTCTCAGTAAAAACCAAACCATTTTTCGGTTCATTATTTGCCAACGGCAAACAATTGGGCTGGGTATCAACTCCCCAAGTTTCAAGCCCAAAGTACCTGTTAACTATTTCAACCTCGGTTTCTTCAACCAATCCCGATAGTACAAACGTGGCATTCTTCCAACCAAAATGCAACTGGTGAAACAATTTTAGCATGCTGCTATCCAACAAATCGTAATCTGCTGGCACAGCAAATCTTCCGTAGGGATGCTCGTTGCCAAATAGTTGATTAAAGAAAGCCTGACGGGCAAGTGTTGATGTTCGGTCGAGCTCAATTGTTAGCTTTTGCTTCCCTCTTGCAGCCCAGGTATGCAGTTCCTCTTTGGGAAAACTTGGGTTTTTTAGCAGTTCTGCAAGTAATTCAACACTTTGAGAAAAATATTTTTTTAGGCTGTATAGAGTCACCTTCCCCCAGTCCCTATCGGCTGAAAGCCCGATAAATGAACCGTGAAAATCGAGAAATTCTGCAATTTGCTGCGATGTTTTTTGCACAGTTCCCTCCGAAAGCATTGATATTGCTGCAGTTGCCTGAAGATTATTTTGCTGATAGCGTGAGCCTGCATTCAAAATAATATCGACTCTACAAATTGGATCGTCACCTGAATTAACTGTTAGCAGTTTGATTCCATTATCCAACCTTTGCTCTGCAGCTCGAGGAACAGCTATTGATTCAGGTATATTAACCAAGGGTGGAATATCTCGTTTTAATACATTTTCCATTCTAAAAATTTTTGTTTTTGGCTACTTGGCTGCTTTGTATATTAAAGTTGAGCAATTATTGGGGTTAAATATTTTTTTAGCAACTCTCATAATATCATCGGGTGAAATAGTTCTGTACTGATCAACAACCGAGTTCAACATATTTGCATCACCCAACGCTTCGTAGTAGCAGAGGTTAAACGCTTTTTCAAGCGGGCTTGTAAGACCAAAAGTAAAAGTTGACTCAAACTTATTTACAACTTTACTCAACTCGTAACTACTTATTCTACTGTTTATCAATTCGTTCAATTGATTGTAAATCTCATTTTGGGCTACATTAAAGCCTACGCCATCATTTAGTCTTCCGGTAATTACGAACAGCCCTTCATCAATATCACCTGAAATAAAAGCGTTTACATCGCTAAAAAGGTTATTCTGCTTTACCAGCCTCTGAAAAAGCCGCGATGACTTGCCGTTGGAAAGGACATCGCTTAGCAAATCGGTCGCAGGATAATCGGCATGAGTTCGATTGCACATATGAAATGCCATGTAAATTGAATCATACGGCACATCGCGAGTAACCTCAAGGAGTTGTGGTTCAGTTTGATTTGGTTCTTTCGGTAAACTTCGTGGTTTAACCTCCCTACTAGGAATTGGTCCAAACCATTTTTCGGCCAACCTTTTCACTTCATCAACTTCAACATTTCCCGAAAGGCAAAGGATTGCATTGTTTGGTGCATAATGGCTGAAAAAAAACGATTTAACATCGTTTAGGGTTGCATCCTTAATATGCTGCGTACTTTTACCAATGGTTGGCCACATGTACGGATGAACTTTGTATGCCAGTGGTCTCAGCAGCAGCCAAACATCGCCGTATGGTTGGTTAAGGTAACTCTGATTGAATTCTTCAACAACAACACTTTTTTGCACATCCAAACTCTCCTGGGAGAAAGCCAGCGAAAGCATCCTGTCGCTCTCCAACCAAAAACCAGTTTCAATATTTTCTTTTGGCAAAGAAAGGTAGTAGTTGGTTATGTCGTTTGTTGTAAACGCATTATTCTCACCGCCAGCTCTGTCGAGCGGCTCATCGTACGATGGTATGTTTACTGAGCCACCAAACATTAAGTGCTCAAAAAGATGCGCAAAACCAGTTCGTTCAGGATCCTCATCCCTAGAGCCAACATTGTAAAGCAAATTCATGGTAACAATAGGAGTTGAAGTATCCTTATGAACCAGAACACGTAACCCGTTACTTAGCGTAAACTTATGATATGTTATCATTTATATTTTCCTCATTTCCATTAAACTACTTTAAATATATAAAAATCAGCTAATTTGGCTGAAATCGGTTTTAGAAATACTATTCGCTTCGAGTTGAAACTTAAGAATTTTATTTTTGGGAAGAGACAAAGAGTTATCCTCCTCAATAATATCGCTGGCTACCCTGCGGGCGTGTTGAAGAATTAGGCCATCGGAACCTAGGTTAGCAATTTTAAAATCGAAAGGCAAACCGCTCTGCTGGGTTCCTTCCATATCGCCCGGGCCACGTATTTGCATATCTACCTCAGCAATTTCAAAACCATCGTTTGTGTTTACCATAGTTTGCAACCGCTTGCGCGATTCGTTGGTTAACTTGACCCCGGAAATGAGCAAACAGTAACTTTTATCGGCACCACGACCAACGCGCCCTCGCAGCTGGTGAAGCTGCGAAAGCCCAAAACGTTCGGCACTTTCAATAACCATTACGGTTGCGTTTGGAACATTAACGCCAACCTCAATTACAGTTGTGGCCATAAGTATTTGTGCTTTGCCGCTGGCAAAAAGCTGCATGGAAGCGTCCTTCTCATCAGCTTTCATTTTACCGTGAACTACAACGGAAGTATATTGTGGAGGCGGAAAAAACCGTGTTATTGTGTCGTACCCATCCATTAAATCCTTGTAATCCATCTTTTCCGATTCTTTTATTAGCGGGTACACAATGTAAACCTGACGTCCCTGCGCAATCTGCTCGCGCATTTTCCCGTAAACTAGGTTTCGTTTAGCATCGGTATAAAGAATTGTTTCAATGGGTTTTCGTCCGGGAGGCATCTCGTCAATTACGCTTACATCCAAATCGCCGTAAACGGTCATTGCTAGGGTACGGGGAATTGGGGTTGCTGTCATAATCAGCACATGCGGCGGATCGATATTTTTCTCCCACAATTTTGCCCGCTGGGCAACTCCAAAACGCTGCTGCTCATCAACAACAACCAATCCTAAATTTTTAAATTGAACCACATCTTCAATTAATGCATGCGTTCCAATTATTATGTTCATCGAGCCATCCTCAAGCATCAAGTGCAGGTTGCTTCTTTCCGAACGCTTGGTGCTTCCAGTAAGCAAACCAACCTTCAAGGGTAACCCTTCAAGCAGCTTCGAAATGGTTTCAAAATGTTGGTTTGCAAGAATTTCAGTTGGTGCCATTATGCATGCCTGGTATCCGTTGTCAATGGCAATAAGCATGGACATCAATGCTACCAGCGTTTTTCCGCTTCCAACATCGCCCTGTAAAAGTCGGTTCATTTGCTTTCCCGAACCAATATCCTTTCGTATTTCCCGAATAACGCGCTTTTGAGCGCCAGTAAGTTCAAACGGTAAGTTTTTCTGGTAGAAATTGTTGAACATATCGCCAACAACCGAAAAAACATGACCGTTCACCTTCATCATTCGTACGCTACGCTGGTGAAGGAGGTTTAACTGCACGTAGAAAAGTTCCTCGAACTTTAAACGCGCCTGCGCTTTTCGTAGAAGCGTTACCGACTGAGGGAAATGAATGTTTATTAGCGCCTCGGGGAGAGTCATTAACTTCAGCATACCAATTAAGTAGGCCGGTAAAGTTTCCTCAATTTGTTCTTCTAGTAAAACCCTAAGGTTATGCTGTAACTTAAGAATAGTTTTGGAGTTAATGTAGCTGTTTTTTAGCTTCTCGGTTGTATTGTATGCAGGTTGCAAAACTCCGCTATGGCTTAAAGTTTCAGCATTGTACTCTTCAACCTCGGGATGAGCAATGTTAAACCTTCCACTGAAAAGTGTTGGTTTTCCAAAAACCACATACTTAACGTTTGGTTTAATGCTGTTTGTAATCCACTTAATCCCCTTAAACCAAACCAGTTCAATGCTTCCAGTGCCATCGGTGAATTGTGCGGTAAGCCGTTTCGACCGACCTATACCAACCTCTTGAAAACGAACAACATGCCCAACAATTTGGATGTATGGTAGTTCTGGACTAATTTCCGATATTTTATAAAACTTCGACCTATCAACATACTTGTATGGGAAGTAGTAGAGTAAATCCTTCAGCGAATGGATATCTAGTTCCTTTTTCAGAAGTTCGGCTCGTTTGGGGCCAACACCTGTAAGGTACATAATGTCCGATTGAAGATTCACTGCCATATCGCAAATGTAGCAAAGGTTTTTAAATTTAGTACCCAAACAAATATCCACTTCCTACGTTCAAAAACATATCAAATTGTTGATAACTAGAATTGATGATTCACAGGAAAACAAAAACAAAACAAAAATTATTTTATATCTTTACCACGAAATACATTACGTTAAACGATGCCAAAGCACAAGTATAGGTTTAATCCCGAGTCGTTAAGTTTTATAAAAGAAAGGAGCACGCTCAAACAAAAATTTTGGCGAGCTTTCACCTTCTTTTTCATGAGTTTGATTATTTCCATTGCCTACTACATTGTGTTCTCGTTCTTTTTTGACACACCCGAAGAAAGAGGCTTGCGCCGAGAGAACCAGGAGATGGCTCTTCAGTTTGAGCTACTCAACAAAAAGTTCGATCACGTTACGGCAGTGCTTGAGGACATTCAGCAGCGCGACGACAACATTTACCGAACCATTTTTGAAGCAGAACCAATTCCTGCTTCCGTTAGGGATGCAGGCATGGGAGGCGTTGAGCGTTACACCGAGCTTGAAGGCTTATCGAATGCTGCCATTGTAATTAAAACTTACCGACGGCTCGACAAGCTGGCGAAACAGGTTTACATCCAGTCAAAGTCGTTTGACGAGGTAATTGGAATGGCCAAACGCAAGGAAGAGATGATTGCCAATGTTCCAGCCATTCAGCCCATTTCAAACAAGGACTTAAAGAGGGTTGCCTCACCTTTCGGTGTAAGAATCCACCCTTTCTATAAAGTGTTGAAAATGCACACCGGAATGGATTTTACTGCACCCTCGGGAACCGAAATTTACGCAACCGGCAACGGAGTTGTTTCGGCAGTAGTTCAATCTGCTCGTGGCTATGGAAATACAATTATAATCGACCATGGGTTCAGCTATAAAACCCTATACGCTCACCTGAGCGAAATTTTGGTTAAGAAGGGACAAAAAGTAAAACGTGGCGATGTAATTGGCCTAGTTGGGAATACCGGAATGAGCATGGCTCCACACCTACATTACGAAGTAAGGAAACACGACGAACCTATCAATCCCATAAACTTCTACTTCAACGACTTAACCCCAGAAGAGTACGATAAAATTATTGAGTTAGCGGCTCAAAGCGGACAATCGCTCGATTAACAAATATGTGTAGAGTTTTATAACCGTTAATTTTTATTCTTGTGAAAGTATTTTCATTTCTACTCAAGTATATTACAGCCTTTTTTATAACAAACTACCTACTAGTCAGCCTACTTTCTGCTCAAACAAAATTGGATTCAGCATATGTTTCTGTAATTGGAGTTGGTGATATAATGATGGGAACAAACTTCCCTAATAGCAGCTACTTACCTCCTAACAACAATTGTGAACCACTTTTTGCTCCTGAGGTTACCAAAATTCTTAAATCAGCAAACTTAACCTTTGGAAACCTCGAAGGCTGCTTCCTTAACGAAGGGAAAGTTGCAAAGAAATGCAAGGATACAACCATTTGTTATGCATTTAAAATGCCCGACAAATATGTTAGCTGCTTAAGTTCAAATGGCTTCGACGTTGTTAGCCTTGCAAACAACCACATTGGCGATTTTGGAGAATTAGGCAGACTAAACACCATGCGCCTGCTCGATTCGGTTGGTATTAAATACGGAGGATTATTAAGCCATCCAACCTCAATAATTGAAGTCGATAGCCTAAAAATTGGATTCTGTGCCTTTTCGCCAAACACTGGAACTTGTAGCATTAACGACACCATTACAGCAAAAAGAATAATTTCCAACTTGAAACAACAGTGCAACTTTGTAATTGTATCGTTCCACGGAGGAGCCGAAGGTTCATCGCATAAACATGTGACAAGGGAAACTGAGATTTTTTACGGCGAAAACAGGGGCAATGTATATAAATTTGCAAGAGTTGCTATTGATGCGGGTGCCGATATTATTTTCGGCCACGGTCCTCATGTTACACGCGCAATCGATATTTACAAAGGCCGGTTTATTGCATATAGTTTGGGAAATTTTTGCACCTACTCCCGCTTTAACCTTAAAGGTTCCAATGGTTTTGCCCCAATTATTAAATTATTTGTCGATAAAAATGGTAAATTTGTAGAGGGAAAAATTTTCCCTGTAAAACAAATTGGGAACGGAGGGGCTGTTATTGATTTACAAGGCAATGTTATAAAAGAAATTCAATCGTTAACCTCTGTTGATATTCCCGAATCGAATTTAGTAATTGAAAACGACGGTAGCATTTACCTAAAAGAGTAATAAAATGCCATACAAAGAAAAAAAGGTTGAGAAACTTTTCTACTCCATTGGCGAGGTTGCCAACATGTTTGGTGTTAACACTTCGCTTATTCGCTTCTGGGAGAAACACTTCGACGTAATTAAACCCAAAAAGAATAAGAAGGGAAACCGGTTGTTTACCAAATCGGACATTGAGAACTTTAAGCTAATTTACCATCTGGTTAAAGAGCAACGGCTTACGCTCGAAGGAGCAAGAAAAAAGTTATCGAAGAACAAGGAGGAAACAATTAATAATTTCGAAGCCATTGAATCGCTGAATCGAATAAAAGAAATGCTGATTGAAATTGAAACCTCCTTAGGCACAACCGAAAACTCGGCATCATGATTGTACGCGATGTAACCTCAATTATTGAACAGTTTGCACCACTCGCCTATCAGGAAAGTTACGACAACGCAGGCTTTCAGGTTGGCTCACCAAACACCGAGGTTAAAGGCATTCTGCTTTGTATCGATGTTACTCCCGAAATTATTGAGGAAGCCATTGCCCATGGGGCAAACCTAATTATCTCCCATCATCCGCTTATTTTTGGTGGCTTAAAAAAAATTACAGGCGCAAACTACGTTGAAAAGTCGGTAATAAAAGCCATTGAGAATGGCATTGTAATTTACAGCGCCCACACCAATATCGACAGTGTTTGGAACGGAGTAAGCATGAAAATTGCAAACCTGCTGCAACTTACCAACCTAGAAATTCTCGATATGGCCGACAATCAGCTAGTGAAGCTGGTAACCTTCGTTCCACATAAAAGTGCGCAGGATTTAAGGCTGGCCATGTTTAGTGCCGGAGCCGGACAAATTGGTGAATACGACCAATGCTCGTACAACCTTGAAGGAACAGGAAGTTTCAGGGCTGGGGAAAAAACCAATCCGCATGTTGGCGAAATTGGCGAAACCCACTTCGAACCCGAAACACGAGTTGAAGTAATTGTTCCCAAACCCGTTCTCAGCAAAGTTATTGCTGCCATACAGCAAGTTCATCCTTACGAAGAGGTTGCCTACGACACTTACCCGCTGCTAAACAAAAATCCCCGCGCAGGAATTGGAATGATTGGAACGCTTCCGTCTCCCTTAACGGAGGAAGAATTCCTTCTAAAAGTAAAATCAACATTTAAAGTTGGCTGCATTCGACATACAAAATTCTTAAACAAACCCATCTCAAAAGTAGCGTTTTGCGGTGGAAGCGGATCGAGTTTAACTGGCAAAGCCATTGCCCGAGGTGCCGATGTTTACCTAACTGCAGACATAAAATACCACCAGTTTTTTGATGCCGAAAACAAGATTCTACTGGCTGATATCGGACATTTTGAAAGCGAACAATTTACTGTTGACATTTTTTATGATTTACTTACAAAAAAAATAGCTAATTTTGCAGTCCTTAAATCAAATGTGATTACCAATCCCATAAACTACATATAGCAGGTATGGCAGCAGAAAATACAAAAACAGCTCAGCAAACCGATCTTTCGGTGGAAGAGAAATTGAGGTATCTGTATGAACTTCAGCAAATTGACTCGAAGATTGATCAGATAAAAGTTCTTCGTGGTGAACTTCCCCTTGAAGTTCAGGACCTAGAGGACGAGGTGGAAGGGCTCGAAACCCGCATTGCAAACCTTAAGAAAGAAACGGAAGATCTTGATGAGCAAATCAACAACAAGAAACTTGAAATTAAAAATGCTGAAGGGCTTATTACTAAGTACAACGAGCAGCAGAAGAATGTAAGAAACAATCGTGAGTACGATTCTCTTTCAAAAGAAATTGAGTACCAAACCCTAGAGATTGAACTCTGCGAAAAACGGATTAAAGAATTCACCTTCCTCTCGAAGGAAAAAAAGCAACTTACCGAACAGGCTGAAACCATGCTTGAGGAGCGTAAAGGTGACCTTCATACCAAAAAGAGCGAGCTCGATAGCATTGTTACTGAAACACAGAAAGAAGAGGAGGAGCTAAACAATAAGTCGGAGGCGTTTCAGGAAATTATTGAGCCACGTTTGCTTACAGCATACAAGCGCATTAGAACGAATGCTCGCAATGGCTTAGCTGTTGTAACCGTTAAACGTGATGCTTGCGGCGGTTGCTTCAACAAAATTCCACCTCAACGTCAGCTCGATATTAAAGTTCACAAAAAAATTATTGTGTGCGAGTATTGCGGTCGAATTCTGGTTGACCATAGCATGTCGAACGAAGAAGAACAATAGAATATTAGAAAAGGGGCTTAAAGCCCCTTTTTTTATTCTAATTCCAGTAACATTCTTTACCAGCTTCCACCGGCACCGCCGCCACCGAACGATCCTCCTCCACCACCGGAGAAACCTCCAAACGAACCTCCTCCTGAACTAAATCCACCGAAACCACCGCTTCGTCCGCCACCACCCGAAAGCATGCCCAATGCAATCCAAAGTGGAATATTGTGCCCAATGGAGCGCCCTCGAGTTCTATTCAACCTTGAGAAGATAAT
Source organism: uncultured Rikenellaceae bacterium (assembly GCA_964563065.1). Classification (GTDB taxonomy): domain Bacteria; phylum Bacteroidota; class Bacteroidia; order Bacteroidales; family Tenuifilaceae; genus DAOSWM01. The sequence goes on along the minus strand of CAZLXF010000025.1, from coordinate 2,210 downwards.
GAAAAAGAAAAACAGAAAAATTAGAACTGCAATTCCTCCGGCCAATCCTCCTCCACTTTCGTACTGCTCTGCAGTAAATTTCCCGGAAGCCAAATCGATCATAACATTGGTTGCCGCATCAATTCCCATGTAGTAATTATTTTGCTTAAAATTCGGAATCATTTCCTTATCAACAATTCTGTTAGCAAGCGCATCGGGAATTACATCCTCCAAACCGTAACCGGTTGCAATATAAACTTCGCCCTGCTGGTTGCCCACTTTGGGTTTTAGTAGAATTATTGCACCGTTATTCTTCCCCTTTTGTCCTACTCCCCACTTTTCGCCTAGGCGAAATGCGTAATCGGCTTTATCGTAGCCAAGCAGGTCATTTACAATCACAACATAAATTTGGGTTGAAGTTGTATCGTGGTAGTTTCGTAGCTTTCCTTCCAGCCTAGTCCATTCACTTTCGTTGAGCAAACCTGCAAAATCGTTCACCAACCGTGGCGGTTGCATGGGCTCTGGAATTTCCTGCGCAACCAAAAAGCCAACCGACAGTAATAGGGAAAGCGCTACTAGTAATTTCTTTGTTCTCATAATTGTTTACTTTTTAGCTTCCGAACGAAATATCGTTTGGCAGTTCGTTAACATCATCGCTTTGGTAAGGGAAATGCTGCTTTAACTTTTCTCCGGCCATTTCCACACCCGTTACAAGCCCATCGGCAAATCCACCATTTTTGAAGTGTGCAAGCATGGCTTCCTTTATCGATTCCCAAAAATTTTCGGGAACTACTGCATTAATTCCGGCATCACCAAGAATGGCAAACTGCTTATCGGCCAATGCGAGGTAAAACAGAACACCGTTACGCTGCTCTGTTTTTTGCATCTTAAGCATTGCGAAAACATCGGCTGCACGATCTAACACGTTACCCTTGCATTTATCCTCAATATGTATTCGAATCTCGCCCGAAGTGTTTAGTTCGGCCTGCTTAACTGCGTTAACAATCCGAACCTTATCGGTAATTTTAAATTTTTCGGCTGCCATTTTTATACTTTTTTTATTTTCAATTAGCTTCCAAAGTCAACCTTTGGAACCTCCTTTGCGCCCTCATCGGCCTCGAAATATGCCTTCTTCTCAAAACCAAACCAACCTGCATAAATTACACGTGGGAATGAGCGAATGTATGAGTTGTAAGTTTGCACAGTTTCGTTGAATTTCCTTCGTTCAACTGCAATCCTATTCTCGGTTCCCTCGAGTTGAGCCTGTAAATCGAGGAAGTTTTGGTTTGCCTTTAAGTCGGGGTAGCGTTCAATGGTTACCAGCAATCTCGACAAAGCACCGCTTAACTCGCCCTGTGCAGCCTGAAACTGTTTCATGTTAGCCTCATTGAGGTTGGTTGGATCAATGGTTACCTGAGTTGCCTTTGCCCTGGCCTCAATTACCTGAGTTAAAGTTTGCTGCTCAAAATCGGCGTAACCTTTTACAGTATTAACAAGATTTGGGATTAGATCCATACGTCGCTGGTAAACATTCTCAACGTTTGCCCACTGAGAGGTAACACCCTCCTCCATCGATACCATTTTATTATAGCCACAGCTGCTAAAAAATGGAACAGCAAGTACGGCTACCATAAGATATAAAAACCTTCTTTTCATAGTTTTCAAAAGTTTAGTGTTTGGTAAATGTATAAAATATCAGTCATTCAATCTCAAAAAGTATGCTATAAATATTTACATGACACAATGCCATAAGCGCAAAAATGGATTTAGTTTCTTGTCCCAATTCAGAAAAAAAACGGTGAAATTCCCCTCAAAAAATTTAACTTTGAAGCGGAAAATAAAAAATCACTAAATATGACACGAGAAGAGTTTCAAAAAACTATCATCCAGGGAATTCCAAACGAACTACCCGATCCTAAACCATGGGATCCAAACATTAACCATGCTCCGAAGCGTAAGCAAATTCTAACTATTGAGGAGAAGAAATTAGCCGTCAAGAATGCTCTAAGGTATTTTCCCAGAAAACACCATGCCGTTTTGGCAGAGGAGTTCGCGCACGAACTCAACGAGTACGGTAGAATTTACATGTATCGGTTTCGTCCCGATTATACAATAACAGCACGCAGCATCCACGATTTCCCACACAAATCGGTTCAGGCGGCATCCATAATGCTCATGCTTAGCAACAACCTCGATTACGCAGTTGCTCAACATCCGCACGAACTAATAAC
>CAZLXF010000024.1:0-20492 GCA_964563065.1 uncultured Rikenellaceae bacterium | reverse complement strand
GGCGATATGATTTTCGGTGGAATAATAAGTTTCTTCTCCAAAAAGGGCGATATGGCCGGAATAGAACTTCCTCCAACCGATATGTTCCTCGAATTCGACTTCTTCTCGTCTGATACTACTCAACTTCCTGCTAACATTGAACTTCCTGCTAACATCCCTGATACTCGCAACACGGTTCTTTGGATTGATAATGCTACCGACATCATTAACCATAATAGAACTGTTGAGTTTTTTACTCCCGACACTCCAGGAGAATACACTATCCTCATAAGGGGATTGCAAAAAAATGGAGAATTTGTTACTGGTTCAAAAACAATTATCGTAGAATAGCACCCCAACTTTCTCGTTCAAATTAATTGACTTATATCAACTCGGAAAAGTTTTGAAATTGTTGCTACTTTATTTTTAAAGTAAGTAAATTTGTGCTTTATTTAGATTAATTCAACTTTACGTGTTATTTACGTAACAATACCTTAAACTTTTTTCAAAGTTTTGTGTTGGTATCGTACAGTCAACAACGAAAATCGCATATAAACTGAAACTTTAAATGAACAACGATCAGGACAAAATTCTCGATGAATTCACCAGCCAGGATTACAAGTACGGCTTTGTTACCGACATCGAAACCGAAACCATTCCCAAGGGGTTAAACGAAGATGTTGTTCGTACCATTTCCGAAAAGAAGGGTGAACCCGAATGGATGCTGGAGTTTCGATTAAAAGCATTTAGGCACTGGCTTACCCTCGAAATGCCGCAGTGGGCGCACCTAAATATTCCCGATATCGATTTTCAGGATGTAATATACTACGCTGCTCCAAAGCAGAAACCTAAGCTGAACAGCTTAGATGAGGTTGACCCCGAGCTGCTCGATACATTCAACAAGCTGGGAATTCCGCTTGAAGAACAGAAGCTACTAACTGGCGTTGCCGTTGATGCGGTTATGGATAGCATTTCAGTGAAAACTACTTTCCGCGAAGCACTTGCCGAGCAAGGAATCATATTCTGCTCCATGAGCGAAGCCATTCGTGAGCATCCCGATTTGGTTAAGAAATACCTTGCTTCTGTTGTTCCTGTAACCGATAACTTCTTTGCTGCACTTAACTCAGCAGTTTTTAGCGATGGCAGCTTCTGCTATATTCCTAAAGGCGTTCGCTGTCCAATGGAACTCAGTACCTATTTCCGCATAAACGCTGCAAACACCGGACAGTTTGAGCGTACGCTCATTGTTGCCGACGATAACAGCTACGTTTCGTACCTCGAAGGATGCACCGCTCCCCAGCGCGATGAAAACCAACTCCATGCTGCCGTTGTGGAAATTGTGGCTATGGAAAACGCCGAGGTGAAATACTCAACCGTTCAAAACTGGTACCCAGGCGATAAGAATGGAAAAGGAGGAATATACAACTTTGTTACCAAGCGTGGCATTTGCAAAGGTAAAAACAGCAAAATTTCGTGGACTCAGGTTGAAACCGGCTCGGCAGTTACCTGGAAATACCCAAGTTGCATCCTCATGGGCGACAACTCATACGGCGAATTCTACTCCGTTGCTGTTACAAACAACCACCAGCAGGCCGACACCGGGACCAAAATGATTCATATCGGGAAAAATACTCGCAGCAGAATTGTATCGAAAGGTATTTCGGCTGGAGTTAGCAACAGCTATCGTGGGCTTGTGAAAGTTGTTAAAAATGCGGAAAATTCACGTAACTTCTCGCAATGTGATTCGCTTCTTCTGGGCGATAAATGCGGAGCACACACTTTCCCATACATTGAAGTTGACAACCCAACTGCTGTTGTGGAACACGAGGCAACCACTTCAAAAATTGGCGAGGACCAAATTTTCTACTGCAACCAGCGAGGGATTTCAACCGAAGATGCTGTTGCCCTCATAATCAACGGCTATGCAAAAGAAGTTTTAAACAAACTCCCCATGGAGTTTGCGGTTGAAGCACAAAAACTTCTGCAAATTAGCCTTGAAGGCAGCGTAGGATAATTATTGAATAAAAAAACGAAACAACATACAGTATGCTTAAAATTAAAGATTTACATGCCGGAATAAATGGTAATAAAATTTTGAAAGGGATTAACCTTGAAGTAAAACCCGGCGAAATTCATGCAATTATGGGACCAAACGGTTCAGGAAAAAGTACCCTAAGCGCTGTTTTGGCTGGTCGCGATATTTTTGAGGTTACACATGGCGAAGTTTCCTTCAACGGAAAAAATATTTTCGACCTTTCGCCCGAGGAACGTTCTCGCGAAGGACTTTTCCTGAGTTTTCAGTATCCCGTTGAAATTCCAGGCGTTAGCATGGTTAACTTTATGAAAACTGCTCTTAACGAGCATCGCAAACACAAGGGGCTCGACCCTCTTTCTGCATCCGACTTTCTTAAGCTGATGCGTGAGCGAAAGGAGCTGGTTGAAATCGATTCTGCACTCACCAACCGTGCTGTGAACGAGGGTTTCTCTGGAGGAGAAAAAAAGAAGAACGAAATTTTCCAGATGGCCATGCTCGAACCCAAGCTGGCAATTCTCGACGAAACCGACTCGGGCCTCGATATCGACGCTCTTCGTATTGTGGCAAATGGCGTTAACAAGCTAAAACAACCTGGCAATGCTACAATATTAATTACTCACTACCAGCGTCTTCTCGACTACATTGTCCCCGATTTTGTTCATATTCTATATAATGGGCGCATTGTAAAAACTGGAGGGAAAGAACTCGCCCTTGAACTGGAGGATAAAGGTTACGAATGGATTAAAAACACAGAGGAAGTTTAAACGACAAGTACAACTAATGTTGAACTTTCGTTAACTGTAAAAGAATTGTTATGAGTGCAACTACCATTGCCCAAAAAGAAGAGTTTATAAATTTATATCTCGATAATCTCGATTTAATTACCGAGAACTCGGCTGAAGTTTTAAATCATGCCCGACAAGAGGCTATTGAAAACTTTAAGCTGCTTGGGTTCCCAGGCTCGAAAAACGAGAAGTACAAGTACCTGAAAGTTGAACCATTGTTTCGCAGCGATTTCGAGAAATACTTCGCCCCAAAAACCATTAACTTCAACATTGATGATATTTTCCGTTGCGACATTCCTTCGCTCGATACACACCTAGCACTTACGCTAAACGGGTTTTACCTTAACAACCCAAATCGTTTGGTTGAAATTGAGCACGGTGTAATTATTGGTAGCCTGGCCGAAGCGGCTAAAAAGTATCCCAACGTAGTTTCGAAATACTACAATACGCTTGCCAATAACGATGAGGACGGTTTGGTTGCACTTAACACAGCATTTGCTCAGGATGGAGTTTTCATTTACATCCCCAAAGGGGTTGTACTTGATAAACCAATCCAAATTATTAACCTTTTAATGAGCGATGAAAACCAGCTGGTACAGTACCGAAACCTAATAGTTGCCGATGAAAACTCTCAGGCAAATATTGTTATTTGCGATCATACGCTATCTCCATCACAGTTCCTCTCGAATGTAGTTACCGAAATTTTTACAAATCCTGGCGCAAATATCGATTTTGTTGCCATGCAGAATCAACACAACGATTCCATCCAGTTCTCGCATCTCTTTGGAAACCAGGAGCGAAATTCCGTACTTTCCACAAATTCGGTATCGCTTCACGGAGGTGTTATTCGTAACAACATCCACATTCTGCTGAACGATGAAGGCTGCGAAAATCACACCTACGGTTTGGCGCTAGTGGATCGTAACCAGCACATCGACATGTTCTCTTTCATTGACCATGCAAAACCGAACTGTACGAGCAACGAGCTGTACAAGGCAATTCTCGACGATGAGGCAACCGGTGCATTTAACGGCAAAATTCTTGTGCGAAAGGATGCTCAAAAAACACAAGCTTTCCAAAGCAACAACAACTTGCTGCTAACAGCCGACGCCCGCATGAACACCAAACCTCAACTTGAAATTTATGCCGACGATGTGAAGTGTAGCCACGGAGCAACGGTTGGCCAGCTCGATATGGAAGCCAAGTTCTACATGCAATCGCGTGGTATTGGCGAACGTGAAGCCAAACTTTTACTCATGTTTGGATTTGCCCACGATGTGGTTGGAAAAATAAACATTGAACCATTACGTGTTCGAATTGATGAGCTGGTAAATAAACGTTTACGAGGCGAACTGTCGCGCTGTCACAACTGTCCAATGAACTGCTGTTAAAACACTTAATATGTCGTTTAACGTTAATAAAATACGTTCCGATTTTCCAATACTAAACCAACAGATTTACAATAAACAGCTGGTTTATTTCGATAACGGTGCAACTACACAGAAACCAGCCTGCGTACTTGAAACCATTAACTACTTTTACAATAGAATAAATGCCAACATTCACCGTGGCGTTCATAAACTTAGCGAAGAATCGACCCAGGCATACGAGAACGCACGCGAAACCGTTCGGGCATTTATAAATGCCAAAAGTACCAGAGAAATCATTTTCACTTCAGGTGCAACCGCCAGCATAAATTTGGTTGCCCACTCGTTTGGCGAAGCATATATCAACGAAGGCGATGAGGTAATTGTGTCCGAAATGGAGCATCACTCCAACATCGTTCCCTGGCAGCTGATTTGCGAGAGGAAAAAAGCCAAGCTTAAAGTTTTTCCGTTCAACGATAATGGAGAGTTAATTCTTGACAAACTTGATGAGCTAATCACCGAGAAAACTCGAATTATTGCCGTAAACCACGTTTCAAACTCGCTAGGAACCGTTAACCCAATTAAACAAATTATTGGCATAGCTCACGCCAAGGGCGTAAAAATTCTTATTGATGGTGCGCAGGGTGTGAAACATGGAATAATTGATATTCAGGATTTGGGTGCAGATTTTTACGCTTTTTCAGGTCATAAAATTTACGGCCCAACCGGAATCGGAGTTCTTTACGCCAAGGAAGAAATTCTCGAAAAAATGCCGCCATGGCAGGGCGGTGGCGATATGATTTCTTCCGTTTCGTTCGAAAAAACTGTCTACAACGAGCTACCTTTTAAATTCGAGGCCGGAACAGCAAACTATATCGGTGCAGCCGGTTTGGCTACCGCACTTAAGTATTACCAATCAATTGGTATCGAAGAGGCCACACGTTACGAGGACGAAATCCTACACTACGCAACCCACCAGCTGCTTTCTATTGGTGGAGTAAAAATTTACGGAACCGCCAAAGAAAAGGCTGCAATTATTTCGTTCCTAATTGAGAACGTTCACCCTTACGATGCGGGAATGATACTAGATAAAATGGGCGTTGCCATTCGTACCGGAACACACTGCACCGAACCGGTTATGGCTCACTTCGGAATCGATGGAACAATCCGCGCTTCGCTTGCATTCTACAACACAAGGGAAGAAATCGATCAGCTTATTGAAGGTGTGAAAAAGGTAAAGATGATGTTTGGGTAATTTTTAGGGGTATTATGCCCCTATTATAGATTATGCTATTTACTTCTTAAATCTTTAGTTCAAAATTCGTTATTCTCAGAGTTTCCGTATCTCCTTCACTATCCCGTCCTTAACCATTTGCCAGGTGAGGTTCTTTTGGAATACAATGGGATCGGCATCGGCTTCAGCATCAACGAAGTAAGACATGCTTCGGGCAACATGGAATGTAGTTTGGTGGGGATACTTTTCAAGGTATAACGAGAACAACTGCTCAATGCTATATCGCTTCAAAAGGAAGTACAAATCATAAAAATCTTTTTTTCTGCCTCTACCTGTAATTGCATCCAACTTCATTGGAGCAATATCATCAACTGAAAGCATTCTAATGCCTTTTTCAACAAAAAGCGGACGAATAATTTTATATCGAAATCTAATAAAATCAACTTTTACCCCATTAATCTCACAAATAAGCGTTTGAGGATGTTGCAAAATTGGAGATACTGAATACTCCTTAAGCAGGAGTGGGATTAACTCGTCGGTGCTATAATCTTTATCTGTAAACAGATCAAGATCAACCGAAACCCTGTGTCCGATTTGTAATGATAACGCTGTTCCCCCAACCAGAAAAAAATGCTTGAGGTAATCTTTGCTCATCAAATCCTTTAATAATTCCAGTGTGAAAGGTTCAACTGTTTTAGTGTGTAGCATCGAAATTGCTCTAATGGAACATTAAAATATACACTACAAAAGTGAAGAACTCTGTCGTCCATATACCTCAAATTCTTGGCAATATCAAGTATTCTGGCTTTTCCGTAATACTCCTTGATGGCTTTAAAATCATCCATTCTTCCCATCTGCAGCACCCTATCTACAATAAATGCAGCGTGCTTCTCGGCATCCACTGAGTATGGATCAACATCCCAAAACAGAATTTTAGAAAGCCCAAGTACTATCTCCTTATTTTCTTTACTATCATTGCCCATAGTTCTACAAAAATACTCAAATATTCTATCATTTCCCTTAACTTTGCGCCATATTAAAACCATAATTTAAACCGTAATTTCAATGACCATCAACGAGATTCAAAACCAAATAGTTGAAGAATTCAGCATTTTCGACGACTGGATGGATCGCTACCAGCAACTTATCGATATTGGCAACGAGCTAAAACCCATAGACGAAAAAAAGCGAACCGAACAGCACCTGATAAAAGGTTGCCAAAGCAAGGTTTGGGTTGATGCTGAGCTGATCGATGGTAATATTTTCTTCACAGCCGACAGCGATGCAATTATTACAAAAGGTATTGTTGCTTTGCTTATCCGAGTTCTTAGCGGTCAGTCTCCCAAAGATATCATCGATGCCGATTTATTCTTTATTGACAAGATTGGCCTGAAAGAGAATCTCTCGCCTACCCGTTCCAACGGGCTGCTGGCAATGATGAAACAGATGAAACTTTACGCTCTGGCTTTCCAGGCAAAACTTGGTGGCCAGTAAACAGTTTTAACATAGCATTGTTACATAATCAGAACTCTAAAAACATTCTACATAAAATGGAAAATCCGCTCGATATTTTGGCCATTGAGTCCAATATAGTTAAGGTTCTAAAGAACGTTTTCGACCCAGAAATTCCTGTGAACATTTACGATCTTGGCCTAATCTACGAAATTGACGTTGAGGAAGATGGAAAAACAACCGTAAAAATGACCCTGACTGCTCCAAACTGTCCAATGGCCGATCAGCTGCTACAGGAAGTAAACGATAGCGTTGGCCAAGTTGAAGGTGTTTCGGAAGTAGTAATAAACTTAACTTTTGATCCTTCCTGGGACAAGAGCATGATGAGCGACGAAGCGCTGCTCGAACTCGGGTTTTTATAAAACAATCATCAAAATAAATCTATGACCTTCAAAGCCATCTTTAAAACCACCCGCACATACTCAATTATTGTTTTCGGGTTATTTCTCTACGCTCTTTCATGGACCGCGTTTCTACTTCCCCATAAAATTACCGGAGGCGGAGTTTCCGGCATCGGAGCGCTTATTTACTATGCAACGGGGTTCCCCGTTGGTTATACTTACCTTCTTATAAATATTGGTCTGATTCTTATTGCCATTAAAATGCTTGGCGCTAGCTTTGGCGTAAAAACCATTTTTGGCGTTGTTACGGGAGCATTCTTACTTTCGGTTCTTCAACCGCTAATACAAATCCCTATAGTTGAAGATAAATTTCTTTCTGCAATAATCGGAGGTATTCTTGCCGGCGTTGGGCTTGGAATCATTTTTACTCAGGGTGGTAGCACCGGCGGAACCGATATTATTGCAATGATTATCAATAAGTATCGAAACATTAGTCCGGGTCGGGTAATTCTTCTTTGCGATGTTTTCATCATTGGATCATCGTTCCTTGTACTAACCGAACTTGTGCCAGTAAAACGCATTGAAACCATTGTTTACGGGTACGTTGCCATGGCAATTACCGCATACGCTATCGATATGGTTCTTTCTGGCAGCCGCCAATCGGTTCAAATATTTATATTCTCAAAAAGCTACAAAGAAATTGCCGATAAAATTACAACGGAAATGAATCGAGGCGTAACGGTTATCGATGGAGTAGGTTGGTATTCGCAAGAGAACCAGAAGGTTGTTATCACTCTGGTTCGTAAACACGAAGCCAACGATGTTTATAGAATGATCAAGGAAATTGATGCCGATGCTTTCATCTCTGTAGCAAACGTTATGGGCGTTTATGGCCGAGGGTTTGAAAGAATCAGATCGTAGCTCTAACGAACCAGCTTCTTCAAGAAGTTTGTCAACACATTAATCCTTAATTCTTCCTTAAACTGAGGTTAAATATCCAAAAAAGTTAGGAGGTTCCTCCTAATTTTGCTTTTTTTGCAACCTAAATCTACTACCCTTAATTATATAGAAATGAAGAAATTTCTTCTCACTTTTTTACTTACAATCGTTTCGCTTATTTTAGTTCACACCTACACACAAAACTCATATCTTACTACTTCTCCTTCAGCAAATAAAGCTATTGGTTCAAACATCGTTGAGCAACCAATTCTTGAGTACGGCATTCCCGTTGATTCATTCGATGTTGAAATTTACACCGTAAAAAGAAACCAAACATTGGGAAGCATAATGAATTCGTTAGGTGTTAGCAACGACTTGGTTCAACAACTCCCCTCGAAAACAAAGGATGTTTTTAATATTCGTAAAGTGAAAGCTGGAAACATATACAAAACATTCTCTCAACGTGACTCGCTATCGACCATTGCGTATTTAGTTTACGAACATTCAACAACTGAATACGTTGTATTCCATTTTACCGACTCCCTTAGCGTATGGGCCGAGGAGAAGGATGTTTCTGTTATAACCCGGCTCAGCGAAGCTGAAATTTCCTCATCGTTATGGGAGGCCATGAACGATTATAACCTCAAACCCGTTTTAGCACTCGATCTATCCGAAGTTTTTGCTTGGGCTGTCGATTTCTTCGGGCTTTACAAAGGCGATAATTTTAAGGTTCTTTACGATGAACTATATGTAGATAGCATTTCTGTGGGAATCGGAACCATTCACGCTGCCCTGTTCGAACATCGTGGAGAGAAATACTACGCATTCCGTTTCCAGCAGGATTCGGTTTGGAGCTACTGGGACGAGCAGGGAAACAGCCTCCGGAAAGCATTCCTAAAGGCTCCTCTGCGATTCTCTCGAATTAGCTCGAAATTCTCGTACAACAGGAAACATCCCGTTCTGAAAATTTATCGCCCTCATACAGGAGTTGATTACGCTGCTCCCGAGGGAACTCCAGTTATGGCATTAGGCGATGGCGTTGTGATTGAAAAAGGTTACAACAAAGCTGCCGGAAACTACATAAAAATTAAGCACAACAGCGTTTACACAACCGGTTACAATCACTTTTCACGTTTTGGAAAAGGAATATCAAAGGGAAGCAGAGTTGCCCAGGGACAGGTAATAGGTTATGTTGGCAAAACAGGCTATGCCACCGGCCCTCACCTCGATTTACGATTCTGGAAGAATGGGAAAGCGGTTGACCCGCTTAAAATTGAAGCCCCTTCGGTGGAGCCAATTAAGGATCAAAACCGGGATACTTTTGCCAAACTGGTGGAAACGTACCGCAATAAAATAGATAGCGTTTCGCTACGTCCCGTTTTACCACAAAATTCTACCCACTTCTCTTTTGACTACTAAAGTTGAGAAACAATTCTCTCAATAACTGCAGGGTAATGTTGGTACTCAAGGTTATGAACCCTGTTTGCTAATGTTTCAGGCCGGTCGCACGACATTACCGGGCATTTCGCCTGAAAAAGTATATCGCCCTTGTCGTACTCAGCATTCACAAAGTGAATGGTAATTCCGCTTTCCATCTCGTGCGCTGCAAGTACTGCTTCATGCACTTTCATTCCATACATTCCCTTCCCGCCAAACTTTGGAAGTAAGGCTGGGTGAATATTAACTACCCGATCCTCATATGCGCTAAGAATTTCAAGTGGAATTAACTTCAGAAAACCTGCCAACACAATAAAATCAATGTTATTATTTTTGAGTCTCTCTAAAACAATTCCGCTTTTCAAATCCTCTTTAGTAAATGCAAAAGTTGGAACACCAAGCCTTTGCATTCGTTCAAACACCTGTGCAACAGGATTGTCTGATAGCACCAACTTTACGTTTGCCAATTCTGAATTCTTAAAGTACCTAACTATATTCTCAGCATTGGTTCCCGAACCCGATGCAAAAATTGCTATACTCTTCATTTTATGAATTTTATCTATGTCAAAGTTGTTTTTTTATCAAAAAAAGAAGTTTTGAGCATCAAAAATAGAAACAAAAACTATACTTTTGCGCAGTAAAAAAAATTCTACCTCATTTTATTGGGGAAATGTTTTTTTGCCAAATATGAAAATAACCTATTTATTAATTTAACACTTAAAGTTATGTCGGATATTGCTACCAGAGTAAAGGCTATTATTGTAGACAAGTTAGGAGTTGATGAGAACGAGGTAACTCCTGAGGCCAGCTTTACCAACGATTTAGGTGCAGATTCACTTGACACTGTAGAGCTTATCATGGAATTTGAAAAGGAATTTAACCTTTCAATCCCCGATGAAGAAGCCGAGAAAATCGGAACCGTTGGTGATGCAATTAGCTACATCACAAACCATTCTAAGTAAGAAGTAAAACGAAGGCAGGAAACAAGTTTAATAATTACAAAAAACCCATGGAGCTTAAACGCGTTGTTGTTACAGGAATAGGAACCATTAATCCTATTGGAAATAGCATTCAAGAGTTTTGGAATAATTTGGAACAGGGTGTTAGCGGCTGTGAACTTATCACTAGCTTCGATACTACCAAGTTTAAAACAAAGTTTGCCTGCCAGGTAAAAAACTTTGATCCCCTCCAACACTTCGACCGGAAGGAACTTCGCAAGTACGATCCTTACACCCAGTATGCTCTTGTGTCTTCGCACGAAGCATTCCTCGATTCAGGACTCGATCTCGAAAAAATCGATCACGATTCGGCTGGCGTTGTTTGGGCTTCGGGTATTGGGGGAATCCAATCTTTTATGGAAGAACTTAGAGGCTATTTCGCGGGTGATGGAACCCCGCGATTTAGTCCCTTCTTTATTCCTAGAATGATTGCCGACATCGCATCGGGTCATATTAGCATTCGCTACGGTTTTAGGGGGCCAAACTACTCTACCGTTTCGGCATGCGCATCATCAACCCATGCAATTATCGACTCTCTTTTCCTTATCCGCATGGGTAAGGCAAAAATAATAATTACCGGTGGATCTGAAGCTTCGGTTAACGAAGCTGGTGTGGGTGGATTCAACTCCATGCAAGCGATCTCTACCAACAATGAGAACTTCAAAACTGCATCACGCCCATTCGATGGAACCCGCGATGGTTTTGTTATGGGTGACGGTGGTGGCGCTCTTGTTTTAGAAGAACTTGAACACGCCAAGGCACGTGGTGCAAAAATTTACGCTGAAGTTGTTGGTGGTGGTATGACTGCCGATGCCCACCACTTTACAGCACCCCATCCCGAAGGACTTGGTGCTATAAACGTAATGAAAAATGCCGTAAGCGATGCTGGTTTAAAAGTTGAAGACGTTGACTACATCAATGCTCATGGTACTTCTACACCACTTAACGACATTGCTGAAACACGAGCCATTGTTAAAGTTTTTGGCGAGCACGCCTATAAACTCAACATCAGCTCAACAAAATCAATGACCGGTCACCTACTTGGGGCTACAGGAGCAGTTGAGTCTATCGCTTCAATATTTGCTATTTACAAAGGAATTGTACCGCCAACTATTAACCACTCAACTCCCGATCCTGAGATTGATAGCAAGTTAAACTTAACTCTTAACAAGCCTCAAAAGCGCGATGTTAAAGTTGCTCTCAGCAACACGTTTGGTTTTGGCGGACATAATTCATCGGTGGTTTTCAAAAAATTTGAAGAATAGTTTAGAGTTAACGTGGTAAATATTTTCCTGCGACCCATTAAAAGGTTAAAAGTTGAACCTGCCGATAAGAAACTCTTACAGCAGCTCAGGAAATATTTTGGACTTAAACCCCGAAATTTAGAACTTTACAAAATTGCGCTAATCCACAAATCAGCCTCCACCGTAATTTCTAGTGGGAAAAAAGTTAATAACGAAAGGCTCGAGTATCTAGGCGATGCCGTACTTGATGCCATCGTTGCAGAGTACCTGTTTTCAAACTTCCCAAACCAGAAAGAGGGCTTCCTTACCAAAATGCGCTCACGCATTGTTAGCCGCCAAAGTCTTAATAACTTAGCCATTGCCATTGGTCTAAACAAGCTTGTTATAACGCAAACCAACAACCCGCTTGCCCACAAGCACATATTTGGCGATGCCCTTGAAGCTTTTATAGGAGCCATATATCTCGACAAAGGATTCAAGGTCACAAACCATTGGATTGTAAAGCATTTGTTCAAAAAACATGTTGATTTAAACGACTTGCAGCAAACCGAAAACGATTATAAAAGTCGCATTATTGAGTGGGCACAAAAGCATAAGTACACGCTCTCCTTTGAAAGCACCGAAAAAGAAAACGGTAAAAACAACACTCCCCTATTCGAAGCGCAACTTTTCCTTAACCATAAACTAATGGGATCTGGTTTTGGATCCACAAAGAAAGAGGCAGAACAGAATGCTTCGCTTGTTGCTCAGGAGAGGCTCGATATACTTTTTCCAAGTATTAACGAGGAGTCGGATAAAATCTCTTGGCAAAATTAATTGGATAGTTGCTCTACAATTCCTATTTTGTGCAAACAAACATTTAGGCAATGAGCAAGAAACACAAACTACAAATTCAGGAAGAACCTTTTGCCTCCATTGCCATTATTTGTCCCGAAGGGCATTTAAAACTCTCGTGGTTGCTGAACAATACCCTAAATTTTGAGTTCAGGGAGCATCAACTTTCGCCAGAAAGTAGGCATGAAGAAATTAAGGATTTCCCAACTTACATTGACACCGATAGTAATCCCGATTTTTGCTTCAAACTAATAAAAAATAAATTCGAAGGTAGGTTGCTACTAAAATCCCTGCCCAATATCGACTTCATTCTTAAGATTGAGGGAAAAATAAAAGATTTGTATTTAAAAGAAATTGCAAAAAGAATTAAAACAGTACCAAATGTCCTTGGAGCTATACTTCTGGAAAAAAAATTGAAGGATATTTCAATGCTTGAGAAAATATAAAAAAAAACAGGCGGGCACCACCCCGCCTGATAAACCCTAAAACTATAAACCTATGAAAAAACCTCTCGTGCTAATTAGCAATAGCTATTTTTTACACTTTTTGAAGTTATTCATAGCACAAAGGTAAACCTTTGGTAAGCTAACTGCCCTTAACTACTGTTAAAGATTGTTAAGGTCACTAGCAGAGGAACTTAAAACCGATTACATTTGTGGCAATGACAAGAAGAACCATTCTCCTACTTACGCTCATCATATCGATTGCAACCACTGGTCTGGTAATGGTTCAATCGAAATGGGTTCGTATTTCTATGGATATAAAGGAAGAACAGTTTAACCAAACCGCAGGGTTGGCTCTCCAAAATATTGTGAGCGAGGTTGAGAAACAGGAAACTGTTGTTCAAATAATTGATGAGGTTAAACCATACTCCTCTATTGGATCTTCCTCGCTACCTAGCCTTTCGTACCAATACAGTACCATAAACAGAACCCGTAGCGGGTTTAGAACCTTAGAAAAGAGACAGCAAGCATTCACCCTCCGTAGCCTCGATACGCTTAAAATTCCATCGGTTATTGGACTTACAACCAGCGATTCGCTCAGGGTTAGCAAAAACGAGAAGTCGCTAATAAACATTAAACCCACCCGAACTTCAAAGGCACTTTCCGACCTCAACCTAAACATCTCCATTGATGAGAAATTTTTGAATAAAACCGTGTTTGTTGAGAATATAGTGGATAAGCTTATTCGTGTTGAACTCCCTGTTGAGGAACGAATTCCACAAATGGTGCTCGACACCATTATTCAAACCGAACTTCAAAAGCTAGGAATAAATGCAAAGTATAACTACAAACTAACCACCGATACCGATAGCACAGTTTATAAAAGCGATGGTTACCCTGTTTTTACTAGCAGCAGAGTATACAGAACCAACCTTTTCCCAAACGACTTTTTTTCCCGACGCTACTTCCTTTCGCTCTACTTCCCTAACCAAAGGAGCTACATTTTTGGTTCGTTGGGTGTAATGACCTTTACCACGTTTGCTCTTACTCTCATCATTATTTTCAGCTTCAGCATTACCATTTTTATCATTTTTAGGCAGAAGAAACTTTCCGAAATAAAGAGCGATTTTGTTAGCAACATGACCCATGAACTGAAAACTCCCATTTCAACCATTTCGCTTGCATCGCAAATGCTAAACGATAAAACTATCCCTAACGAACGTAAGAACCTCGACTATCTGGGTGGCATTATTTCCGAGGAAAGCAAAAGGCTGGGGTTACAGGTTGAAAAGGTTCTCCAGATGGCTATTTTTGATAAAACCAAACTGAAGCTAAAACTCAAAGAGGTTGATATTCATAATGTTGTTGAGAAAGTTACCTGTTCCTTCGCAATCCAGCTACAAAACGTGGGTGGCGTGCTTCATCAAAACCTCGAATCCTCTTCACCTATTTGTATTGCCGACGAAGTTCATGTTACAAACGTAGTAAACAATTTACTCGACAATGCGCTGAAGTACAGGAATGGGAACCCCGAGATCACGATTTCAACAAAAAATGCAACAGCTGGCATTGTTGTTGCTGTAAAGGACAATGGCATTGGCATAACCCGTGAGAATCAAAAACGAATTTTCGATCAGTTCTATCGTGTTCCAACGGGAAACATCCATAATGTAAAGGGTTTTGGCCTTGGCCTTAGCTACGTAAAAAAAATTATTGAAGCTCATGGCGGAAAAATTTGGGTAGAAAGCAATATTGGGCAAGGAAGCCAGTTTAACGTATTTCTACCCTACGAAGGCCCCAGCCACAGTAGTAACTAATACTCAAAAAAATTAGAATAAAATGGAAAATGCAAAAATCAGAGTACTGTTAGCAGAGGACGACGAGAATTTAGGAATGTTGCTGAAAGAGTACTTGCAGGCAAAAGGTTACGAAACCGATCTCTTTAAAGATGGAGAAAAAGCCTTTAAAGGCTTTAAAACCAACCACTACGACATATGCATACTCGATGTAATGATGCCCATAAAGGACGGATTCTCGTTGGCAAAGGACATAAGAATGGTAAATAGCAACATGCCAATTCTTTTCCTAACGGCCAAATCGATGAAGGATGATGTGCTCGAAGGATTCTCGGTAGGTGCCGACGATTACATGACAAAACCCTTCAGCATTGAAGAGTTACTTGTTCGAATTGAAGCAATTCTACGCAGGTACCGTAAGGATCAGGGAGGGAATGGCCAAAATATATTCCGAGTTGGCATTTTTGAATTCGATGCCACAAAGCAAACATTAACCAAGGAGAACGACTCGCGTAAGCTCACAACCAAGGAATCGGAGCTGCTAAAATACTTGTGCATGAACAAGAACAATGTTTTAGATAGAAACTTTGCGTTGAAAACCATTTGGATTGACGACAGTTACTTCAACGCACGAAGCATGGACGTTTACATAACAAAACTCAGGAAATACCTAAGCGACGATCCAACCATTGAAATTATTAACGTTAGAGGAAAAGGATTCAAACTTATTTCCAACCCTTAAAAAATTGTTTACTCATATAGTTTAAAAAAGTAACCTTATATTCGCTTTTTCGTTAACTTTGTTGTATCCGTTTATATATTTTTTTGTTTTCTTGGTTTTATCAGCCTTTTTTTGTATAATTGATCTTGGTTTAACGGGAAACATCTGTGGAAATGGAAAAAATAGTTTTAGAACCAACGAACGAAACACCAAAGGTGGTACTTGACAAAGAGAATAATATATTCGAGTTTTCAGGTAACTCGTTACCTGAAGATGTTACAACATTTTACAATCCTATTCTTTGCTGGTTCGACGAGTACGCCAACTCTCCAAACGATAAAACTCAGGTTATTTTCAACTTTGAATACTACAATACTTCATCTTCAAAAATGATTCTCAAGCTTCTTGAGAAGTTCCGTGATATTCACAGGCAAGGCTACGACTTTGAAGTACACTGGCATTTTATGGAGGACGACGAGGATATGATTGAGGCAGGAGAAGACTACTCCGAGAACATTAAAATTCCTTTCAAATTTATTGGCCACTCACGTTAGTTAACATAACCCGAAACCAATCACTCAATGGCACTCCTAAAACTCCGGCTCTCAGTCCTTAAATTAGTTGGACGATTCCCAAAAACTGAAACCCTCGAGGCACACGATAAGGCTTTAAGAGAAGAGTTCGAAGAGTTTAACAGATTTGCCCAGTCCGACGAGTTGAAACATTTTATCTCTCTCCAGGAGTACGTTAACTCCGGTGACCCCAACAAGGTTAAAGAAGAACTTAAAAACCTAAAGTATGCCGGTTCACCTGAACAGCAGAAAGAACAAGAGTTTATAAAACTATCGAAAGACAAAACCCTTGGTAACTACTTTAAGGTTAAGGATTCCAGCCAGCTGGAACTTTTCCGTAATGTTGAACTCTCTGGAAAACCAACCCGTTTCTCAGAACTTAAACAAGAAGTGGAATCGGCCGAGTATAAAAGTCTGCGTAAACAGCATAAAAAGGAAAATTCCAGCGAGTATCAGCACGAAATTGAGTACAAGAAGCTGAAAAATGATGCTGAGCTGAAAAAGTACTTCAAGCTAAAGAAGTGGAAGCCCCTTAACGACTTTTTTAGCATAGAGAATTCTGACATTCTTGCAAAGTATGAAGAATTAAAAAGTTACACTGAAACCACCGAGTTTAAGGAACGAAAAGAGTATCTGCTCAGCAAGAGTAAGTTCGAAAAATCGGAAGCTTACCAAAAGTTGAAGGAATATAAAAATTTAGAAAAATCTGACAAAATTGTTTGGTTCTTTAGCTGCCAAAAATCGAATAAGTTTGATGAGATTAAGCGATGGAGCCTAACTTTCGAAGAAAACTTCGATGCCAAGAAACTTGATACCAGCAAATGGATAACCCGCTACTTTTGGGGCGAAGCGTTGCTAAATAAAAGTTACTCGCTTGCAGCCGACAAACACTGGTATACCGATAGTTCAAACTTTGAACTTGACGGTAGTACCCTTAAAATTATTACCAAAAAGGAAGCTGCCGAGGGCATTGCCTGGGACTTTAAGTATGGATTTGTTCCAAAGTCTTTCAACTACACTTCCGGGTTAATTAGTACAGGACAATCGTTCCGCCAGCAGGAAGGCCGTTTCGAAGCAAAAATTAAGCTAACCAGTACCAAAGGTGTTTACCATGCTTTCTGGCTAGTAGGCGACAAAACCATTCCAGAAATTGATATTCTAAGGCAAAAAGGTGATAATAGTTCTTCCTTTCAGGGTGCATACTTTTGGATGAACGGTGAAGGCAAAACCAAGAAAAGTATGACCTCGGTTGGTGGAATTAACTTCAACAACGACTTTTTCATCCTTAGCATCGATTGGGATGCAAACAGCATTGTTTGGAAGGTAAACGGAATTCCGTACAAGGAGGAAAAGAATAACTTACCAGATTCACCTCTCTACGTAGTGCTTTCATCGGGAGTAAACTCACAACCCAACGAAGCCAATTTACCCGTATTTATGGAGGTTGACTGGGTAAGGTGCTGGAAAAAGCAAGAAATTTCCTAGATTCTAAAAGCCGAAACGTTTAGTTTAACGTTGAAGTCGGGGTAGAACTCGTTACACGAGTCGAAATTCCATGTCCACGAATCAATTGTACTCAAGCAACTTATATCGGTATAAACCCTTGGTTTAGTTGCCGATAGTTTCTCTTCTTCATCGTAAAGTTCCTCCTCAAAATCGGTTACTAGCAAACTTTTTCCCTTCGGAAGCGAATTAATGTGCGATTGTTGAAGTACCCGTGAAACCTCCACCGATTGTTCCTGTGAAATTTTCTTTTTGCGGAGCAAAAAATCTACTATATGAACATGTAGCTGGCTAAGTAGGTTAATCGATAAATATAAATCGGCTTCAAACTCAACCCAATTAACCTTACCACTTATTTCTTTAAGAAACTTTGCATAACTTCCTACTTCACTGGATTTTGAGAAAGCCCAAGCAGCATCTATTGCTCCACCAGTTATGTCGAAATCGATGAGTTTAATATCCGGAGAGTTTCTGAATTTGTGTACAACTTTCGATGGATGGGCTATATCAACCAAATTTACTTTTATTCCAGCTTCAATAATTTCCATTAAAGGAACATCGAGCAGCCAGCCACTTCCAAGAATTGAAATGGTTTTTGGTTTTTCCCTATGTACTTCGCTTAAAATACAGCTGCGAGTTTTTTGCAGATGGTTCTCCCATGAACCCTGCTCGCGTAGAAACCTGCGCATTATTCCCGATTGGTTCCCAAGTAAACCCATTCGGTAAAGCTGCCACCATTTCCTAAATTCTTGCAAAAGTAAGAGTTGTGTTTAAAATGAAGCTACTAATCCAACTTAAGAACTGCCAGAAAAGCCTGCTGCGGAACTTCAACGTTTCCTACCTGACGCATACGTTTTTTCCCTTTCTTCTGCTTCTCAAGCAACTTGCGCTTACGCGTAATATCGCCACCGTAACACTTTGCAGTAACGTCTTTTCGCAGAGCCTTAATAGTTTCGCGGGCAATAATTTTTGCTCCAACAGCAGCCTGAATTGCAATATCGAACTGCTGACGTGGAATCAGATCCTTTAGTTTCTCGCACATTCTACGCCCAAAGCTGTATGCATAATCCTGATGGATAAGTGTAGAGAGAGCATCCACCATTTCGCCGTTAAGCAGAACATCGAGCCGAACCAACCTGGCATCCTGATAACCATCCATGTGGTAATCGAGCGATGCGTAACCACGGGAAATTGATTTCAGCTTATCGTAGAAGTCGAAAACAATTTCGCTCAATGGCATCTTAAAAGTGAGCTCAATACGATTTGTTGTTAGGAAAACCTGATTTTTTAGAATCCCGCGTTTATCAACACAAAGTTTTATAACTGCGCCCAGCGAATCGTTGTTTGTAATAATTTGCGCCTGAATGGTTGGTTCCTCAATCCTATCGATGTAGTTAGACGCTGGAAGTCCGCTTGGATTGTGGATTTCAATTTTCTCCCCTTTAGTAGTGTAAACGTTGAACGAAACGTTTGGAACCGTTGTAATTACATCCATATCGAATTCGCGGTAGAGGCGTTCCTGAACAATCTCCATGTGGAGCAGCCCAAGGAAACCGCAGCGGAAACCAAAGCCTAAGGCCAGCGAACTTTCGGGTTCGAAGGTAAGGGAAGCATCGTTCAACTTCAACTTTTCGAGCGAAGCTCGAAGATCCTCGTACTCATCAGCCTCCACGGGATAGAGTCCGGCAAACACCATGGGTTTAACATCCTCAAAACCTGCAATTCCCTTAATACAAGGATTTTGAACATGGGTTATTGTATCACCAACCTTAACCTCAGCCGAATCTTTTATTCCGGAAATTATGTAGCCCACGTCGCCAGCACTGATGGAGCCTTTTGGTATCATTTTTAAACGAAGGATTCCCACTTCATCGGCATCATACTGATGATTGGTATTGAAAAATTTTACCCTATCGCCTTTTTTTATTGTTCCGTTAAAAACCTTGTAGTATGCAATAATTCCACGGAATGAGTTGAAAACTGAATCAAAAATTAAAGCTTGTAGCGGTGCGTTGGGATCGCCCTTGGGAGGTGGAATTCGTTTAACGATTGCTTCCAGAACCTCGCTAACACCCTCCCCTGTTTTTGCGCTGGTGGCAATAATATCGTCGCGATCGCAGCCAATAAGTTCCACAATCTGATCCTTCACATCCTCCACCATGGCAGCATCCATATCTATTTTGTTCACTACCGGAATTATTTCCAAATCGTGGCCAATGGCCAGGTAGAGGTTCGAAATGGTTTGCGCCTGAATTCCCTGGGTTGCATCCACTATAAGCAGCGCACCCTCGCAAGAAGCGATTGCTCGGGAAACCTCGTACGAAAAATCGACGTGACCTGGAGTATCAATTAGGTTTAGAACGTACTTCTGCCCATCTAGCAGGTAATCCATTTGAATGGCGTGGCTCTTAATGGTAATTCCCTTCTCACGCTCCAGCTCCATGCTGTCGAGCACCTGCTCCTGTGTTTCCTTACTGGTAAGGGTATGGGTTAACTCCAGCAGCCTGTCGGCCAGCGTACTTTTTCCGTGGTCGATATTGGCAATGATGCAGAAGTTGCGGATGTTATTCATAGTGTAACAATTTGGAACGCAAAGATATTGAAAATTGGGGAAAAAGAGAATAATAATCAGCTATAATGGCAAACAAAAAAAGGAGCAAAAGCTCCTTTTTATCTTTCTGATATTTATGGAATTATAGTTTCCTTTTCACCTCAACCTCCTGGAACGATTCGATAATATCGCCAACCTTAA
>CAZLXF010000023.1:0-20657 GCA_964563065.1 uncultured Rikenellaceae bacterium | reverse complement strand
TACTGGTTTCAAGGGCAACAGGGTGCAAATGTTGTTGGAGAAGCAAAAGATATTACCTCAAATCCACAAATTTTAATTGAATTTAATCCATTAGAAGATTTTTGGGGTTATGAAATTCACATAGGAGAAACCATTGCAGGGACTTCATACTGCTCCGTTTGGGTTCAGTACAACAACGGCAGGCTGGTTGGGCACTACACAAAGTTTGAGTAGGCTAGGAGAAAGATTTTCTTTTTGAATTTCAACCCGAAGGGTTTTTGTTCCCTTCGGGTTTTTACTACTTTTACGGTAAAAATTACTACTCATGCTTCTCGATATTCTTCTTCTAGCCGTTGGTTTGGCTATTTTAATCTTCGGAGCTCATTGGTTGGTGGAAGGTGCTTCTTCTATTGCTACGCGGCTAGGCGTTTCGGCACTTACTGTGGGGTTAACTGTGGTTGCATTCGGAACTTCTACCCCCGAATTGGTGGTTAACCTTATATCATCGTTTAATGGGAATAGCGGCTTGGCCATTGGGAATGTGGTGGGGAGTAACTCCATAAATATTCTGTTAATACTGGGCATTTCGGCGTTAATTCGCCCAATAAATGTAAAAAGCCAAACCGTTAGGGTTGAAATTCCATTCAGCCTGCTGGCTGCTGTGGCTCTTTTTTTACTGGCTAACGATAAGATGCTGGATGGAACGTTGTCGTCTGTTATTTCTCGCTCCGATGGATTAGTTCTTTTAGCCTTCTTTGCAATTTTTCTTTACTACACATTCCTCTCCTCCAAATCCGATCAGTTTCCATTAACTGCTGAGGTTAAGCATCGTAAATACTATTTATCGGCGTTAATGGTTTTGGGAGGTATTGGCGGATTGTATTTAGGCGGTTCGTTTATTGTAAATTCAGCCACTTCCATAGCCAAGGCATTTGGTATTTCCGATGCACTAATTGGTCTTACGGTGGTTGCCATAGGAACTTCTTTACCGGAATTAGCAACATCGGTAATGGCAGCATATAAAGGCAATGCCGATATTGCCATAGGCAACATTGTGGGCTCAAATATCTTCAACATTTTTATGGTTCTTGGTCTTTCGGCAACCATAAAGCCTTTGCCATTCTATCCAAAATCAAACATCGATATTCTTATTGTGTGTTTAGCTAGCATCCTGCTTTTTGTTTTCGCGTTTGTTGGGGCTGGTCGAAAAATTGATAGGAAGGAAGGTTTCGCAATGGTGATTATATATTTATCGTACTTGTCGTACCTAATAATTACTGCATAATTTTATGTCAAACCAGCAGAATGAAAATATTGCTTCTTACTGGGTTAAAAATCTTGTTGGTACTACCGGAGCATTCTCTACAAACATATTAATTACTGTTTTTGGTGGAAGCTTATACAGTTTTGGCCTTCTTAGTTCACATATAATGTTGCTTGTCTTTGGAGTTGTATCGCCAGTTTTATTCACTTTTTGTCTGTACTTCTATATCCGTCAGGTTTCCGAGAATATAAAGGATGAAAGATTCCCAAAAATATTTTCATCAAAAAAAAGTAACGTACTGCTTATGGTTGCCGACATGATAATAATTGTTGGGCTGGCAGCACTTATTCATTTAAATTTCATTAACTATTTCTTCTTTCGCTTTCTACAAACAGTACTTTTCCCAATGCTTATGCTTTTTATGCTTCGTTTTTTGTACATCTCCCAACAAATTGGAGGTAATAAGGAGTAAACATATTTTGGGTTCAATTAATCAAATGTAGTCCGTTACTGGACTTGTATCCCATTTTTCCGTAAATTTGAAATTGTCATTAAAAAAGAATACTACCATGAAAAAGTTTATAAAGTGGTTCCTCATTATTATTTTTAGCATT
This sequence comes from uncultured Rikenellaceae bacterium, assembly GCA_964563065.1. Classification (GTDB taxonomy): domain Bacteria; phylum Bacteroidota; class Bacteroidia; order Bacteroidales; family Tenuifilaceae; genus DAOSWM01. The sequence continues at coordinate 18,800 of CAZLXF010000023.1, read as the reverse complement.
ATTGTTCTAATAATTGCTGCAGCAATAGTAATTCCAATAGTTTTTAAACCACAGCTGCTCGAAATTGCTAAAACAGAAATTAACAAGCAGGTAACCGCAAAAGTTGAGTTCGACGATTTTAAGGTTTCCGTTTTAAGAGGATTCCCCGATGTTTACATCGGCTTAACCGACCTAAGCGTTGTGGGAACCGGACAGTTCGAGGGACAAACCTTGGTTGCATTCGACGAGTTTAGCGTAACGGTCGATATTGTTAGCGTCCTAAAAATGGAGAATATTGAAGTAAAATCAATCCTGCTCGATAAACCTGTTATGAACGCCATAATTGCCAAAAATGGCAAAGCAAACTGGGATATTGTTCCTCCTTCCGATGAGGCAGTGGAGGAGGAAACCTCCAGCGAAGAAATGACAATGCGCGTTGCACTTCGAAAATTCCGAATTCGGAAAGCCAATGTTACCTACACCGATTACGAATCGAACATGAAGGCTACCGTTGAAAATCTCAACTTTACCCTTGCGGGTAATATGGGCATGGACTACAGCGACTTGGACATAGAAACTACTGTAGGAATAATTAACTTCTACATGGATGGTGTTCGCTACATGAAGAATGCCTCTGCAAATTTCGATGCAACCATTGGAGCCGATTTAGCTAATAGTATTTATTCCTTCAAGGAAAATACATTGAAAATTAATGAGATTGAACTCAACTTCGACGGAAAAGTTACCATGCCAACCGATGATATTGATGTCGATTTAACCTTTGCCACTGGAAACACCTCGTTCAAGTCCCTACTATCAATGGTTCCTGCAATTTACATGAACGATTTCAAGGACTTGAAAACCGAAGGTAAATTAGCCCTTAACGGTTGGGTAAAAGGAACAATGACCGAAAAAACGATGCCCAGCGCCAATATCAACCTTACCGTTGAAAATGCTCGTTTCCAGTACCCCGATTTACCCAAATCGGCCGAAAACATTAGCATTGCCACAAAAATTTACTACGATGGCGTGAACGACGACAAAACAACCGTTGATGTTTCGAAGTTTCATATTGAAATGGCTGGAAATCCTTTCGACATGAACCTTAGCATTCGAACTCCCATGAGCGACATGCAGCTTAAAGGTACATTCAAGGGCAAAATCGATTTCAATTCCCTTGCCGATGTAATTCCTCTCGACGACATGAAAATTTCTGGACTCCTCGAAAGTAACATTGTTTTTGGTGGCCGTATGTCGTACATCGAGAAGGAGCAGTACGAAAAGTTCAATGCGAACGGGCAGCTGAACTTAAGAAACTTTCAATTCGAAAGTCCCGATTTGCCTAAGGCAATGAAAATTTCGGAAGCATCAATGAGGTTTAGCCCACAGTACGTACAACTTTCCTCTTTTAAAGCGAATATTGGCAAAACCGACCTGCAAATGAGCGGTCGCCTCGAAAATTTTATCCCATACGCATTCAGCGATGGCACCGTTAAGGGAACGCTTAACCTAAAGTCTTCATTAATTGACGCCAATGAATTCTTAAGCGAAGGTGAAGAAACTGTTGAGGAGGAGGAATCCACAGAAATGACCGTTGTAGAGGTTCCCAAAAACATCGACTTTGTTCTTTCGTCGAGCCTAAGTAAAATACTGTACGATAAGCTCGAGATAACCAACTTCCGCGGGCAAGTGATTGTTCGAAACGGCAAAGTTCAAATGAACAACGTTAACCTTAACATGCTGAAAGGAAGCATGAATCTTTCGGGCGAGTACAATACTCAGAATATCAAAAAACCATCCGTCGACTTTTTGATGGACATTCGGGGTTTCGACATTCCAGCTGCGTTCAATTCACTCAGCATGATTGAGGGTATTGCTCCTCAACTGAAACATGTAGCAGGAAACGTTTCTACTAAGCTTACCTTCAAAACCCTGCTCGATAAAACCATGAGTCCGGTTCTCCCATCGGTTAATGCTTACGGCAGATTCGCCTCAAAAAACATTTCAATTTCTGGTTCACCATTATTTACAAAGGTTGGTGATGCGCTAAAGAACAAGGATTTAAGCAACCCAAAGCTAAACGACTTTGATGCCGATATCAGCGTAAAGGATGGAAAGATTACCATTAAGCCATTCGACACAGGAATTAAGGATATTAAGCTAAATATTGGCGGCGATTTGGGTCTCGACCAATCCATTAACTACAAAGCAAAAATTGAAATGCCTCGTTCAAAGTTGGGTGCTGCTTCTCAGGCGCTCGATTTGGTCAACCAGCAGGCTGCAAAACTTGGCATTCCAGTTAAGCAAAGCGATGTGGTAAAACTGAACCTGTTAATAACTGGAACTTCAACAAATCCAAAAGTAAGAATTGCCACCGAGGGTGGCGAGGTGAAGGAAATTAAAGAACAGGTTAAAGATAAAGTTAAAGAAGTTGTTGACGAGCAGGTTGATAAAGCAGAAGAGGAGGCTCGCAGGAAAGCAAAAGAGGAAGCCGATAAATTAATTGCAAATGCCGAGAAGGAAGCAGCAAAAGTTCGTGCTGATGCACGAGTTCTCGCTGAAAAAATTCGGAAGGAAGCAGAAATAAAAGCCCAAAAGGTAGAGAACGAGGCCAAGGGAAAAGGACCAATTGCAGTTCAGGTTGCCAAGAAAGCCGCCGATAAAATTCGAAAGGAAGGCGACGATGCTGCCAAAAAGGTTATTCGTGAAGCCGATGCTAAAGCGCAAGCAATTATTGATAAGGCTAAAGCCGAGGCGGCTAAAATTGAAGCCGATGCAGCAAAGAAAAAGTAGCGGCTAATCGTACAGCTCAATAAATTCGTAGCTGTTCCCAATGTACTTGAGGTATTTTACAAAGCCCTCAAAGGGAATTACCAGTGAAGCTGTATTTAAATTTGGGTGAAAGCTAATTCTGCTGGCTTGCTGAAGATTTTTGTCGATAAACAGGTGAACATGGTTCTCCTTATCGTGAATCAAACCCATTGGCGAAACCGAACCTGGCGTAACCCCTAAATACTTCAGCATTCTTTTCTCTGAGGCAAACGAAAGTTTACCTTGTTTGAGTCGTTGCTCCAAATCGCGGATGTTAAGGTTTTGCTTGTAATCGAAAATTACAAGGTAGTGTCGATTCCCTTTATGGTTTCGAAAGAACAGATTTTTGCAGTGAGCGGCCTCAATATCAACCCAATACTTTGAGGCTTCCTCAACCGTTGGAACGGGAGGATGCTCGTAGTAGTCGAAATGGATTGAAAGGCTTTTAAGTACTTGGTAAACTTCAGGATCGCCCCTAAAAGTTGAAAAGTCGCTCATTATTCAAAAAGTTCCATTTACAAGCGAACGCCCATTAGTACAACATCGTCAATTCTAGGTGTTTCTCCCTGCCAGTTAACAAGTGTATTATGAAGAATTTCCTTCTGCTCGGCCATGGGTTTCATGTGTATTTCGAGTAGAAGTTCCTTTAGGTTCTTAATCATAAACTTACGTAAGTCAGGGCCACCAAACTGATCAACGTAACCATCGGAGAAGGTGTAGAGTACGTCGCCCTTCTTATACTCCATAACATTATTTGTGAATGGAGTATCGCACTTAATGTGAATGCCAATAGGCATTTTATCTCCCTTAACCTGAATTACTTCGTTATCGCGAATAATTACCAGAGGATTGTTTGCTCCGGCAAACTCAATCATTCCGGTTTCTTCATCAATTATATACAAAGCCAGATCCATTCCATCCTTGTTTTCACCGCTTTTACCAGTTTGGTGAAGCGAAATAATAATTTGAGCACGAAGCAGGTCAAGAATCTGCGAAGCAGTAAGCTTCTCGTTCTTTGTTATAATTTGCGTGAGGAATCCCATGCCAAGCATACTCATAAAACCGCCAGGAACACCATGTCCTGTACAATCTGCAACTACGCAAATCTTTCTACTTCCAACCTTTGTTTGCCAGTAGAAATCGCCACTAACAATATCGCGAGGAAGGAAGAGGATGAAGTAATCATTGAACATCTCGTTGAGAGTTTCAATCGGGGTAAGTAGCGCATTTTGAATTCGGCTTGCGTAGTTTATGCTGCTTTTAATTTCCTCATTCTGCTCAAAAATTTTATCACGCTGCTTTTCAAGTTCTTCCTTTTGAGCAACAACCTCAGCCGTGCGCTGTTTTACAATCTCCTCCAATCGTTCCTTCTCAGCAACAAGCCTTCGGGTGTTTAAAACAACAATGCCCCAAATAAATCCAGCAAGGAGCAGGACGTATGCAATAAGTGCAACAATCGACCTGTACCAAGGTGGTGTAATGGAGAACTGGTATTCGGCAGTATTACTTTCAACGCCATAAATATTTCGGGCTTTTACTTTAAAAATGTAATCACCTTCGGAAATGTTTGTATATTTTGGTTGCGGGTTATGTTCCCACTTGGACCACTCCTTATCGTTCCCTTCAAGAAGGTAGCTAAACTGGGTTAGCTCTTCGTACTCGTAAAATGGAGCCCCAACCTCAAAAATTAAATTGTTTAGGCTAAATGGAAGGGTTGGAATTTGATTAGGGTTCTGTTCTATAGAAACCAATTTTTCCCCATCAGCAGTTTCGGTGTAGAAAGTACCATGGAAAAGAACGGAGTCGCCATTCTGGGTAATAACTTTTCTAACAAGGGCATTGAATTTCTCGGTGTAATCCCTTTTAACTTTGGGGTCGTAACTGTATAGTTTGGAAGCTAAAGCAATCCATAGAATTCCATTTTTATCAACGAACAACGCATCGGGAATTTTTCCGGTAAAAGGTTTAAATGGAATGTTATAAATATTGTACTCGTTATTGCTATTTAGGCTGTGGTATTCGGTCTTCTTTATTTCATGATTATCAGTAATAGTAATCATATAGCCATCGTTAAATGGTACAAGTTTAGAAATGGCATCTGTAACTAAATGTGCTGATGAATTAAATAAGCTGGCTGGTTCAAATTGTCCGCTTTCAGGGTTAAACCTTTTCAAACCTTTGATGGTAGCAAAAACGATTCTACCATTAAGGTTAAAAGCGTAATTATCTTTTTGATCCGTTATTCCTTGCTCAGTACCGTAGTCAATAACCTCTAAATCATCTTCATTAAAGATAATCTTTTTTACTCCATGTTGATAGGTTGTTATCCATAAATCACCATTTTCCAGCTCGGCGATGGTACGAATCTCTCCACTTATTTTGTTCGAAGTTATCACATTGTGGTTAATCCATGTGTTTCCCTTCCTTTCAATTTTTACTAATCCGCCACGAATTCCCAGGTAAACATTGTTTGGATTTTTTTGCGATTGAAGCAATGAATAGCAGATATATTCTCGAACTCCTTTGAAACCATCCAGTTCGTTTATGTTTAATACATTAAACTTGCTGTCAATTTCATATACAGCACCATTTGAGCCTACAAGCAAACTTTGTGTTTTCTTAATGGGATCTTCAAAAATGGAAAATTTCCATGGGACATTATTTATTTTTGGGATATTTTTGAAGTAGGGAAGGTTCTGGCTGTTGTATGCAAGATAGTACACGCCAGAGAAGGTGGCAACAAAAATTGTATTGTTAAATTCAATAATATCGTTGATAGCTCCGCTTAATCCAGCATTCTCATCAAACAGCCTGTATGGTGAGTGAACATCAACCTTAGCCAATCCCGAGTTTAGAGTAAACCATACTGGTGAAGAGCCGTAATTACTCTTATTTTGGTATAAAGAAATAACAAACTCATCCTGTAAACCATTCGATTTATTTACTAGTTCAATTGGAAATCCAGTTGGAGTTAGCTTTGCAAAGCTGTAATCTTCACTTAATATAAATCCAACACCAACGTTGGAATCGTTTAGCAAAATAGAACCGTATGGTGTAGCACCATTTTCTATTGCTTTTTTAAAAAAACTATTATTATGCTGAAGTAACTTAGATGTCCCTGTTCTTTGGTTATAATCGAACAAACCTTGGTTTGTAACTATTAGTGCCGTTGAATCGGATGTTGCCTGTATCGAAAAAATATTCTTTTCCTCATAAAAACTTGCACCTGGTGCAAGAGTTGTTGTTGTATCAACCACTTCTCTCAAGCCAGCCCGGTAAGAACCGATATAAAACTTATTATTAACTAAAAAAGAGTATAGGTTGTAATATTTTTCAAATGGGCCAAGGTAAACACTCTTGACAGAAGATCCGTCATAGCAGAAAAGGTATGTTGACGAGTAAAAGTATACTTTGCCGTTATGGTAATTGGTTTTCCATATGAAAGTAACATTTTCTTGTAGCGAATCGGTTACAAGGTGAAAAAGGGAGTTAAATTGCATTAAGCCAGCCTCATTGGGTGCAAGGTAACCAAAGTCTCCAACGGTACCAACGTAAACAGTTCCTGTGGTATCAACTGCCAGCGAACGGACATTTACTTTTCCGGGAACCGGAATGCTTCGCCAGGTAACACCATCGTACTCAAGTACACCCTCGTCGTTATTTCCAAAGTACATAACCCCACGATTATCCTGCACTACAGCCCAATTCTGTGGGCTGGCTGAATAGGTTTCTGGGGTGTAGTTTTTAATAATAGGAACGCCCCTTTGGTTCAGCTGGCCAAAGGAACTTAGGCAGTATAATAGAATTGCGCTTAAAAGTGCGAATCGTCTCATCATTTTTCAATAATTCTACAGCGTGTTATAACGCATGCAAAAATAATACCATAAAACACTGATATATAGAATACCTATACCAGTAATGCAATAGTTTTTAGTTTTCTTTTCAATCAATAAAGATAGAGTTTTTTTTCAAAAAAAATCTTTTCCATATAAAAAATCAATCATGACAAATCTCTTGTTCTAGTCCAATTAATAGTATAATTTTGTAACCGAAAAATGAACCTCAAACGGTTTAAACTTGAAGTAACCTAAATAACTACCCTGTAAATGAAACGAATTCTTGTTGTTGGTGCTGGTGGACAAATTGGCTCCGAACTAATTCCACACTTACGTAATATTTATGGTAATTCCAGCGTTGTTGCGTCGGACATTAACTGCTGCTCATGTAAAAAATTAGGTGAAGATGGTCCTCTCGAGGAGTTTGATGCCTTGGATGCCAGTAAATTTGTTGAAATTGTTAAAAAGTATAAGGTTGATGCCATTTTCAATATGGTTGCACTTCTCTCGGCAACAGGTGAAAAGAATCCGCAGTTAGCTTGGAAAATAAATATGGGAGCACTAATGAATTCGCTGGAAATTGCCCGCGAATACAATTGTGCACTATTTACTCCAAGCTCCATTGGGGCATTTGGGCCAACCACGCCGCTCGACAATACTCCGCAGGATACCATTATGCGCCCTACCACAATTTACGGGGTTTGCAAGGTTACTGGTGAGCTGCTTAGCGATTACTATTTTCAGAAGTTTGGCGTTGATACGCGCAGCGTTCGTTTCCCTGGAATTATTTCAAATGAAACTCTGCCAGGCGGAGGTACAACCGATTATGCAGTTGAAATATACTACGGGGCGGTTAAGGAGAAGAAGTTTACCTGTCCGCTACCGCAAGGAACTTCACTCGATATGATGTACATGCCCGATGCATTAGATGCTTGCGTACAATTAATGGAAGCCGACCCGGCCAAATTGATTCACCGAAACAGTTTCAACGTTACTGCCATGAGTTTTGAACCTTCGCAAATAATGGAAGCGATAAAAAAACGCATTCCCGAATTTGTTATGGAGTATGATGTTGATCCGATAAAAAAATCGATTGCCAGCAGCTGGCCAAACTACATGGACGATAGCTGTGCCCGTGAGGAGTGGGGCTGGAATCCGCAATGGAACCTGGAAACCATGACCGACGATATGCTAAAGGTTATAGCCCAAAAGCATGAAAAGGGGTTGATTTAAAAACAAATTATAATTTTCACCAAGCCAGCATTCTGTAATTGATTGCTGGCTTTTTATTGGAAAAGTTTTTCAATCGATTCGCCCTTAGGAATGTTGAGGTGGTACGCATTAATTCCAAGGTTTTTTGCGGCTTCAACGTGTTGAATCGAATCATCAATAAAAAGAGTTTCTTCAGGCTGAAGGGAATTCTCCTTTATAATATGTAGAAACACCTCCTTATCGGGTTTGCGCATGCCAATTTCGTGCGAGTAGTACTCCTTGTTGAAAAGAAACGAAAGGTTTTTATACCCGAATGTTCGCTCAAGAATTTGGTTGTACTCCTCTATGTGTATTGCGTTAGTATTGCTTAGCAGAAAAGTTTTGTAGTGCTTTCGAACGTTCACTAGCAGCTCAATTCTATGATGTGGAAAATCGAGCAGCATGGCGTTCCACGCATGGTTAATTGCTGAATCGGAAAGGGAAAACTTTACAAGTTCACGAAGATTGTTTCGGAATTCTTGGGGCGATACTTGTCCTTTGTCGAGCTTATCGAACAAACCATTCTGCTGGGCTTGTGAAAAGAGCTTTTCAAAGTTTTCAACGCCCATATTTTTGAAGGCGTTAATGGTTAAATGGTAGTCAATATTAAGGATTACACCGCCCAGGTCGAAAATAATATTTTTAATGGGAAGGTGACTAAATGGGACAAAAACAGGTTTGCTCATAAAAAAATGGAAATATAATGTTGAAAATTAATTTACAAATATGTACTTTTGCCAACCAATAAAAAAATGCGGAAGCATTTTTCGGGGCCCATAGCTCAGCTGGTTAGAGCACCTGACTCATAATCAGGGGGTCGCTGGTTCAAGCCCAGCTGGGCCCACACAAAAAAGCACCTTTGGGTGCTTTTTTTGTTTTAACAGAAACAGAAAATCAATGGCATGTTGCTACATTTTAGTTAGCCAGAAACTAAGCCGATTCTACATTGAAGCTACCGGCGAAACGGTTGAGAAGCGGCTGCATCAGCACCTACATGAGCCAATAAACCGAAAAGCATTTACCGCCAAAACTCCGTGCAATAAGAGCAGGTGGTTGTTCGCAAATTTTTTATATAAGAATACTTCTCAAGTATTTTGGTTCCTCAGGTTTTTTAAAAATCCATTCAACTATCTACATATGTCAAAAGTTATCTTCATTTAATCCAACAAAACTATTCTTTGAACAAAAACACAATGTTCCTGTTTGTGTTTAGGCAATGGAAAACTACTTTTGTAAAAAGTTTTTTGAAAGCGTAATAGAAAATCGCCCATTCAAAAAAAGCATACAATAAAATTAACTTATATGAATAATTCAAAGGATTTAAAACGCATTGGCGTTTTTTATGATGGTAACTACTTTTTACACGTTAGCAACTACTACAACTACTTTCACGAACGACGCAAACGCCTTAACATTGCTGGTTTACACGAGTTTATCCGTAGCATGGTGGCAAAGGAAGAGGAAGTAACGTCTCGTTACTGCCAGGTTACCGAGGCTCACTACTTTAGAGGAAGAATTAGTGCACAGGAGGCAAGCCAGCGTGGGAACCAACTTTACAACGATAGGGTTTTCGATGATATTTTGATGTCCGAAGGAGTTATCACCCACTACCTGCCAATTCGTAATCGTAGCGGGAAAAAGGAAGAAAAAGGTATTGATGTTTGGTTAGCGCTCGAGGCTTTCGAGCAAACTTTCTACAAGCGTTTCAACGTGCTGGTTCTTATAACTTCCGATGGCGACTACGTGCCGCTAATTCGTAAACTCAACTCCATTGGTACCAAGGTTATGGTTCTGAGCTGGGATTTTGAGTACACCGACGACATGGGGCGCGATGTGGTTACCCGAACCTCACAGGATTTAATTCGCGAGGTTACTTACCCCATAGCGATGCACGAGCTAATAAACAATGGGCTCAAAGCCAACAATCCGCTTATTAACAACTTGTTCGATTTGCCCGAATACTCGCAGCCAAAGCGTACAGTCTCTGAACCTACTTCCGATGAAGTTTTTGAAGGTGCAGCCATGAATATGAATAACGGTTACGGTTTTATTCAGTATCCGCCCAATAACCTGTTCTTTCACTATCAGGATGTTATTGAGGATGATTTCAACGAAATTAGAAACGGCGATTTACTTGAGTTTACCATTGAAATAAACGATAGGGGACAAGAGGTTGCCAAGAATGTTCGAAAAATTGAGTCGAACGATCCGAACCGATACTAGATTTTTTGTTCAGAAATATTTTGGGGCAACTTTTATTGCCCCATTTTTATTGGTTGGCTAAGTATTCTGGGAGGCGAAAACTCCTGGCGCCACGGAACTATTCGTTTCAACTTGGTTGGGGCAACCCGGTTTTCGTCTCTTTTCTCCCAGGGGATAATCCACTCTCCATTTCGGAAATTAATTTCGGGGAAGTTATAGTTTTCCCAGCCAAACTGTTTTCGTGAGTCGGTAGCAAATTCATTGAATAGTTTTTCGTCAGAAACTGAAAAGTATTCGGGTATTTGCTCGTACTCCGATACTGGTAAAACCTCAAAAACTTTTTTCCCTCCTTTTTTGGGTGTGTGAACCCAGGCAAGAATATGTCCGGCGTTTTTAATGGCAACCTGTTCTCCAATTTTCTCAAGCCGAATAATTGCAACGGCTCCACCGTTGCGGTAGCGGTTTCGTTGGTTCGACACGAAATTCCCAAGAGAGTAAACTGCAACTCTTCCTTCGGTTGTATCGGTGTCGAAGGAGGCTTCCATTCGTTGCAGCACATGCGGGTGCGAGCCGATTACAATTCTTATTCCCAGGTTGTGCATAAAGTTGGTGAGTTTCACCTGTTCAACCGAAGGGGTAAGTTTGTACTCCAATCCCCAGTGCATAAATGCAATTACCTCATCAACATTATTTTTCAGCGCTCTCTCGAAATCTTTCCTAATTAATCCAGTGTCAATAAGGTTTACAATTGTTGGGGAAGGAACCGGAATTCCGTTAGTTCCATAGGTGTAGTTTAGCAAAGCTAACCGAAATCCTTTTTGCTCGATAATAAGAGGATAAATTGAGTCGCGATGCAAGCTATCCTTATAAGTTCCTGCAAAGGGAATATTCCGTTCGTTCAGCACATCGATGGTTCTGGTAATACCATTTTTCCCCCTGTCAACCGAGTGGTTATTTGCAGTTACAAGAATATCAATTCCAGCGTTTTTAATTCCATCGGCAAGGGCATCGGGCGAGCTGAATTGAGGATAACCGGTGAACGGTTCACCCGCGAGGGTTACCTCAAGGTTTGCAAAGGCAATGTCGGCCAAGCTGAATACAGGCTTCATTTTAACAAATACGCTGTCGTAGCTGTAGGTTTGGGTTTTTTCGTTGAAGGCTGCTTTTATTTGACCACCGTGCCCCATTATGTCGCCAATAAACAGCAACGTAATAGTTTGTGCCGAGTCGGGAGTTGAAACGTTTCCACCGAAACTGTTTGCGCTGCAAACAGGAAGCGGAGTATAAAGTAAATGGGTTACAAAAAATAAAAAAACTAATCTAATCCAGCACTTATTTCTACAGAAGGAAGAAATCATTTTTACAAAGCCTAGTAGGGAGCTCCAAATGTTCGGAAACTTCCCATAATAAATATTTCTTTTGGAGTAATACTTAACACTGGAATTGGCGATTTGTTCAGCATTTGCTGGGCGTAACTTCCAAGCACAAAACTAGCAATGGGTTCGTTTTGCTCGGTCATAATGCTAATTATGTCGGCGTTATTGTCAAGGGCATACTCAATGGTAACATCGGTTATGTTGCTCCCATTCATAAACACTAGCTTATACTTAACCTCATGTTCTTTAAGGTATTCGCAAACCTGGTTTGTGTAGGCAGTAATTTTTGCATCAATTTCTTCGTTCTTCGTTGATGTAACCCCTAGGACATGAATCTCTGCGTTAAACTTCTTCGCAATTTCGGTTGTAAAGGGAACTTTTTGCCGAGTATCGGCACTAATATCGATGGGTAGAATAATTCTTTTAATTTCTCGTGCAATGGCTCCGTGACGAATGGTTATAACGGGCAGCTCGGTTGCAGAAATAATTTTAAACGTATTGCTGCCAATAAAAAACTCTTCGAAACCCGACGATCCGTGGGTTGAACTAATAATAATGCTATCCTCGAAGGCCTGAGCCTGATTCACAATTTCTTGGTAAACCTTTCCTTTTTTTACAATAAATTCAATTTTTGCAGGCTCAATAAGCTTTGCGCTGTACTCCTCAACCATTTTGCTGAGGTTTGTGGTGGCGTTCTTTTTCTCCTCGTTAAAATCGGCTCGGCCAAACTCCGAAGGGGCTTTTTGCACGTATACCAGCTGTATGGTACTTTTAAAATGGTTTGCAAAAACTACGGCCAGCCTTAGGCCATTTAACGATTCGTTCGAGAAATCGGTGGGAACTATTATATGTTTCATTGGTACAAGTTTTTGATGGTAGTTTAGCTGAAAGCAAACCTACATATTTTTTAGAGTTTCGCAATAATTATTAAATACATTTTGACGATTGTTCTCAATTTAATTCAGAATGCGTTTACTTTGTAATTTATTTTTATTAAGCATGGAAACATTCTATATAAATACTTGCGGCTTTTTGCGAAAACCTACCCGTGTGGTTAGCGTTGGGAATTGCCCTTTGGGGGGAGACAACCACATTCGACTTCAATCCATGACAACCACCAATACAAACGATATTGAAGCAACCGTTGAGCAAAGCAGAAGAATTATTGAGGCCGGCGCACACTACGTTCGTATTACTGCACAGGGAGTTAAGGAGGCAAAGAGTTTGAGTTTGGTGAAGCAGGAGCTTCGCAGGTTGGGATTTGAAACTCCCCTTATTGCCGATATTCACTTTAACCCCAGCGCTGCCCTTGAAGCAGCAAACTACGTTGAGAAAATCCGCATTAATCCAGGGAACTACTCCGATAAGAGGAATTTAACCGATAGGTTCGAGTACACCAACGCCGAGTACACCGCCGATTTGGAGAAAGTTGAAGAGCGCATTCTACCTCTTCTCGAAATTTGTAAGAAGAATAACGTTGCCATTCGTATTGGTGTGAATCACGGTTCGTTGTCCGATAGAATAATGAGCCGTTATGGCGACACACCGCTTGGCATGGCTCTTTCGGCCATGGAGTTTCTGCAAATTTGTGCAAAGCACAACTTTCACAACATTGTAGTTAGCATGAAATCGAGCAATACTCGCGTTATGGTTCAGGCCACACGAACTTTGGTAATGCTAATGGAGAGGGAGGGAATGAGCTATCCCTTACATTTGGGTGTAACCGAAGCGGGCGAGGGTGAAGATGGTCGCATTAAATCGGCTGTGGGAATTGCAACTCTTCTGGCCGATGGAATTGGCGATACCATTCGGGTTTCGCTTACCGAGGAGCCGGAGCTCGAAATTCCGGTTGCTTTGCAGCTGGCAAAACATTTTGAAGAATACACATGTAACGAAAGTAAAACCAATAAATCAAAAATTGGAATCGACCCTACAAACTTTTCCAAGAGGGAAACAAGAAGCGTTCTAAACGTTGGTGGCGACAACCATCCTGTGGTTCTGGCAGATCTCTCAAAAGAGGGAAACTTAAGTATGGATAGTTTAAACTCATGGGGCTGGAACTTCGATTCCATTTCGGGCTGGAAGCACGATGATAACGCTGCCGATTTTATTTTTATCGGAGAACAAAATATTGATGGCATTAATTCTGCCGAGGAGTTGCCGCTTATTGGCACTCACCCTAAGTGCAAGCATCAACTTAAAAGTATTGAGCAACTTGAGAATACTTTGGCAGGTCAGGAGGGTTTTGTAATCATCGATTCCGAAAATTTTTCACACAAGCAAATCGAAGTCTTAGCTTCTTATCCTAGTTTTATTCCAATAATTACGGGAGTTGCAAACAAGTCATTCTACAAAGCACGAAATGTTCTGGGTGAAATTATTTCTAAAGAAATTCAGGCTCCGGTTATTCTCAATTTCAGCTATGCTGAAAAAGAGAACTTCAACATAAATGCGGCTTCCGATTTTGGGCCATTCTTTGTTGATGGGCTATGCAACGGAATTATGGTTTCAGCCAGCAGTGTTGATGACGAATCGGTAAAGAACGTTGCCTTTGGAATTCTTCAGGCATCGAGGGAGCGGTTTTCTAAAACCGAATTCATTTCATGTCCAGGTTGTGGAAGAACACTTTTCAACCTAAACGAAACGTTGCGAAAAGTTAAAAGCCAAACAGCGCATCTTAAAGGGCTTAAAATTGGGGTAATGGGTTGCATTGTAAATGGGCCGGGCGAAATGGCCGATGCCGACTACGGCTATGTTGGCGCGGGTCCGGGAAGGGTTACGCTATATAAGGGCAAGGAGGTTATGAAAAAAAATATTCCGGAGGAACAGGCAGTTGACTTCCTAGTTGAACTGATTAAGGAACATGGCGATTGGGTTGACGTATAGTTCTGTTTGTAAGTGCTATATGATTTTTAGTGACAACTATCATTTAAATACTTTTTGATATTTAGAAAATATGATGCTATATTAGCATCACTGGGACAAAGTAATTGCATGGCTTAACAGATGGCAAAAATTCTTGTTGTTGACGACGATTCAACTTTTTGTATTATGCTAAAAACTTTCCTTAACAGGAAAGGGCATGATGTTGCTGAAGCATTCTCGTTTGAGGAAGCGCTTAGGCAGCTTAAAATCTCCGATTTTGATGTAGTACTCTCCGATTTTCGTTTGCCCGACAGTTCAGGCTTAGAGCTGCTAAAGGAGGTGAAATCGGCAAAGCCCGAAACGGGAGTAATTATTATGACCGGTTACGCCGATATTCGCATGGCCGTGAAAATGGTTAAACTCGGTGCCTACGATTACGTTGCCAAGCCCATAAATCCCGATGAGATACTACTTGCAATTGAGAACTTGTTGAAATCGAAGGACGAGGAAACCATGTCCGACGAGAAATCGAAGTTAAAAAATACTCAATCCGCCAAGTTCATTCAAGGCGTTAGTCAGAACGCCCAGGAAGTTAGCCAGTTTGTTAGCTTGGTTGCCCCCACAAACCTGTCGGTTATAATTCAGGGCGATAGTGGAACCGGCAAGGAGTACGTTGCTCGGCGCATTCATTCAGAAAGTTTACGGAAGAACAAACCCTTTGTAGCCATCGACTGTGGTGCACTTTCGAAGGATTTAGCACCCAGCGAATTTTTTGGGCACATTAAGGGCTCGTTTACAGGAGCTATTTCCGACAAGGTTGGGCAGTTTGAAGTTGCAAACGGAGGAACCATTTTCCTCGACGAGATTGGCAACCTTTCGTACGAAGTACAAATTAATTTGCTTCGAGCCATTCAGGAACGAAAAATAAAAAGGATTGGCAGCAGCAAGGAGGCTCAGGTTGATGTTCGGATTATTACCGCTTCGAACGACGATTTGCTTGAGGCTGTGAAACGTGGAGAATTCCGCGAGGATTTGTACCACAGGCTTAACGAGTTTTCCATTCAGGTGGCTCCCCTTAGGGAGCGATTAAGCGATTTACAGCTATTCGCCAATCATTTTCTTATTCAGGCCAACATTGAGCTGGGGAAGAAAATTGCTGGTTTCGACGACTCCGTGCTGGATGTATTCAACACCTACGCATGGCCGGGAAACATTAGGGAGTTAAGAAATGTGATTCGCAGGGCTGTGCTTGTTGAACAGGGCAAAACCATTAGCTCTAAAAGCCTTCCGCACGAAATTACAACCACTAGGGCAAAGGAACTTACAACTAACTTAAACTCCGAGAAACCTAATAACCTGAAGGATTTGAAGGAGAAAGCCGAGCAGGAGCTAATTCTCGCTACGCTCGAGAAGGTACGTTACAATAAGAGCAAGGCTGCCAAAATTCTGAATATCGACCGCAAAACGCTGTACAACAAGATGCGGCAATATGGTTTGTCGTTCTAACTACGTAATTCTTTTATACACTTCTACTTAAGCAGGCTGGCGTTCACAAAATCAACATACTTATGTGCCGACTCGCCGAACGATTCCATCTTCTTTTCGGCAATTTTAAAAGTACATTTTTCGCCTTCAACCCTTGAAAAAACCACATAGAATTCGTGAATGTTTTCGTTGTCCTCCTCACGCATAATTACTTTTGCAAACTTTTCTGTTCCAGGAACAGATAGGTCGGAGTTGCAAATGGGGCAATGGAACTCGAACTCCTCGCCGGGTTGAATTTTGTACGACCAGTGATTCTCGTACTTGTAATCGCCAACAATGGGGCTAAGAAGTAGTAATCCGCCAGTCCAACCGGGTTTTCGGATAGTGAAAACCACCTTATCGCTAACGCTCAGGTATCCGCGGCAATGCGGACAAACAAATTCAGTTTTCTTCATGGCCGTTCCTCCTTTCTGTTTGGTGAAAACTTTGTGTATTTAATTATTCGTAACAGAAGTGGAAAATGTTACCTTAAAGGGTGATTTTTTGGAAGTAATTATGTATTACTTTTTTTAATAAAATTTGAAATTCTACATTCACTCAAAGCAATCTGAGTTCAAAAAAAGGGCAGAAGTATGAAGTTAGAAGACGGAAGAATTACCCTTACACTTCGGTCTTCTCTCTTTTCTACTGTGTCTAATATGTCTAGTGTGGTTTTATTAATATCTGCGTAAATCCCTCTTGTCCGTGTACTCTGCGTTCCATCAATCAACCTGCCCGCGGCAGGCGGGTCAATCAATCATTCCCCTCTGCCTTACCGCTTCAAAAAGCAGCACAGCAGCCGAAACGGAAACGTTCAGCGAGTCGATTCTACCCAGCATTGGTATGCGAACCAGCGTATCCGATTCGTTGAACCAAATGCCACTCAACCCGTCATCCTCAGCCCCCATAACGATAGCGCAACGGCCTGTGAAATCGGTTTTTGTGTAGATTTTATCAGTATCGGGAGTTGAGGAAATTATTTTGATTTGATTTTTTTTCAGCCAATCAATTGCCTGTTTGGAATCTGTTACAACCCACGGAACGCTCAGAATACACCCAAGCGACGAACGGATGGCGTTTGGGTTGTAGGGGTCGCTGGCAGGGTCGCAAACAATAACGGCCGAAACTCCTGCCGCGTCGGCAGTGCGGAAAATTGCTCCCAGATTTCCCGGTTTTTCAACCTTTTCAATAACAAGGATTAGCGAACTGTCAGCAATATTGAGTTCCTCAATGTTTTTAAATTTTGATTCGAATACAACAACAATCCCTTCAACGCCGGAGCGGTACGCAATTTTCTCGTAAACCTCAGCAGTAACGGTAAAAGCTGAATTTGGAATTTGGATTGGATAGTGGTTATCCGGTTTGTAAATTTCCTCGCACACATAAACTTCCGAAGCAATAAAACCCGCCTGCATTGCAATGCTACACTCACGAATGCCTTCAACAACAAAAAGTCCAGTTTTTTTTCGCTCGCGCGAATTCTCCTGAAGTTTAACAACCTGCTTAATGCGAGGGTTTTGGGTGCTGGTGATTTCCATGTTAGGCTTTGTGAACCTTATTACATTTCGCTATCAATAATTTCCTTTATTTGGGTAAGGTTTTCTGGCAGATAGTTTTTAACAATATCCCAAATTATTTCATGGTCTACTCCAAAATACTCATGAATTGCTTTATTTCTCATTCTATACATTTCATCCCATGGAACGTTTTTGTATTTATCTTTTATGGTTATGGGAATTTTATTTGATGCTTCACCAATAATCTCAAGATTTCGAATAACTGCATCTACAGTCCTTTCGTCGTTTTTAAACATTTCAAAATCGAAAGATTCTGTGTAGGACAATATTTTTGATATTGACTCAAAAATGTCTTCCAGAAGGTGTTTGAATGTTCTTTCGGTTTTTTTCACAGGAATAATGTTTGTTTTAAAATTTTGTCCTTCAACTGTTTTTTTAAAGCTTTTTTAGTTACCAGGTCAACTTTTCTATTAAAAACATCTTCTAAATATTTCTCCAGTGAAAAGAATTTCCACCCAATAGGCTTGTAAAATTCCACAAGAATATCAATATCGCTGTCATCACTCTGCTTATTATCAGAGAATGAGCCAAATAAACCAATTTCTTTTACGCAATATTCATTAGCCAAAACCGGTTTCAGCTCCTTGAGTTTTTGTAATATTTCATTCTTTGCCAACATGTGACCAAAATACGAAAAATATTAACACTTTAAGAGCATTACATAAAAATTAGCATAAGGTTTACCTTTGTCGCCCATGTTTAATTCTAAGGTTTCTTTAAGAGAAGTAATTAATGTCACCCAAAACCTAATTCTTTCTAAAACTGGAGTAGCAATCGTTTTTCAGTTATTTATTCCCTTATTGGTTTTATGCGGATTATAACTGAACAGTATCATTTAATAACACATCGACCTAACGTATAACAAGCATACTATTGTGCCTATCGTGTCTATTGTGGTGAAAAACAAGTGACTGAAATTTAACGTCCATTTTCGGCTAAACGTTCGTCAACAGAAAAAGCACATTTGTCAAAAAAACAACAGGTTACAGGCTGTGGCAGGATATTTGATTTAACTATTGGTAAGATAGTTAGGTTGTTTGAAAAGCCTACTATTTTGCCCGATATCGGGCAAGTATTTGAGAGTAACATTTTTGCAGCAGAACCGAGTTACTAAACCTTTACAAGTTTTTTTCGTACAAACATTAAATTATCATTTAGTAACAAATCAAAAATCGTAAAGCAAAGATATACAAACACATATAGCAATTTTGCGAATAAAAACAATAGTATTTATGTACAGAATAAAACAGGCTTTAACTCTGTAACTAACTAATTTTTAAGGGTCTGTTTTTGCATATACGTAAAAAATATATACTTTCGCCAGTTGGCAGAGGCGGTTGGTCAAAAAATGCAACGTTTTATTAACACAATTTGAACAG
>CAZLXF010000022.1:13664-20695 GCA_964563065.1 uncultured Rikenellaceae bacterium | reverse complement strand
GGTAGAAATTCCACATTAATTGATTTGTTTGTTGTTTCGAGAATTTTTTTCCCGGTAATATCGAATAGCTTTATGGTTTTAATTTGCTCTTCGCACTTAATGTGAAGTATGCTTGATGTAGGGTTTGGGAAAATTGTTACTACGTTTGCCCCTACTTCATTTAATCCGCTTATAATTGTAAATATTGCTGTTGCAGTTGTGTCTTGAGTAATAACAAACGATGTTGAGCTTTCGGTTACTTCATTTTCACCAATCATCCATTTTTCAAATTTCCATCCATCATCGGGAGTTGCAGTAACATTAACTGTTTGGCCGCTGGAGTAAGTGTATGAGCCAATATTGGGATTGGTAGTACCATTCCCATATTTTGTAACGGTTAGGGTAAATTCCTCTTCTGCTTCAACGAATAAGGCTGATGCATCAATATTTTCGGTTACTGAAAAGCTGTACGGATTAGTTTCAATCTCATTTCCATCCACAATCCATTTTTCGAAAATCCATCCTGTGTTGGGAGTCGCTTCCAAGGTAGCTGTAGTGTTGAAACTGTAGCTTCCCCCACCAGTAGCAGTTCCGCCGTTTTCAGGAGAAACCGATGTAGTAACCGTAAACGTTTTTGGCTGAAAATTTGCGATTATATTTCTGTTGGCATTTGCAGTGAACGTGTAAGTTTGGCTTGTTGAAATTTCTTCATTGTTCTCAGTCCAGTTTAAGAATAGGTAACCAGTTGATTCTCCGGCAGTAAGTGTAACTGTTTCGCCATGTTCGTAGGTGCCTGCACCGGTAACGGTTCCTGCATTTTCGGGGTTAACATTTGCTGTAATGTTGTATGTAGCTAACTGGAAGTTTGCAACAAATGAACGATCGGTAGTTGCAAGAAACGAGTATGTTGTGCTGGTTGAAACCTGATTCCCATTTTCGGTCCAGTTAATAAAAGTATAACCGGTATTTGGCGTAGCTTTTAGGGTTACGGATTGTCCGTGGTAAAAAACTCCTGTGCCAGTAAGGGTTCCTGAATTTTCGGGACTTACGATAGCGTCAATAGTGAAAGTTTCACCCTCGAAATTTGCAACTAAATCTCTGTCTTCTATCACCTCAAATGAAATGGTTGCTTGGGTTGAGATTTCAGTTCCATTTTCGGTCCAGTTAATAAAAGTATAATTTTCATCGGGTGTTGCGGTTAGCTCAACATTTTGTCCGTATTCAAAGGTTCCTGTTCCAACAATAGTTCCACCTTCTAAAGGGTTTGCCGTTGCAATTATTGTAAACATTTTAGCTTCGCCGCTTAGTGAAATATCATCAATTTCCCATGCTGCGGCTGCGCTCGATGTTGAAGTGTATTTGAAAGCAATGTGGAACTGGCCAGTAAGCGAACTCAAATCAATATCACCAGAGTAGGTCCATTCCCATGAGGTTGCTCCGTTATGCCAATTTATTCCAGTAATCTCACTCCAGGTAGCAGAAGAAGGATTATCAATAAAATTATTCGACACGAAGGCCTGAAGTTGAGGCCCCGAGTAACCGGAAGCATTCCAGAAAGAGAAGGTAAGGTTTTCGTACGCACTGGCGTTAATTGCAGGTGAAATAAACCAATCCTCATTTACTTTTGGTCCAGAATTATAGCCATTCATATACCCAAAGAAGGAGTTATTATGTCCGTACTGATCGGCAGGAACACTCCACACTTCCTCACCAGTTACGCTAATTGCAGTCCAACCGCCTGAGGTTAAGTTTTGATCTTCAAAGTTTTTATTGAAAACTGTGCTCACATTAGGAGAAAATTTCATTCCAACTGGCCGATGGTCAGAAAAATTTTCGAAGTATTCGGTTAGCCCGCCAGGTAGGTAGGAGTCAACTTTAATTGTTTGAACTACCGTGTTTGCCGAATTATAGGCATCGAAAAGTTCGTTGGTAATAATTATATGATCGATTTGCGAAGGCCACGATGGGTAGGACCAATTGTCGCTATTTCCGGTGGCAATTTCCATATCGGCAATTAGGTAGTTTTGTGAGTCGTCAATTATTTTCTGAAAAACGTTGTTAGGCTCCTCGTCGGTAACTACATCGTTTAAATCGCCCACCACAAAAACTTTCTTGTTTGGAAAGTTTGTGTCAATATATTCTTTAATGAGGTTGGTTGCGTTGTACCGGCGAGTTTCCTCATCGGAATCGTCTCCGTAATCAATAATCCCATCGCCACAGCACTTGTAGTGATTGTTTATTACAATATAATTTTCGTTTTGAAAGTTGAAGTCGAAAACCAGTGGCCTCCGTGGGAATGGTTGCCAATACTCCGAAGATGTGAATATTTCGTAAATGGAGTTTACCTGTACGGAGGCGGATCGGTAAATATAAGCCAATTTCAAGCTGCCTCCCGATGCACCAATGGCGACTTCGTACCCATCAATCCCATTTACCATTTCAGAAAGAAGTGTTTCATTATCAATTTCCTGAAATGCAAATACATCCGCTTGGAGTTGCTGTATTGCTTGCGAAACATTGTCAAGCGTTGTTTGTCCGTTTGTTGGGAAAAACTCAAGGTTCCAAGTAATAACCTCTAGCGAGGCGTCGGTTCCAAACGTTAAATCGCTAATCGATTGGCAATTAACCGCAAATGGTAAAAATAAAAATGAAATGCAAAATGCTAGTACTAATCTTCTCATGCTATGGTTTTTCATTACTAAATTTAATTTTTCTGTTCACCAAATAAACTCCAAAGAGTACAATAACAATTCCAATAAACTGAATAAGGTTGATGGTTTCTCCATCAAAAACTCCCCAAATTATTGCAAAAATAGGAATAATATAGGTAACCGAAGTGGCAAACAGGGCGCTTGTTTTGTGAATGAGGCTGTTATATACAAAAAGAGAAATAACGGAACCAAACGTCGAAAGTGCAAGTATTGCAAGCAAGCTTTGTAAAAAGTAGGGCGACTGGTACGATTCGCTTAGGTTGGTTGTGAAAAGAATTATTCCGGCAGGTGGTCCAACTAAAAGAAACGAAAGGGTTGTAACCTGTATGCCGTTTAAACTTTTGAGGCTAAATCGAACTTCGTTGGCATTTATTCCGTAACCAAAAGTGGCAATAATAATGAATAAAGCATACGAATTTACGCCAAAAACCGAGCTGAAATCGCCACCGGTAATAAGAAAGAGTGCGCCAATAAAACCAATTATAATTCCAAAATACTGGTTTGCCGACGGTTTGTTTCGGTAAAAAACAATTCCAACAACGAGAGTGAAAAGAGTTGCTGAACTATTTAACATTCCCGACACTGCGCTACTAATATGTGTTTGCGCCAAAGCAAACAGAAATGCAGGGACAAAAATACCTGCATAACCAACAATGGCAATGCTTTTAATATTACTCCTATTTAGCTTGCTAAAATGTTTTACTATTACCGGAATTAAAATAATGAAAGCAAAAAACACACGAATTGCTGCTACCTGAAGAAACGAGAAAGCCATTAACCCCTTTTTCATTAGGATAAACGAGCTGCCCCAGATTAAGGCTAAAAACAGCATGGCTAGCCATTGCCACAACTTCTTCGATAAATCGAACATAATATAAGGTTATACTAATTATTTGGTGTAAAGTTAGAAGAATATGGTTGATACAATATCGCAATCCTCCATTTTTGTTGCATTGGTAAAATAATGTATCTTTCTTGTTTTAAAATAAATTCCATTCATTTTTTGTAAAATGCTGAGGTATAAAATATTATTAATTTTTGTTTTGCTGGTTAACTATGCTTTTGGGATGGAACAAAAAGTTAACCACGATTTGTATACCCGGTTTGTAAACTACAGCATAAAGAACGGACTAAGCAGCAATCAAGTAAACGATATTATTCAGGATGACGACGGGTTTGTTTGGTTTGCAACCGAAAATGGATTATGCCGTTTCGATGGG
This sequence comes from uncultured Rikenellaceae bacterium, assembly GCA_964563065.1. Lineage (GTDB taxonomy): Bacteria > Bacteroidota > Bacteroidia > Bacteroidales > Tenuifilaceae > DAOSWM01. Next base: position 16,785 of record CAZLXF010000022.1, on the reverse strand, counting down.
TACTCGTTTGTTAACTTCTTTCATAGTAAAATCGACTCACTTTCTCTTCCGGGAAATGTTATAACCTCATTGGCTGTTGATAGTAGCAGAAATGTTTGGGTTGGTACAACCCAGGGTTTGTGTAGCTACAGTTTAAACACTGGAATTTTTACCAGATACTTGGCAAAAATTGGAGAAAAAAATTCACCTCGAACAAACCACATTCGTAAAGTATTATACGCAAATAAAACTTTGTGGGTTGAGTCGTTGGATGGAACATTAACAAAGTTCAATATTTCAGAAAATACGTGGGAACACTTTAACCACGATGCAGCATCGCAACCCTACTATCGCTACCACGCTTTGTTTAATGATAAAGCAGGGAATATTTGGCTTGGTGGAAGAAACACTCCAATAATGAAGTTCGATCCTCAACCAGAAAGTTTTGAATACTTCTATGCAAAGGGCGATGTTGCTGGAGGGAAACGTGATAACGATTTGGCTGATATTCTGCAAACACAAAATAAACAATGGTTTGTGGTTGCAACCGATGGAATTTACACATTTCGCCCTGAAGGCGAGCATTTTAATAAAATATGGAAAACTTCAACTTTTTCGATTGCAGAGGATGGTGAGGGGAATGTTTGGTTTGGGACAGGTAATGGGCTTCAAGTGTTGGAACCAAATACCAATTCGTTCACAATATATCGAAATAATGCCAACAACAACTTTTCGCTGGTTGATAACCATATCAATAAAATTTACATCGATAGGATGGGAAATATTTGGGTTGGTACCCAAAACGGTGTTAGCTTGCTAAGTAAAAAAAACATTCAGTTCCAGCATTTTTACTACATTCCTGGGGTTGAAAATGGTTTGTCGTCAAACCACATTACAGCGTTAGCTCAACATCCAAACGGCAAGGTTTACATAGGAACCTCAAACCAAGGGCTAAATGTTTGGGATTTGAAGTCGAATACGTTTACCCATTTTAAACACGATTTAAATAATTCAAAATCAATTTCATCCGACAGAATATCGTGTATTTACATTGATAAGTATTACGATATTTGGATTGGTTTGTGGTCGGGAATTGGGTTTAATAAATTTAATCCCCAAAGTAAAAGTTTTATTAGATATGCGCTTGATTTTGAAAGTAGAAAAAGCGATTGGTACAATGCATTTTTAGAGGATAAAAATGGAAATTTTTGGGTAGGTGCTTGGGGTGCAAGTGGTTTGATGCAATTCGATAGGGGCAAGGGAGAGTTTACTGGTAAAGATTTTATTTCCCATGAAAAACCATACTCTCGTTCGGTAAACCAAATTGTTAACAATGGCGATGGGCTGTTCTTCTTTCAGGCCAGCTCTCCCTATATCTTCATTTATAATTCAGAAAAAGATGAGTACAGTTCAATCCCCCATAATAATTTTGGTGCAACCTTAAACAATGTAACAGGGAACAGCCTTCCTTTTGAGTTCAATAGAATTTTCAGGTACGCTACCAACGGTTCGGGGAAATTACTTATTTCAACCGAGAAGGGAATTGTTGCATTCACGCAAGGCAAAGGTTTCTATAATTTCAACTTAACGTTAATAAATACACTCGATTTGAAATTCTTGCCTGATGGCAAGGTTGTTCACCTTTCATCAAATGGAGTTTCTGTTCTGTCGAATAGTGGAGAGGTGCTTAGTTTCCTTGAATATTTGTTCGATAAATACTCATCGATACATGTTGAGAAAAATGGGAAAGTTCTAATTTACTCTGAAACAAATATTTATTCATTATTTGATTATGAAAATCTAGAAACACTGAAAATCGATAAAATATTCGAAACTACTAGTAGAATTCGGTCTGTTTTATCTATCGAGTCAAAAATTTTTATTGGTAGTAGAGCAGGGCTTAGCAGCTATACTTTGAATAAAGGTGACGAGCTAACAAATGAAATTCAAATATTAAATGTTCCTGTTTCTAGCTTGCTTAACATTAGTAAAAGTACAATGGTTGCCTTTACATCAGTTGGAATATTTACCATTAAAAAATCTAGCAATGAAGCGTTACTTGTTGATTTAAAGAATATTCCTGAAACATTTACAACTGACGCTAAAAGCGCCGTAGCAATTGATTCGAATACTGTTTGGATTGGTACAGAGAATGGACATTATAGGTTGAACATAGTTTCTGGTGAGATAGAATTCACCAATAAACCCGGACCAAAACGGCTCTCATCGCACCTTGTTTCCAATATAATTCAGGATAAGAAAGGAAACATTTGGGTTGGAACAACCGACAATGGTTTAAACAAAATTCTCCCCAATGGAGACATCGTTCATTACTACCAAGGAAATGAAAGCAATACAATTCCTTCAAACAACATATCTGCAATTACCGAAACATCCGATGGAAGAATATGGGTTGGAACCGATATGGGGTTGTGTTACATAGTAAACGAAAAGTTAATTCGGGTCGATGAACTTTTTTCTCAGAATAACGTGAAATCGATGGTTGAGGATTTTAGTAAAACTCTATGGGTTACAGCAGGTAGCGAAATTGCCAGAATTGACATTGAATCGGATGAAATTGTAGTTTTCGATGAATCGTCGGGTTTACCAGAAACCGAATACACAAAGGCGGCTTTGCTTCTTAACGATTCTACATTAATGTTTGGTACTACATATGGCTGTGTGTTGTTTAATCCTGCAACCTTCACAAAAATACCCGATTATAGTAGCAACGTTAAAGTTTCGCAGTTCGATGTTTATGACTCGCCATACCGCTACCACTTTGGCAAATCAGATACTATAGAGTTAAACTACAATCAGAACTTTTTTCAAATTAATTTTTCGTCGTTCGACTTTGGGCAAAAACCTAGTACAAAGTATTTGTATAAGCTAGAAAACGTTGACCAAAATTGGGTAGAAACCAAAAGCAGATTCGCTTCATATACGAATATTCAACCCGGAAAGTATGTTTTTTGGGTTACCCGGCAGCTAGCAAATGGGTTGCCTTCGCCAAATAATGCCAAACTTATAATTATTGTAAAACCACCATTTTGGAAAACCATTTGGTTTCGGAGTTTAGTATTTCTGCTAATTGCCGGAGGCATTGGGGTTTACCTTTTAGTTTACATTAGGCAGCTGAAAA
>CAZLXF010000022.1:7849-13564 GCA_964563065.1 uncultured Rikenellaceae bacterium | reverse complement strand
CAGCTTCGTTTTCCCAATAAGTTTGAATACGAAATTATTGTTGATGAAGATTTGCTTCACTCCAACATTCAAATTCCGCCACTGTTAGCACAACCATTTATTGAAAATAGCATTGAACATGGAATTATGAGCATGGAGGAAGAGGGATTTATCAAGGTAACTTTCAGCATTGATGATAATGTAATGTTAATTACAGTTGAAGATAATGGCATTGGCATGGAGAAGTCTATGATGCTAAACAAGAACAAAAGATTATCGCATACGAGTCGTGCCACAGAAATTACTCGCGAACGAATTAAAAATATTTCGTATAAACGAAAAAAAGGAGTTGGTATTATAATTGAGGATATGGGTGCTGAAAACCATCATGGAACAAGAGTTTCGCTTAGGTTTCCAGTTGAAAAAAATGGATAAATTTATAAGTTATGATTAGAACAATAATTGTTGATGATGAACCCAGGGCAAGGGAGTCGTTGCGGTTAATTCTTAACAAATTTTTTCCCGATTTCGACATAGTGGGTGAAGCCTCAGGAGTAGAGGAGGCGTTTAACGTTATTACCAAAGAAAAACCGAAGGTTGTATTTCTCGATATTAAAATGCCCGACGGCAGCGGATTCGATTTGCTGAAGAAGTTTCAACAAATCGATTTTAGGGTTGTATTTGTTACCGCTTTTGAGGAGTATGCGCTCGATGCCATTAAGTTCAGCGCTTTCGACTATATTTTAAAACCGGTTAATACCAACGAAATTCGCGAAACCATAGCTAAGCTAAACATCGATTTAAACCAGAACGATGATATTGTTCTTAAAATGAAGGCTTTCTTTGAGAACATGGAGGGCAAGCAGAATCAAAAAAAGATTGTACTCAAAACCGCGGAGAGCATTCATCTGGTTGCGCTATCGAGCATTGTTAGGTGCGAGTCGGATTGCAACTATACTTGGGTTTTTTTCGATAACCAGCCCAAAATATTAATCTCAAAGTCGCTCAAATATTTTGAAGATTTGCTTACAAACTATGGTTTTGTAAGGGTTCATCAGAGCCATTTAGTGAACTTAAATTTTGTAAGCCGAATTGATAAGGTTGATGGTGGCGTGCTGGTTTTTTATGATGGTACCCAGGTTCCCGTTTCGGTTCGCAAGCGTGAGCAACTTTTTAAACTTATTGATAAGATGTGATATTGTTTTACATTTGTAGGGTAAATAATAAAAGACTATGGACGCATCTTTCCTTGAAACAGATATTTATATTTATTTGGTTTTACCCTTATTAATTTTTTTGGCACGTATTATCGATGTTTCGATAGGAACCATGCGTATAATTTTTGTTTCCAAGGGAAACAAAGTTATTGCCCCTATTCTTGGCTTTTTTGAAGTTTTTGTTTGGATTATTGCCATTGGGCAGATAATGGGTAACTTAAACAACTTTGTTTGCTATTTCGCCTACGCTGCTGGTTTTGCAACAGGTAATTATGTAGGATTAAGGCTTGAGGAGCATTTAGCTATGGGAAATATTTTGGTTAGAATTATTTCTCAAAAGGATGCCAACCTGCTAATAAAAAAGTTAAACTCAAATAACTATGGAGCAACTATGGTTGAAGCAGAGGGAAGTAGTGGAAAGGTTCAACTTATTTATTCCATAGTTAAGCGCGAATACCTTCATAATGTTATTGCTATAATTGAAGAGTTTAACCCCAAAGCTTTTTTTACCATTGAGGATATTCGCAAAGTTAACTCAGGAATTTTTCCAGCCTCATCGCCAATACATAAGGTAAATCCCTTTAGGCGTTGGCGTAAGGGCAAGTAGCTAAATCATTCTAAATTCAATGCTCAGCCTGTTTTGGTGATTACTTACCGTTGAAATTACATTTTTTAGCGTAACCCTTTCAAATTCAGATAAAACAAATAAGTTTACCTTGTTGTTAATTGTTTCTTTTAATGCATCCTGACGAATTTGATTTCTAAAACGTGTCATCATTAAAAAGCTAAACGCCTTGTCGAATTCCTTCCACATGCTCTCCGAAATAATTCCTTTAGCCTGAAGGGTTAGAAACCTTTCCGTTGTGTTTCGTTCAGAAATGCTGTGTTTTAACGACCATAAGCGTGCAATGCTTGTTAATGCTAGAATGGGAAGTTTTATATCGAAGCTACTACTGCTTTTCCAGTCGTTCTCATCAATAGCTGGTACTTTTATATTTAGGATGCTTTTTGCAAAGTTGAAGAAGAAAATGCTATTATCCTCTAGTAACTTCTTGTAAAAATCCTGAATTTCGGTAACAATATTCTGGTTGCCGTAAATAGCACGGAAATCGAAAAAAATGGATGTGTTTAGAACTTCCTGTGGATTTGGATTTGTAATCCAATCATTTACTTTAATCTTCCAGTTTTCCAAACTCATACACCACTCAGGATTCATGGCCATAACATTTCCAACGCACAGCGGATAGCCAGCCATGCTTAGCCAGCTGCATACTTTGCTTCCGAGAAGCAAAAAATACTCCTGACATTGTTCCTCAGTGTCTTTGTTGGGCGGATTAAAAACTATTGCATTATCCTGGTCGGTAGCAAGCGTTTGTTCCCTTCGCCCTTCGCTACCAAGTGCCAAAAATACGAAAGGTGCAGGTGGCTCACCAATTTCTGCAATTGCTTGTTTAATTAATTTAATGGTAATTGCATCGGATATTTCGCTCACCAATTTTCCTATTTGCGCAACATTATAGCCACGTTGCATTAAACTGTTTGTAAGCGATGGAAGATTCTCGACAATTTCCTTATAGCCATCAATCGTTTCAACTTTTTCAATTTTATATGCTAGTTTCTCAATGGAGTTTTCGCTTATGTTAAGTAATTCCTTTATACTAAAACAACTGAAATTTTTGGAATTTGTGGTTTCCCTAACGATTAAGTTTTTAACACCATTTTTATGCATCGCCGATAAAGCTTCAAGTAGCGAGGCGTTCCTATCAGTATGTATTACTGGGGAACTCATTATACTTGCCACTTCTGTGGAAATAGTTTTTCCGCAAGAAATAACGCGCCGGTTTATGTCGCCATAAGTAACAATTCCAACAGGATTTTCCTTTTCATCGGTAACAATTATTAAGCTGGAATTATTCTTATTCATGAGTTTAGATGCGCTCTCCACCGTTTCGCTAAGGTTGCACGAGGGAACTCTTTGCAGGTAATCTTTAATGCTTACTTTTTTGTAGTTGGTAACTAGCTCATTTGATTCAATAAACTTGTCGGATTCCAGTTGGTGCCAAATTTTTTGGTGAGCATCGAGAATTATTCCCTCACATAACACAACCTTCCCTTCGGAATTGTGCACAGGAAATATTGAAACAAGTGCAGGCAATACCGAACCATTTGCCCGAAGAATACGAACCAACGTTTCATTAATGTATTCTCCTTTATTAAAGGCATTTACAATTGTATCGCGTTCAATAGGAACCTCAAAAAGGTCGAAAACGAGCATGCTTATTATATCTTTCTCTGAGTATCCCAGTAATTCAAGGAACTTATCGTTTACGTCGACAAAACGAGGGTTTTTACCCACGGAGAAAGTGAAAAGTCCCATATTCATAATGCTTGCCAACGATTTAAGTTTCTGAATATTTGTATCTGGCAGGTATTCAGGCAACTTGTCGTTCGACACATCTTTAACGGTAAAAATCATTCCTTCTTTTCCATCAAGTTCGAATTTTAGGCGGGTAACAACAACTTCAATGGTATTTCCGTTCTGCTTTTTAATTTGTTGTTCAATTGGGTTAGCTTGCTTTTCGTTAGTGTTTTCATCACTATCATCAAAATGAATGAAGCTGCTAATGGTTTGGAAAAGGTTCTTGTTGTGTAGCTCAAAATCGGATTGTGAGTAACCTAAAATGTTTAATAGGTAAGGGTTACAGTATACAATCTCGTTTTCAAGCATCATAATTACTCCATCGGTAGCAGATTCAACTAATTTTTTATATCGTTGCATAGAATCCTGCAACTTATTCTGTGCATTTTGGCGCTGCTGCTCAACAATGTAGTTTCTTCGGGCGAGATACGAAATAATTGTTCCAATTAAAAAGGTAATGAAAAACGATAGCCAAACAATTTTTCGCGAAATGTTTGATATTTCCCTGTTTACATCCTCAATGTAAATTCCGGTTCCTACAATCCATCCCCAAGGTTCATAGGCTTTAACGTACGACAACTTTGGTACTACGGTTAAGCTGTCGTCCTTCCATTGCCATTTATAGTCAACGTAACCATCGCCATTCTCCCTAACTATTTCTACAATATCAACAAAGAAATTTTTCCCTCGTGGATCCCTGTATTCTGTTAAATCCATACCATTCATACTCGGTCGGTACGGATGCATTACCATTATTGGGGTAGTGTCGGTAATCCAGTAGTAATCTTTCAATTCATCGCCGTAGCGCATATCGCTGATTATAAGTGCAGCCTCGCGTTTTGCACGTTCAATGTCAAATGTATCGTTCACCATCCGGTCGAGTTTATGCATTACACTCCAGGCGGTATTGGTGAGTTCCCTTATGGTTTGGCGTTTGCTATTCATAAGGTTGTCTCTATAGCTCGGTATAATAATAAGGTATATAACAGCAATAAACAGGAAAATTGCAATCAGCGACGGAAGAAGAATTCTGGAAAAGAATTGATGGTTATTGCCCATTTTTTATTTTTTTAGCTTGATTTGGTAGGGTGAAATGGTGTTCTTTTGAGTATCGTAAATTATACAGCTGCTCGATTTTGTTCCGCGAACAATACAAGGACAAAGAATTATTCGAGGTTTTGAGTTTACCTTAAACGTTTCAAAACAAGGTACCGACCAGAACAGCTTGTTTACAGGCGTTACCCCGTCGGGGTGAAAGTGACCAACAAAAGCAATGTTACTGTTACTCTCGTTCATAAACTTGAAATGAGGGCGTAACTCAGTAATTCTGTATGGAAACCAACGTCCAACTCCAGCCAAATCGGGCTGAAGAAAATGTGAGAACAGAATTCGCTTTCCGTCAACTTCAAAAGTTTCCCATTCCTTAAGCGACTCTAAAAACTTAGTATTCTTTTCCGATAGTGTGGGTAAAATCTCTTCTTCGTATAGCCATAGGCTGTTATTCGAAATATCGTACCTCTCTTTCATGGTTAAATCGTACCAGTTTTCGGGAATATTCTTTTCAATGTGATACGATGGAAGTCGTTGTGTTGTAAAAAAGTCGTGGTTTCCTGCTAAAGTAATTGTTGCTTTTTCTTGTAATAGATCAATGCATGCATTGGCATCGGGAGTATGAGCGTAGTATAATGGTGCATAACCAGTTATATCGCCAAGGCAAACAAGCGCATCGTAGCCAACCGAATCGAGAATTTTTATAGCAGTCTCGAGATGCTGGAAATCTTCATGAATATCTGAAATAACTGCAATTCTCATTGTAAAGCGAGTGTATAAAAACCAAATTTACAAAAAAAACCGATGACATTTGCCACCGGTTTTTCAATTATGTTCAGGCTAATCTTTTAGTTTGCTTTCTTTTTTTGTGTCATTAACGATACAACAACCAGCACAATGAACGAAAGTGGCATTGAAATAATTGCTGGATTATCAAACGGAATAATTGCGTCAGCTTTTGGTAAACCGTAACGTTCAAACATACTTGGTGAAAGTAGAATAATTGTTACCGCTGAAATAATACCAACAACTATTGAACTGGCAATACCT
>CAZLXF010000022.1:0-7749 GCA_964563065.1 uncultured Rikenellaceae bacterium | reverse complement strand
GCAACAATTGCAACAATAGTTGATTTACGTGCTGCCCGCTGGCTAGGAACTGTGTAGTAGCGAATTAAAATATGGGGTAGGGCTGATGTGCCAAAAAACAGCGCAATCATAAGCTATAAGAAGTTGATTTTATCCCAAAGTTTTGCATTTTTTCCAACTTTTAGCAGCAACCCAGGTTTGAGTAAACTTGATCCCTTTGTGGGTTTTTGGTAGAAAGCGGTAACCTTATCATCTCCATCGTCAAAAATAATCTTCTGAAAAAGAACTACCTCGCTGTTTTCAAGAATAGTAAGGAACTTAAATGGACCAAGGGGACCTGTTTCTTCAACCTCCACGCCCTTGTGAATAATTTTTTTGAAGTGTCCAACCTGATAGAAACGTTTTTCCGATTTGGGAGCCCCATTGTAAAGAGTAACACCATCGGTTGTATTGGTTATGTTTAAAGCTTCGGTGAGTTGAGCTAAAGTGTCGGAAACCATTTCTACCTTAAACCAGGTTATAAAACCATCCTTTTTAAGCTTAACGAAAGTGTTAGTACCTGCTTTTTGTTGACCAACAAGTTCGTAACTATCGTTACTTATAGAAACAACATTTTCACCATCAACTTGTGCGCTAATGTTCTCGAATTTATGGTAGTCATCACCAGGATTTAGACTAAATCCATTCTTTAGAATGTAAATGGTCAATATTACAGAGAAAGTGATGAGTAGCCCGCCCTTTATGAACTGTACGTATGTGGTAGAGGTCATACCTGCAGTAGCAACAATGTAAATTACAATTGCGCCCACAATAACAACGCCAGCCCAATGTGGGAGCCCAAGCAGAGGAACAACCAAATCGCCGGCACCCACCATCTGAGGAATTAAGTAGAATATTGAAACAATTAAGGTGCTAACTGAAGCTGTAAGTTTAATTCCGCGGGAATTAAATTTTGAATCGAGGGCATCAGTAAAAGTATATTTCCCCAAACGTCTTAACGGTTCAGCAACGAGGAAAAGAGCAACAACCCAGCCAGCAAGGTAACCAATAGAGTAGAGGAAGCCATCGTAGCCTGCATAGGCAATCATACCACAAATTCCAAGGAATGAAGCTGCTGAGAGGTAGTCGCCAGCAAACGCAATTCCGTTTACTCCCCAATGAATGTTTCCTCCTGCGGCGTAATAGCTTGATGAAGATTTGGTACGAGAACCAAAGTAGAACGAAAGTCCAAGAACTACGGCAACAAATACAAAAAATATTACGATTGCCCAAATTGAAACATCATATATCATACCTTGGCTCCTCCATTCATTTGGTCCTCCATACGGGAGCACATTAGGTTATAAACGAAACCCATTAGCGCTGCTAGCACTATAAGTCCCATCCCGTAAACAACGGCCAAGTTGAGGTTTCCAATTGCTTTTACGCCAAATAAATCGGTGTATAGAACACCAATTGTAACAAATACGGCATAAATCGCGGCATACACTAAAAACAAGATAATTCCCAATCTTGTTTTCCTTTTAGAAGCATGGTCAACTCCTAATTCTGCTGCAGGTTCATGTAGCATCTTTATTAGTTTTAGGTTAATAAATGGGTGTTTAAATTAAACGTTTGGCTAAAATACATCTTTTTTCGATATAACAAAGGTTTATCGAAAAACTGCAAAAATATATTTTTGAAAAGATTACTCCTCGCTTGTAATTTGCTGAATAGCCTTGTCGAGTTGAAGCGATTTTAGCCGAAGGAAATGGTTCAGTGCATTGTTTATTAAATCCTCGGCGGGTTCACCAAGGTAGCGCGAAAGGATGTTGAATTTCTTTAGAATTAACGGGTCGATTTTTACACCAGGCTCAGCAAGGGAAGTTTGTGTTTCATTCTGCTCTTTTGGAGCAGTTTCTTCCTTCTCGTTTTCTTTCAAATACTTTGTACCAGATAGCAGGGCTTTCTGAATGTCGTTTATGGTATGCTTAGTTTTTGCCATAGCGCTTAATGAGTTCGTTTGCAAAATCTTTAAAATCGTCGGCTCCTCTGCTTTTAGGTGCATAGTCGAATATGGTTTGCTTAAATGCAGCCGATTCCATTAACGCAATATCTTGCCTAATGTATGTATTGAAAAGTTTTCCAGCAAAATTTTCGTTCTGCGAAAGGTTCGTAATAACTGCTTGGCTAAACTTGGTTCGGTGTGCAAGCTTAATAAAAAGGATTCCTGCAAGTTGAAGCGATGGGTTCATCCTCTTTTTAACCTTCTCGGAAATAAGCATAATTCGGTCGAGACCAATAAACGCAAAGTTTTCGGCCTGCATGGGAACAATAAAGTACTGTGCGGCAACTAATGAGTTGGTGCTAAGTGTATTGAGGCTTGGCGGACAATCAATAAGTATGAAGTCGTAAATATCCTGAACTTTTTCAATTTGCTCCTTAAGCATGTATTCCCTTCCTGGCTCGTTGTTAAGCTGGAACTCAATGTCGAGCAACTTTTCGGTAGATGGAATTGCGTCAATTCCTCCGTTTTTTACAATCGCCTCATTTATGGTGCAGTTTCCCAGAAGCAAATCGCCAATACCCTTCGTGGTTGTTTCAATACCGAGGGCTGAGGTAAGATTACACTGACTGTCGAGATCAATTAGCAGTACCTTTTTCTTTTTACGAGCTAAAGCTGCCCCTAAGTTCAGAACTGTAGTGGTTTTTCCTGTTCCTCCCTTATTGTTGATTATTGTAAAAACTTTTGCCATAAATGTATAGTAATGTTCACGCCTAAGATATAAAATTATTTACAAATAATTGTAATGTTAAATTTCATACGGTAGCCATTTAAAAACTATCTTAGCAATTAAAATTTGAAATCAATGAACACTAATGTAATAAACAAGCCCAAGTTTTCAGTTCAAAGTTGCTAATTGTTTGTTGCCAAATTATTTCAATCATTTACAAACCAAACTACATCAATGCTTCCTTTTCTTCAAATAGTTGCTAACGATTTACACAAAAGGTTCGAAGGAAATTTCGAGAATGTAACGCTAGTTTTTCCAAGCCGCAGGTCTACTCTTTTTTTCAGCAAATACCTGTCGGAACTAATCGATAAACCCATTTGGCAACCCCAGAGTATTACCGTTAGCGATTTAATGTACAAGCTATCGGGTAAAACAAGGGACGACCATTTTAGCCTGGTAGCAAAACTTTTCAATGTATATAGGGAGATAAAAAAATCTGATGAAACATTCGATTCGTTCTACTTTTGGGGCGAAGTAATGCTTACCGATTTCGATCAGGTTGATAAGTATCTTGTCGACTATGAAAGATTATTTGCTAACGTAAAGGATATTAAGGAGATTGAAGAGAGATTTGGTGGGCTTACCGAAGAACAGATGCAGATACTACAAACCTACTTGGGAATTATTTCAAATAATGTTAACTCCCAATTGGTTAACAACTACCAATCGGTTTGGAAAGTTTTAGGTAGTATTTATCAACTTTTTCGAGAACAGCTCGAAGAGGAAGGAGTTTGCTACGAAGGGCTCGCATACCGATTAGCCATTGAGAATATAAAAGCAAAAACAGTTGATTTCTCAATTCCCGACAACATTGTTTTTGTGGGATTTAACGCCTTAAACGCCTGTGAGCAGGAACTCTTTTTGTACTGTAAGAGAGAGAGAAACGCACTTTTTTACTGGGATTTTGACCCCGAATTCGTTAATAACGAGGGGCACGAGGCCGGTACTTTTATTCGCAATAATTTAAAGTTTTTCCCCAATGCAGTTTCGTTTAATCAAAATACCAGCCAATCAAATAGTAAGGAGGTAAGAATTGTTGCTGCTCCTTCAACCGTAACTCAAGCCAAAGTTGTTCCTAATATTTTAAACGAAATATTGCAGCAGGGAGGACGTTTAAACGAAACTACTGCAGTTATTTTTCCGAAGGAAAACCTTCTTTTGCCCGTAATTCAGTCAATTCCCGAAGAAGTTGATAAGTTGAACGTAACAATGGGCTTCCCGCTCAGGGAAACCCAAGCCTATAGCTTAGCCGAGAATTTGATTCGCTTGCATATTAACGCACGAAAATCAGAAGAGAATACAATTAGTTTCTACTACCGAAATGTGGTTTCAATTTTAAATCACCCATACATTCGGGTTTGCGAACCTGAACTTACGGCCAAATTGGTGTCTAACATTAAGTTATACAACGAGTTTTATCCAAACCATAATACGTTAGCAGTTTCTCCGCTTCTTAAAAATGTGTTTTCCCAAACCAACAGTGTACAGGAACTATGCGTTAGCATTCAGAATGTTGTAAAAGTTGTAGCCCAGCAAATTGCATTAAACTCTCAGAACAGTAACGAGAATTCAGTTAGCGCCATCGATCTTGAGTTTCTTTATGCCCTGCAAAAATGTTTTGTAAGGCTTGAAGGATTGGTTTCGTCGTTCGACTTTCCTGTGTCGCCCAAAGTTTTTCTGCAAATATTCCGAAAAGCTTTCGTGCAGGAAAGGGTTTCGTTTGTTGGTGAACCGTTGGAAGGTCTTCAGCTAATGGGTTTCCTTGAAACCCGTGCGCTCGATTTTGAGAATATCGTAATTCTTTCATTCAACGACGACATAATTCCCGGAAGAAATCATTCCGTTTCGTTTATTACACCTTCGTTGCGGGTTGCTTACGGATTGCCCGATTTTAGCCACCACGATTCAGTTTACGCCTACTACTTTTACCGTTTGCTCCACAGAGCAAAAAGGGTTTTCCTGGTTTACAGCAGCCGAACCGAGGGGCTAACCTCGGGCGAGCCTAGCAGGTTCGCTCTTCAACTTCAGTACGAATCGATGATTGGAAGAGTGAAGAAAATACCCGTTAACTTTAAGGTTGACGTAAAATCTTCAACACCAATTACAATTACTAAAACCGAGGAGGTTTTAAATAGTTTAATTTCAAATCTTTCCAAAAAAGGAAAAGGGATAGTTGTTTCGCCCAGTGGACTGTCAACCTACATTTCTTGTCCGCTTAAGTTTTACTTTCGGTACGCAGTAGGAATAGATGAACCCGACGAAGTGTCGGAGGAAATTGGTGCACAGGAGTTTGGTAGCATAGTTCATGAGGTTATGGAAATTTTGTACAAGCACCTGGAGGGGAAAATGGTTTCAGCTATTGACATAAAAACGATTAAGAGCGATTCGAATACAATTGAACAGGTTCTTGACCAAACCTTTGCCAAAGTTTTCTTAAAGAACAGCGAAAAATTCTCAGTACACAATATTTCAGGACGTAACCTTCTGGCGCGTAACGCCATGCTATACACAATAAAAAGAATGCTAAATGTCGATTACCAGCGAGCGCCATTTTCCCTTATAGCTCATGAACAGAATATTTTACATAAAATTGAGTTGAGCGGTTCTGAAGTTGGATCCGAAGTTTTCCTGGGCGGAGTAATCGACAGGATTGAGCGAAAGGAAGGAACCATACATATTATCGATTACAAAACTGGCACGTACAATAGCAAAAAAGGAAAGTTTATTACAGTGGCCGATTTATTCAATCCTAAAAAGAATGATTTGGTGAAGGAAGTTTTTCAAATTTTTTGTTACAGCTTAGCCAAAACTAAGGAGTACGATGGTGAGGTTATTAAACCCTGCTTATGGTTTGTAAAAGGAGTTAAGCCAGGAGGAAGTCCCAACGTTCTAGTAAAAGGTAATTCAAATAAGTACGTTGAAGTTGAGGATTTTAGAGCATACTCCGCTGAATTTGAGTTACAGTTAACTAAACTTGTAGAAGAGATTTTTGATAGCTCAGTTCCCTTCTCTCAAACCGAAAAAGTTGAAAGATGTAAAATATGCCCGTATGTTGGAATTTGCGGAAAAGATTGATAATCTTCTGATTTTTATTTCTCTTTAATAAAAGAATTTCTATTTTTGATACCAAAGAATAAAGAATGGCAAGAAGCTTCGAATCGTTTAGGATGCAGGTAGTCGAAAAACCTTTCTATAGAAACGATGGGTTTTCAACGGCTAAAACAGCACATGTAACTACATTCAATAAGGATGGGAAGCTCCTTGAGGAACAAGTTTACGGTTTGCCCTCGCTCGATGGAATTTACGATTTAATTGGCGAAGGGAAAGAAATTAACCTCGATAACTGTTTCCTTCAGGGATTTTCACTCACCGCCTGCCGACGGTATTTGATTCAGGATAAAACTGCAGAAATAGCTATAAATGGATTTTCAGCACAAAATGCATTCTTCCATTCGCCCTACGAAATCGATTTTTCGTATGCAAAAATTTCGGGCGAAAGTTTCAACCTTAAAGGTACAACCTTTGTTGGCGCAGGATTAATGTTCACTTCTTCAAAGTTCTATTGTAAAGAGATTTCCCTTTACGATACATTCCTTAAAGTTGACCGTTTTATGTTCAACCTTGTTGAGGTTGAATGCGAAGAAATTTCCTTTAAAAACAGCTTGTTTTATAATGGCGTTAAAGATTTTGTTGACACAAATTTTGGTAACGGAGTAGTTAGTTTTATCAACACCGATTTTGGAGGCGGCGATGTTTCGTTCGTAAACACTCGCTTTAACGACAGCGAGGTTAGCTTCAAGGTTAGTCGCTTTGGTGAGGGGAAGGCCGATTTCCGGTTTGCCAAGTTTGGCAAAAAAGCTGTTTCGTTCGATCAAACCGATTTTGGCAATGGTAAAATCGATTTTAGGAATGTTGAATTCGGCAAGGGGCGTACTAGTTTTAACCGTTGCATTTTTTCTAATGGCGAAGTTTCATTCGATGGAGCCGAGGTGAATGATGGAAAGGTAACATTTCTGAAATCAAATTTTGGCGCAAATGCAGTTTCCTTCGAACTTTTTCAGGGATTCAATTCCGACTTAGTTTTCGATAAAGTTATTTTTCCTGGTAACCTAAGTTTTCTGAATGGAATTTTTAAGAACCTTGTGCTTACTTCATGTCAGTTCAATGGTACGGTTAACCTGCATATCGAGAAAGCAGAAGAGGTTAATTTATCAGGCTGCATTGCCCGCGATATAGTAGATTTTTATTCGCATGGCGAAGCCCCAAAGCTCGATAGGTTGAAGCTTACTGGCTTTCGTCTACTTGGAAAATTATACGTACAGTGGGAGGCAAACAACCTTAAGGGGTTGGTTTATAGCCAAAAGGATGCCGATTGGTCCGACAAATCCGATCAGTTTAGAGTACTAAAAGAGAATTTTAACGATCTGGGTCGCTACGACGATGAGGATAAAGCCTACGTTGAACTTATGCGTTGCCGACAACTACATCTTTTGAACGAAGATAAAAAGGGAAGTTTCCTTTCAAAAACATTAGCTTACCCCAAAATGTTTTTTAAGTTACTCATTTTTGATTGGATGGGATTATACGCAACTTCCCCGGCAAGAGTTATTGTAAGTATACTTGTAGTTCAAGTTATCTTTTCGTTGCTTTACACAGCGTTTTCAATACTTGGCTTGGGAGAAGTATATTCTGGAATGGAAGAACAACCTATTCTGTTTCTTCGCTCACTCTACATGTGTGTTATCACTTTTTTTACTGTAGGCTATGGTGAATTTGTCCCAACTGGCTACTCACGTATCCTTAGCGGTTTGGTAGGTTTTATGGGAGTGTTTCTAATGTCGTACTTTACCGTAGCGTTTGTTCGAAAAATTCTACGATAATTCTACTAAAAATCAAGTTTTTTTCTGTTTTAACGGATTTTTACTATTTTTGCGCCCGGTTTAAATGGTCCGGTAGCTCAGTTGGATAGAGCATCAGCCTTCTAAGCTGAGGGTCA
>CAZLXF010000021.1:0-20746 GCA_964563065.1 uncultured Rikenellaceae bacterium | reverse complement strand
CTGATTTGTAATCAGCTGGTCGGGGGTTCGAATCCCTCCATCGGCTCAGTTCTTTTTTGTGTTTTTTTGGGGAGATACCAAAGTGGCCAACTGGGGCAGACTGTAAATCTGCTGGCTTATGCCTTCGTAGGTTCGAATCCTGCTCTCCCCACACTTTTTTATATTGGTTTATAAGCGGGAGTAGCTCAGTTGGTAGAGCATCAGCCTTCCAAGCTGAGGGTCGCGGGTTCGAGTCTCGTCTCCCGCTCTAAACCAAAAGCCGATGTAGCTCAGGGGTAGAGCGCTTCCTTGGTAAGGAAGAGGTCATGGGTTCAATTCCCATCATTGGCTCTGTTTTTATGATTAAAGTAAACAAATTTAATATTTCAAAACCTAATAAAACCTGGAGTTATGGCAAAAGAAAAATTTGATAGGTCCAAACCTCACGTTAACATCGGAACCATTGGTCACGTTGACCATGGTAAAACTACTCTTACTGCAGCTATCACCAAGATTCTTGCAGAAAAAGGTCTTTCCGAGTTTCGTTCGTTCGACTCTATCGATAACGCTCCTGAAGAAAAGGAGAGGGGAATCACAATTAACACTGCACACGTTGAGTATCAAACTGCTAATCGTCACTACGCTCACGTTGACTGTCCTGGTCACGCTGACTACGTTAAGAACATGGTTACTGGTGCTGCTCAAATGGACGGCGCTATCATTGTAGTTGCGGCTACCGATGGTCCTATGCCTCAAACCCGTGAGCACATCCTACTCGCTCGTCAGGTAAACGTACCTAAACTGGTTGTTTTCCTTAACAAGTGCGATATGGTGGATGATGAGGAGATGCTTGAATTGGTTGAAATGGAAGTTCGTGAACTTCTTAGTTTCTATCAGTTTGATGGCGATAACGCTCCTGTTATTCGTGGATCGGCTCTTGGCGCATTGGAAGGTGAAACTCAGTGGGTTGACAAAGTAATGGAGTTAATGGATGCTGTTGATAGTTATATCCCAGTTCCTCCTCGTGAAAATGAAAAACCTTTCCTACTCCCAGTTGAAGACGTATTCTCAATTACTGGTCGTGGTACTGTTGCAACTGGTAGAATTGAAACTGGCGTTGTTAACACTGGTGATGAGCTTGAAATGATCGGTCTTGGTGCTGAAAAACGCAAAACCGTTTGTACAGGTGTTGAGATGTTCCGTAAGATTCTTGACCGTGGTGAAGCTGGTGATAACGTAGGTCTTTTACTTCGTGGTGTTGATAAGAATGAGATTAAAAGGGGTATGGTTCTTGCTAAACCAGGTTCTATTAAGCCTCACACCCTCTTCAAAGCAGAGGTTTACGTGTTGAAGAAAGAAGAAGGTGGCCGTCACACTCCTTTCCACAATAACTATCGTCCTCAGTTTTACTTACGTACTCTTGATATTACAGGAGAAATTCAACTACCAGAAGGTGTTGAGATGGTAATGCCTGGTGATAACGTAACCATTACTGTTAAACTTATCTACCCAGTAGCTATTAACCAAGGTTTACGTTTTGCTATTCGCGAAGGTGGACGTACCGTTGGTGCTGGTCAGGTAATTGAAATCGTTGAGTAGTTTAGGGTATTTTCAAATACCTTAGCTAAACAATATAAAAGAGGATTAATCTGCTGAAAAGTAGGCTAATCCTCTTAAACACGGGTGTAGCTCAGTTGGTAGAGCACTGGTCTCCAAAACCAGGTGTCGGGCGTTCGAGTCGCTCCTCCCGTGCAACACAAATGAAATTTATGAAACTAAAAGTATACCTTCAGGAAGTTTACACTGAGTTAGTTCACAAAGTATCGTGGCCAACTTGGAAAGAACTTCAATCTAGCGCAATAATTGTTATGATAGCTTCCCTATTAATTGCGCTTGTTATATTCGTCATGGATATCTCTTTTGAGAACGTGATGGATTTCGTTTATAAAATGCTGTACTAAATCCCGAGAAACTAATTCGATGGAAGAGAACGTTAAGAGATGGTATGTGCTTCGCGCCATCGGTGGGAAGGAAAAGAAGGTGAAAGAATACGTTGAGAGCGAAATTAATCGGCTTAATTTAGCCGATTTAATCTCTCAGGTTCTTATTCCCACAGAAAAGGTTTACCAAATTCGTAACGGAAAGAAGGTAAGCAAGGAACGTATTTTCTATCCGGGCTATGTTCTCATTGAGGCAGCGCTTGTAGGTGAGGTTCCGCACATTTTAAAGGACATTCCAAACGTTATTGGTTTTTTAGGTGATCCAAGAACTGGAGATCCTATTCCTCTTCGTCAATCGGAAGTAAATCGTATCCTTGGTAGGGTTGATGAACTTGCTGAAAGCGATGAGGAAATTAACGTACCCTTCTTTGTTGGTGAAACGGTTAAGGTGATCGATGGTCCGTTCAACTCATTTTCCGGAGTAATCGAGGAAGTTAATGACGAAAAGAAGAAACTGAAGGTTATGGTCAAAATATTTGGCCGAAAGACTCCATTGGAGCTTAGCTTCATGCAAGTCGAAAAAGAATAGTAACTGTTTAAGAGTTAACGCATTATGGCTAAAGAAGTTGCTGGATTAATTAAACTACAAATTAAGGGGGGTGCAGCAAACCCTTCACCTCCGGTTGGTCCTGCACTCGGCTCGAAAGGGGTTAACATCATGGAGTTCTGCAAGCAATTCAACTCCAGGACTCAAAGTCAGGCAGGGAAGGTACTTCCCGTAATTATTACTGTGTACTCCGATAAGTCGTTTGACTTTATCGTAAAAAACCCACCCGTAGCGGTTCAATTACTTGAAGTTGCAAAACTGAAAAGTGGTTCAGCAGAACCAAACCGTATAAAGGTGGCAAACATCACCTGGGATCAGGTGAAAGAGATTGCACAGGATAAGATGCCCGATTTAAACTGTTTTACCTTGGAATCGGCTATGAAAATGGTTGCAGGTACCGCACGTAGCATGGGTATTAATGTAACTGGAGAATTCCCTGGTAAATAACTTTTAACCTCTTTTAACGAGATGACAAAACTGACCAAGAACCAAAAACTTGCGTTGTCGAAGATTGAAACAGACAAGCAGTACAAGCTTGCTGAGGCAGCCCGGTTAGTTAAGGAAATTACTTACACCAAGTTCGATTCCTCTGTGGATATCGACATCCGTTTAGGCGTTGACCCCAGAAAGGCCAACCAAATGGTACGTGGTGTGGTAACTTTACCTCACGGAACCGGTAAAACTATACGCGTACTTGTACTGTGTACACCCGATAAGGAAGAGGCTGCTCGCGCTGCGGGTGCCGACCATGTTGGTTTAGACGACTATATTGAAAAAATAAAAGGCGGATGGACCGATGTGGATGTTGTGATTACTATGCCTACTGTTATGGCAAAGGTTGGAGCGCTCGGAAGAATTCTGGGACCTCGTGGACTTATGCCTAACCCCAAAAGCGGCACCGTTACTATGGATGTTGACAAGGCGGTTAACGAAGTTAAACAAGGAAAGATTGACTTCAAAGTAGACAAGTTTGGGATAGTACACACCTCTATCGGAAAAGTTTCCTTCGATCCAGAGAAACTCGTTGAGAATGCTCAGGAGTTTATTCAAACCATTTTAAAGCTCAAACCTGCTGCAGCGAAAGGTACATACATTAGGAGTATCTATCTCTCAAGCACCATGAGCGCTGGTTTACAGATAGATCCTAAGTCAATTTCCGAGTAGAATTAATAACGCACTACAGACCCAATTTATCATGAGAAGGGAAGAAAAAAATGCAGTAATTGATAGGCTTGCAGAACAAATAAACGAGTACCCTCACTTCTACCTAGCAGATACATCTGAACTTAATGCTGCTGATACAAGCAACTTAAGAAGAAAGTGTTTCGAGAAAGATATAAGACTAGTAGTTGTTAAGAATACCCTTCTGAAAAAGGCTTTGGAGAAATGTGAGAAGGCAGACTTCTCTCAAATCTTCGAAACCCTTAAGGGTTCAACCTCGGTGATGTTCACAGAAACGGGGAATGTACCCGCAAAGCTTATCAAAGATTTTCGTAAAAAAAGCGAAAAGCCTGTTCTAAAGGCCGCTTTCGTTGAGGAATCATTTTACGTTGGCGACAACCAACTTGATACGTTGGTAAGCCTCAAGAGCAAAAACGAGCTTATTGCTGATGTTATCGCTCTGTTGCAGTCGCCTGCTAAAAAGGTTGTTTCTCAACTACAATCAGGCCGAAATACTCTTGCTGGTGTTGTTAAAACACTTAGCGAACGTGAAGCATAATAAATACAATTTTGTTTGGAATTAATATTTTAAACCTTAAGTAAAAATGGCAGATCTCAAGAAGTTTGCAGAAGAACTGGTTAACCTAACCGTGAAGGAAGTTAACGAACTTGCACAAATCCTAAAGGATGAGTATGGTATTGAGCCTGCGGCAGCAGCAGTTGCAGTAGCTGGCCCAGCCGCTGGTGGCGACGCTGAAGGTGCAGCCGCAGAAAAATCGACTTTCGATGTAATTCTAAAAGCCCCAGGTGGTGCTAAACTTCAAGTTGTTAAACTTGTTAAAGAACTCACTGGTCTTGGTCTAAAAGAAGCCAAAGAACTAGTTGACGCTGCTCCTAAAGCTGTAAAAGAAGGTGCTTCGAAAGAAGAAGCTGAGTCATTAAAATCACAACTCGAAGAGGCAGGAGCAGAAGTTGAACTTAAATAAAGTAAAACCTGAAGTAGTTAGGTATTAGAGGTTTAGAATCTACTTGCTAGATTCTAAGCCTTTTTATTGTTTTCAAAATTAGTTCAACAAAACATACAGCGATGTCTCCTACAGTAAGCCAAAGAGTTTCTTTTGCCAAAACAAAAAACCAACTAGAATATCCAGATTTTCTGGATATTCAATTAAAGTCGTTCGCTGACTTTTTTAGATTCGGATCATCGGTTGAGGATCGAAAAAAGGAAGGACTTTACAAGGTTTTTGGCGAAAATTTTCCAATTACCGATACCCGGAATAATTTTGTTCTGGAATTTATCGATTACTATATCGATCCACCACGCTATTCTATTGAGGAATGCTTAGAGCGTGGGCTAACCTTTAGTGTTCCACTAAAGGCTAAACTAAAGTTGTACTGTACCGACCCCGAGCACGAAGACTTTGATACCGTAGTTCAGGACGTGTACTTAGGTACAATTCCCTATATGACCCCAAGGGGAACCTTTGTTATTAATGGAGCAGAACGAGTTGTTGTTTCGCAGTTGCATCGTTCACCTGGTGTTTTCTTCGGCCAGAGCGTTCATGCAAATGGTACAAAACTATATTCAGCCCGAATTATCCCATTCAAAGGATCGTGGATTGAATTTGCTACCGACATTAATAACGTGATGTATGCATACATCGATAGGAAGAAGAAACTCCCGGTAACCACTCTGCTAAGAGCAATTGGTTACGAGAGTGATAAGGATATACTTGAAATTTTTGGTTTAGCCGACGAGGTGAAAGTTTCAAAGGCAAACCTAAAGAAATTTGTTGGCCGTAGGCTAGCAGCCCGTGTCCTAAAATCGTGGGTTGAGGATTTTGTTGATGAGGATACCGGCGAGGTTGTTTCTATTGAGCGTAACGAGATTATCCTCGATAGGGAAACCATACTTGAAAATGAACATGTTGACGAAATCGTTGATTCTGGCGCAAAAACAGTTCTTCTTCACAAAGAGAGCCACAATATTTCCGATTTCGCCATTATATACAACACTCTACAGAAGGACCCATGTAATTCTGAGAAGGAGGCAGTTGTTCATATTTATCGACAGCTACGTAACTCGGAACCACCTGATGAAGCTACAGCAAGAGATGTTATCGATAAACTCTTTTTCTCCGATAAACGTTACGACTTAGGAGAGGTTGGGCGTTATCGTATTAATAAGAAACTAAATTTAGTTACAGAGAAGGATGTAAAAGTACTTACTCGTGAAGATATCATCGAGATTATTAAGTACTTAATTAATCTTATCAACTCAAAGGCTGATGTTGACGATATTGACCACTTAAGTAACCGTAGAGTAAGAACTGTAGGTGAGCAGTTGGGTAACCAGTTTAGTGTTGGACTTGCCCGTATGGCACGCACAATCCGCGAAAGGATGAATGTTAGGGATAATGAGGTATTTACGCCAATTGACTTGATAAATGCCAAAACCCTTTCGTCCGTAATTAACTCTTTCTTTGGGACCAACCAGCTTTCACAGTTTATGGATCAAACCAATCCATTGGCTGAGATGACTCATAAAAGAAGGTTGTCGGCACTAGGACCAGGTGGTTTGTCGAGAGAACGTGCTGGTTTCGAGGTACGTGACGTACACTATACCCACTACGGTCGACTCTGTCCAATTGAAACTCCAGAAGGACCAAACATTGGTCTAATTTCATCGCTTTGCGTTTACGCAAAAATAAACGACCTAGGATTCATAGAAACTCCCTACCGAAAAGTTGAAAACGACCTGGTAAACCTTAACAATGAGGATGTAATATATCTGAGTGCTGAGGAGGAAGAGTTTAAAATGATTGCTCAGGCAAATGCTCCTCTAAACGAGGATGGATCATTCCTTAACGCAAGGGTTAAGTCGCGATTAGAAGCTGATTATCCACACTGTGAGAAGGAGAAAGTGGATATGATGGATGTTGCTCCAAACCAAATTGCATCCATTGCTGCATCGTTAATCCCATTCCTTGAGCACGATGATGCAAACCGTGCTTTGATGGGATCGAACATGATGCGCCAAGCAGTTCCACTCATGAATCCTGAAGTGCCAATCGTTGGTACGGGGCTTGAATCAGTTGTTGCACGTGATAGCCGAGTTCAGATTACTGCTGAAGAGGATGGCGTAGTTGAATACGTTGACTCTGAGGAGATAGTTATTCGTTACTCTGAAACAGAGGAGCAACGTTTCGTTAGTTTTGGTTTAGAAACCAAGAGGTATAAACTTCCCAAGTTTATTAAGACGAACCAGAGCACCTGCGTTACCCTTAAGCCAATGGTTGTTAAAGGACAGGAAGTTAAGAAGGGGCAACTATTAACAGAGGGTTATGCAACTTCAAATGGCGAACTTGCCCTAGGACGTAACCTAAAGGTCGCTTTTATGCCATGGAAAGGGTATAATTTCGAGGATGCGATTGTTGTTAATGAGCGACTTGTACGTGAGGATGTTTTCACTTCATTACACGTTGATGAGTATATTCTCGAAGTACGTGATACAAAACGTGGACTGGAGGAACTTACAGCCGATATTCCTAATGTTAGTGAAGAAGCAACAAAAGATCTCGATCAGCATGGAATGATACGCATTGGTGCAAACGTAATTCCAGGAGATATACTGATAGGTAAGATTACTCCAAAAGGAGAATCGGATCCTACTCCAGAGGAGAAACTTTTGCGCGCAATCTTTGGCGATAAAGCTGGTGATGTAAAGGATGCTTCAATGAAGGCACCTCCCTCACTGTTTGGAGTTGTTATAGATAAGAAATTGTTCTCAAGATCAATAAAGGATCCTAAGAAAGGAAAGAATATTGAAAAAACCTTGTTAACAAAGATTGACGAAGAGTTTAATAGAAATATTAACGAGTTAAAGGATAGGTTGATCGACAAACTTTTCTTCATTGTAAACGGAAAAACTTCGCAAGGAGTAGTTGACCTGTTTAATCAGGAGATCGTTCCTCGCGGTGTTAAGTTTACACAAAAAATGCTTACAGAGATTGATTATCAGAATGTCAATCCTAACAAGTGGACTACAGACAAGAAAAAGAATGATTTAATTAAAACTGTAATTCACAACTACATCATTAAGTACAAAGAGTACGACGCTGAACATAAACGTAAGAAGTTTAACGTTACAATTGGAGATGAGCTACCAGCAGGTATTATTCAGTTGGCAAAAGTTTACGTTGCGAAGAAACGTAAGATTAAGGTAGGAGACAAGATGGCTGGACGTCACGGAAACAAAGGTATTGTTGCCAAGATAGTACGTGACGAAGACATGCCATTCCTTGAAGATGGTACTCCTGTTGATATTGTACTTAACCCATTGGGTGTGCCATCGCGTATGAACCTTGGACAAATTTACGAAACTGTTCTTGGTTGGGCTGGACAAAATCTTAATTTAAGATTTAGTACTCCAATTTTCGATGGGGCAAAAATTGAAGAAATCAACAAGTATACTGATGATGCAGGCGTTCCAAGGTACGGCAGAACCTATCTTTACGATGGCGGAACTGGAGAACGATTCGATCAGCCTGCAACGGTTGGCGTTATTTATATGCTGAAGTTGGGACACATGGTTGACGACAAAATGCACGCACGTTCCATTGGACCGTATTCACTAATAACTCAGCAACCACTTGGTGGTAAAGCCCAGTTCGGAGGACAAAGATTCGGAGAGATGGAGGTATGGGCGCTTGAAGCATTTGGTGCTTCAAACATTCTGCAGGAGATTCTTACAATTAAATCGGATGATGTTGCCGGACGTGCTAAGGCCTACGAATCGATTGTTAAGGGAGAACCTATGCCAAACCCTGGTATACCAGAATCGCTAAACGTATTACTGCATGAACTACGAGGATTAGGTTTAAGCGTAAACCTCGATTAGCAGTATATGTTTAAACAGCAAGTTAGGCTTTACGCCTTCGTTAATGTAACGCAAATAACATAAATTACAGAATATGTCGTTCAGAAGGGAAAACAAGGTAAAGAGCAATTTCACCAAGATAAGTATTGGTCTTTCTTCGCCCGAAGAAATTCTTGAACTATCAAGTGGTGAGGTTCTTAAGCCAGAAACGATTAATTATAGAACATACAAGCCCGAACGCGATGGACTTTTCTGCGAGCGTATTTTTGGTCCGGTTAAGGATTACGAATGCCACTGCGGAAAGTACAAGCGAATTCGTTATAAAGGCATTGTTTGCGACCGATGCGGTGTTGAGGTAACAGAGAAGAAGGTACGTCGTGAGCGAATGGGGCACATCAATCTTGTTGTGCCAGTTGCACATATTTGGTATTTCCGTTCGCTACCCAATAAAATTGGATACCTCCTTGGATTGCCAACAAAAAAGTTAGATTCGATTATTTACTATGAGCGCTACGTTGTAGTAAATCCAGGGATTAAGGCTCAGGATGGTGTTCAGTACATGGATTTTTTAACTGAGGAGGAGTACTTGGATATACTGGATACCCTTCCAAAGGATAACCAGCATCTTGAAGATTCCGATCCTAATAAGTTTATTGCTGCAATGGGAGCTGAAGCGTTACATTTGCTTTTATCCCGTCTCAATTTAGATGAGCTTAGCTACGATCTTCGCCATAAGGCAAATACCGAAACTTCGCAGCAGCGTAAGAACGAAGCGTTAAAAAGGTTACAAGTGGTTGAAGCATTCAGGGAATCGGTGAGTGTTAATAAACCTGAGTGGATGATTCTGAAAGTAATTCCAGTAATTCCACCCGAACTCCGTCCCCTTGTTCCACTCGATGGAGGAAGATTTGCTACCTCTGACCTTAACGATTTGTACCGTAGGGTAATTATTCGTAATAACCGCTTAAAGCGACTAATTGAGATAAAGGCTCCTGAGGTTATTCTTCGTAACGAGAAGCGTATGCTTCAGGAATCGGTTGA
This sequence comes from uncultured Rikenellaceae bacterium, assembly GCA_964563065.1. Classification (GTDB taxonomy): domain Bacteria; phylum Bacteroidota; class Bacteroidia; order Bacteroidales; family Tenuifilaceae; genus DAOSWM01. Next base: position 11,139 of record CAZLXF010000021.1, on the reverse strand, counting down.
TTCTCTGTTTGATAACTCAAGAAAGAGTAATGCAGTTAAAACCGATGCCAATCGCCCACTCAAGTCGTTGAGTGATAGTTTGAAGGGAAAACAAGGACGTTTCCGTCAGAACTTACTTGGTAAACGTGTTGACTACTCGGCTCGTTCGGTAATTGTTGTTGGACCAGAACTAAAAATGCACGAGTGTGGATTGCCAAAGGATATGGCTGCTGAACTTTACAAACCATTCATTATTAGGAAACTGATTGAACGAGGGATTGTAAAAACAGTTAAATCGGCCAAGAAAATTGTTGACCGCAAGGATCCTGTTGTTTGGGATATTTTGGAGAATGTGTTGAAAGGTCACCCAGTTCTTCTGAACCGTGCGCCTACACTTCACAGGCTTGGTATCCAGGCTTTTCAACCAAAACTTATTGAAGGTAAGGCAATTCAGCTTCATCCCCTGTCGTGTACTGCGTTCAACGCCGACTTTGATGGTGACCAGATGGCCGTTCACCTTCCTCTTGGAAACGAAGCAATACTTGAGGCTCAACTTCTTATGCTTGGTTCACATAATATTTTGAACCCAGCAAACGGGGCTCCTATTACCGTTCCTTCGCAGGACATGGTTCTTGGCTTGTACTATATTACTAAGCCAAGAAAAGGTTCGAAGGGAGAAGGGTTGAAGTTCTATTCAGCCGAGGAAGCTATTATCGCTTACAACGAGAAGGTTGCAGATCTTCATGCGATTGTAAAGGTGCGCTTGCCCATTACAAATGAGGATGGAACTATTAAAAACGAATTAATCGAAACCACTATAGGTAGGATAATATTCAACCAGAATGTACCTACCGAGATGGGATATATTAATGAGTTGCTAACGAAAAAATCGCTTCGCGATATTATTGGAAGCGTACTCAAAAAATCGGGTATTGCCCGAACTGCACAGTTCCTTGATGATATCAAGGATTTGGGATACTACATTGCTTTTAAAGGAGGACTTTCGTTTAACCTCGATGATGTAATGGTTCCCGTTGAGAAGCAGGATTTGGTTGAGGAAGGATATTCAAACGTTGAAGAAGTGCTTTCTCACTATAACATGGGACTTATAACAAACAACGAACGTTATAATCAGATTATTGATATTTGGACACACACTAACGCAAAACTAACGGTAACTCTTCTGAAGAAACTATCGGAAGATAATCAAGGGTTCAACTCGGTTTACATGATGCTTGACTCAGGCGCGAGGGGTTCGAAGGAGCAGATTCGTCAGCTCTGCGGGATGCGTGGTCTGATGGCAAAACCTCAAAAATCAGGTTCAACCGGAAGCGAGATTATCGAGAACCCAATTCTTTCGAACTTTAAGGAAGGTCTTTCGGTACTTGAGTACTTTATTTCAACTCACGGTGCTCGTAAAGGTTTGGCCGATACTGCGTTGAAAACAGCTGACGCTGGTTACCTTACTCGTAGGTTGGTTGACGTTTCGCAGGATGTTATTATTACAGAGAGCGATTGCGGAACTCTTCGTGGACTAGTTGCTACTGCAATTAAGAAAAACGAAGAAGTTGTTGAAACACTATACGAGAGAATTCTTGGTAGAACTACTGTACATGATGTTTACCATCCGTTAACAGGTGAATTAATTGTTGCAGCAGGAGTGGAGCTTACTGAAGAAATTTGCAAAGAGATAGCAAACTCGCCCATTGAGCAAGTTGAAATACGTTCGGTACTAACCTGTGAGTCGAAGAAGGGTGTTTGCGCAAAATGTTACGGACGTAACCTTGCAACGGGAAGAATGATTCAAAAAGGTGAGGCTGTAGGCGTAATTGCTGCACAGTCGATTGGTGAGCCTGGTACACAGCTTACACTTCGTACATTCCACGTAGGGGGTACTGCTTCGAACATTATTTCCGATTCGAAAATTGTTGCCCGCTTCGATGGTCGTGCTGAAATTGAAGAACTTAAGAGTGTAGAGAAGGTTGATGATGCCAACAATAACTATCAGATTGTGATTGGTCGTTTGGCCGAACTCAGGATAGTTGACAAGAATACAGGGATTACCCTTTCTACACATACAATTCCATACGGATCGAAACTTTACATCAATAATGGTGATGATATTTCCAAAGGACAGTTGGTATGTGACTGGGATCCATGGAATGCTGTAATTATATCTGAATCAGCTGGTAAAATTGCTTTCGAGGCTGTTGTTAAAGAGGTTACATTCCGTGAGGAGTCGGACGAACAAACCGGATTCCGCGAGAAGGTAATTATTGAAACCAGGGATAAAACCAAGAACCCCATAATTAAAATTATGAGCGGTAAGGATGTTATCAAATCCTACAACCTGCCTGTTTCATCGCACATTGTTGTTGATGAAGGTAAGGAGGTTAATGCAGGTGACATTCTGGTGAAAATTCCTCGTGCAGTTGGGAAATCGGGTGATATTACTGGTGGTTTGCCACGCGTAACTGAACTTTTCGAAGCTCGTAACCCCTCGAACCCAGCAGTAGTTTCAGAAATAGACGGGGAAGTAACTTTTGGTAAGGTGAAACGTGGTAACAGGGAAGTTGTTGTCACCTCGAAAACTGGAGAGGTAAAAAAATACCTTGTTCCGCTATCGAAACAGATTCTTGTTCAGGAGAATGATTACGTGAGAGCTGGTATTCCATTATCTGACGGAGCCATTACACCTTCTGATATTCTTGCAATTAAAGGGCCTACAAAAGTTCAGGAGTACATTGTGAACGAGGTTCAGGAAGTTTACCGTATGCAAGGAGTAAAAATCAACGATAAGCACTTCGAGGTTATAGTTCGCCAGATGATGCGCAAGGTTGAGATAGATGATCCGGGTGATACACGTTTCCTTGAAAAGCAGATTGTGGATAAGTGGGAGTTTATGGACGAGAACGATTGGATTTACGATAAGAAGATTGTTGTTGATTCGGGTGATTCACCTGAAGTTCGTCCTGGACAAATAATTACTGCCCGCAAACTTCGTGATGAGAATTCGATGTTGAAGCGTAAGGATCTTAAAGTAATTGTGGCTCGTGATGCAGTTCCTGCAACATCAAGTCAGGTACTACAAGGTATTACCCGAGCAGCGTTACAAACCAGCAGCTTCATGTCGGCAGCATCGTTCCAGGAAACTACAAAGGTTCTGAACGAAGCAGCAATTCATGGAAAAGTAGATACGCTTGAAGGCTTGAAGGAGAATGTTATCTGTGGACACTTAATACCTGCAGGAACAGGATTAAGAGAGTTTAACAACATTGTTGTATACTCCAAGGAAGAGCATGAACTAATTTCACAAGCGACTCAAGCTATTGAAGTAGAATCAAACGAAGAATAAAAAAAATACATTTTTTTGGAAAAAGCGAGGGTAATCACCCTCGTTTTTTTTTAAATTGCAGAAAAATTAAACAGTACAACTATGTCTGAAAAAAAGAATCCACTTAATATTGAGCTAAGCGATGAGGTTGCTCAGGGGAACTATTCCAACTTGGCAATTATAACCCATTCTGCTTCGGAGTTTATCCTCGATTTTGTAAGGGTAATGCCAGGAATGCCTAAGGCTCAGGTAAAATCGAGAATTATTTTAACGCCCGACCATGCGAAACGTTTGCTGGCGGCATTAAAGGATAATGTAACCAAGTTTGAGAGTATGCACGGAACCATAAAGATTGGTGAGGGTAATACTGGAATGCCTCCTTTCCCAATGAACTTTGGCGGTAACGCTGGTGAAGCTTAAATGAGAAACGGACACTTCGAGAGCCTCAGTGTCCGTTTACTGAAATATTTTTTAAAATTTTGCGGTACTTTGTACCGCTTTTTTTTATTTCCGCTTAATGAAAACCCAAAAGGCTATTGCTGAAGCAACGGCAGTGGCTATACCTATTGGGTAACCAATTGTTTGGCTAAGCTGAAACCCTTCGGGAGCAATGAGAATATAGTTGCAAATTACCGCAGTCATGAATACTGCAGGAATAAATGTAATCCAGAACAACTTCTTCTCCTTGGCGAGGTAAGCCGTAATAGCCCAGAGAACGACTGTAGCAAGAGTTTGATTGCTCCATGCCATGTATCGCCAAATTATGGCAAAATCGAACTGAGTTAGCGTAAAACCGATTGCAAAAAGAGGAATGCTAACGAGAAGACGATTTACGATTTTCCCCTGTTTAAAACGAAGAAAATCAGCAACGATTAATCGAGCCGAACGGAATGCTGTATCGCCAGAGGTAATTGGTGCAGCAACTACACCAAGAATTGCGAGAATTCCACCAATTTTCCCCAAAGTTGTATCGGAAATTTGTTTCACAACCCATGCAGCATCGTTTTGATGCTCGGCAAGCGCATTGTTAAGCTGTGGAACTCCTCCAAAGAAAGTCATGGCTGCTGCAGCCCAAATTAACGCAACGATTCCTTCGGCAACCATGGCTCCGTAAAAGACTCTTCTTCCAAGAGTTTCATTCTTTAAGCAGCGAGCCATAAGGGGGCTTTGGGTAGAATGGAAGCCCGAAATTGCCCCGCAGGCAATAGTTACGAAAAGCAGAGGGAATGCAGGGAAATTTGAAGCGTTAGCTTTCATGTTGTGAAAATTGCCAGGACTCAACTCAACAAGATTGTAATCGCCAACAACTAACGCAATTCCAATTCCGATTGCCATAAAAAGCAAGGCTGCGCCAAAGAGAGGATAAATTCTGCCAATTAGCTTATCGATAGGGAGAAGTGTGGCTAGAATGTAGTAAACCAGAACAGCGTATACCCAGAACGTTTTGGTGAGGGATTCGGGAGTGAGGCTTGCCAGAATTCCAGCCGGGCCAACCACGAAAACTGCTCCTACAAGAATCATCAACAAAACGGTAAAGCCCCGCATAAACTGCTTAAAGCCAATTCCCAAATACTTTCCAACCACTTCGGGAATACTTGCACCTTCGTTGCGGATGGAGAGCATGCCCGAGAAGTAATCGTGAACAGCACCAGCAAAGATGCAACCTAGCACAATCCAGAGGAAAGCAATTGGGCCGTACGCTGCGCCGAGCACGGCGCCAAAAATTGGGCCGAGACCAGCAATATTCAGAAATTGTATTAGGAATATTTTCCACCAGGGAAGAGGAACAAAATCCACCCCATCGTTCTGTGTGTAAGCGGGTGTTTCTCTATTCTTATCGGCACCAAAAACTCGTTCGACAAAACGGCCGTAAAGGGCGTAGCCGAGGAGGAGTAATGCAAGAGAGGAAATGAAAGTTATCATAATGAGGTAATTCTGGTAAAACAATGTCAAATTTAGTGATAGTAAAAAGAATTTATTAATTAAATCGCTATGTTTAATACTATTTTTTGCTAGTTTAAAGAAAATTTTTTTCCATGCATTTATGAAGAAACATACTGTAAAACTATCAGATAAAGAAATAGATAGTGTCATTGCCGAACGTGACTTCTATAAAAAAATTCTAAATAGCATTCCAGCAGTAATTCATGTAAACAACCTTTCAACCAAAATGGTAGAGTGGGTTAACGATGCAGGTGAACGAATAAGCGGATATACAAGAGAAGAAATTGTTAACAATCCCAATTTTTTACCGAATGTAATTGTTGAGGAGGACTTGGAGTGGATTGCTGAGTCGATAATTGATTACAAGAGGGACAATGGAGTTGGTTCATACGTATACTCCATGCGCAATGCCGATGGTACTCTTTCAAATTACCATGCTATTGGAGTGGTATTTGAGCGAGATGAGAATGGAGCCCCGCTAAAAAACTTAGCCATCGATATTGACGTTACCCATGAAATTAGGAATTATATTCAGCTTAAAAGGCAATTTGAGAACCTCTCGAAAAAGTTAAATAGTGAAAAACTAGGGAAGTTGTCGAAGGTTGAAATTGAAGTTATAAAGATAATATGCAAAGGAAAAACTGTTAGGGAAACAGCAAGAATTATGGGTAGGAGCTACTACACAGTTGATAATCATAAGAGGAATATTTTCAAAAAAATTAGAATAAATAAAATTGGACAACTTATTTCCTTTGCCAAGGAGGTGGAATTATTTTAACATGACAAGATGAAAAAACTTACATCATTTTGGCAAAGTGTATTAAATAATGGGATTAGTGAAGAGTGCGATTTCGACCTCGGAATGAGGATTAGAATTTCCAATGGAATAAGTATTGTCGGATCCTTTTTTGCATTAGTGTACTGCGTATTTCTGGCATTAAACTCTCAGTATAGATTAGCATTTAACGATGTGCTTTTTATTGTGAATTTGATGCTGATGTTTTTGTTGAATCGTTTGGGGTACAATAAAATTGGTACAGTGCTTACTATTATCACAGTTCCGGTAATGCTTCTTTACGTTAACTATGAATATGGCCGAATCAGCACCGATTACTTCTACTTTGCCTGTATTGTCCTAGGCTTCTACTTCTTTAAAAGAAGGTTGAACCAAGTACTGATTTCTTTTTACTTTATTACCCTCATATTGCTAACTAAATATCTTGAAGTAATTACAATTCCTAATGAATTTGCCCTATCTGTTGCACCGTATATTTATATGTCAAATACGGTTATGTCGCTATCAATCATCTTTTTAAGTATTTCGCTTTTTATAAATGAGCATGAGAAACACAAGCATGAAATGGATGTAAAGAATATTCAGCTGGATGCTGCGCTCAGTCTGGCACAACAGAAAAATGAACAGGTAAATATTGTCTTGAAAGAGTTAAATCATAGGGTGAAAAATAATCTACAAATGGTATCGAGCCTTTTCAATATCCAGTCGTATAAAACAAAAAATATTGAAACTAAAAGAGCACTGAAGGATGCACGTAATAGGATAGTTTCAATTGCGATTATGCATCAAAAGCTTTACAAGGATAACCTTTTTTATGAAGTAAATCTAAAAAAATATATTGAAGAGTTAGTAGAATACTTAGTACAATCGGTTGGCTTTGATGATAATATTAATGTACAGGTTGAGGTAGAGGATGTGAAGCTGCGTATTGAGGATACTGTTCATGTTGGTTTACTAATAAATGAGTTGCTGACCAATGCGTTAAAGTATGGACAGTCTGAAAATCAATTAGAAAATAAGATTCAAGTTGAAGTTTCATCAAACAATGGTGTGCTTGCCATTAATGTTAGCGACTCGGGAAAGGGATTCCCTGCGAATTTTGATTTAGAAAAGACCGATTCATTCGGGCTCGATTTGGTACGAAGCATTGTATTACAGCATAATGGGGATATTCAACTTTCGAATCAGAGTGGAGCAAAGATTAGTTTGCAGCTAAAATTAACTGAATTCAGTGATTGATTAGATGTTTATTTATTTGTCAATTTGTTGGTTAAGAAACCAATTTAATCTACTTGATGAAGAAATTATTTATTGTTGAGGACGAGATTGTTGTAGCAAAGGACATTGAATGTGTGCTTTCTGAAAAGGGGTACGATGTAGTTGGCGTGGCTACCAGCTTCGAAATGGCAAAAATGAAGCTGCTTTCGGTATCCCCCGACTTAATTCTTTGCGACATAAACTTGAACGGAACAAAAACCGGAATAGACTTAATGCGAGAGGTTCAGGACAAATACTATATCCCCTTTATTTTTATTACAGCCTACTCCGATGTTGAAACAATTAAAAAAGCTAGCAAACTAAAACCTTTAAACTACATTACTAAACCATTCAATGAAAAACAGTTGGTAAGTAGCATAAAACTTGCTTTGATTTCGGAACCAGAACCATCTACCCCAACTGTTCGTGAGTTAAGTATTATAAACCTTTTGGCAAAGGGACTAAATAGCAAACAAATTGCGGAAACCCTGAGCATTTCATTTAATACGGTTGAAACCCATCGTAAAAAAATGATGAGTAAATATTCAGTAAAAACCACTGCAGAACTGATTTGCATGGCAACCTCCAAGGGTTGGGTAACCTATACGCCATCCATTTAAATCACTGAATTCAGTGATATCTAATTGTTGTTTTAGTTTTTATTTTTAGCTTGAAAAATGACGGATTTACGTCATTGTGGAATTTGTTATCAATATCTATCTTCAATTGCAAAATAAAAAGTATTAACGAATAGATAATCAATATAATAATGATATGAAAAGATTTTTGTTGCTTTTAGCTTCGCTCGTATTATGCGCTGCAAATATTGACGCACAGAACCTAATCTTTACTGCCCCCGGCAGCAAGCAGGGGCGAATTAAGGTTACAACAGGTAAGGTTGACAACAACGAATTCTCCATGGTGATTCAGGTGGAGTGGCTCGACAAGAAAATGCAGCCCATAGAGGATGCTAACTCGTTTGTTGTTTTTAACAAGAAAGATGTTGTTATTCCCGGTGATGGCTCAGTAACGTGCAAAACATTTGATGAGAACCGGATTGATAACTTCTACTTCAACTCCTCGCAAACGCTAAAGTTTGTGATTAACGAGGAGGCTCAGTTGAATACAAGTTCTTTTGCCATAGATTTTCCGTTCCACTACGCAGGGAGCGTTGAGGATGCTATGGATCCAACACAGTGGGTAAAATTTATGGCGAAGTCTCCACGGAACTACATGGCGCAGTTTACAATTAGTGCAGATGATGTTAAGGATTTAACGCCACCGCAAATCACCATTCTATCGCCCGAGGGCGTAATGGAAGGTTTCCGCCCGCAGGTATATGACAAGGAGCTGGAGGTGAAAGTGCTGGTTAAAGACAGAAATACAATTGGAGGAGTAAACATTAACGATATTAAGGCTATCCCATTGAATGACTCGGTTTTTATTGCAAAGATTCAATTTTCGAGGATTGGTGGAACATACCCTATAAAGGTGTTAGCGCAGGATTCCAAAGGGAATGAAGGGCAGAATGAGTTTTTTGTGGAAACAAAACAACCAGACGATTTGGCGCCAAAACTTTACGCTGAGCAGAAGAAAGAGGAGATGGTTTCCGATGTGGATACGCTGATTCCCGTTTCGGGAAAAGTTTACGAGTACAGGTACGCCCTGATAATTGGGAATGAAGATTACCAATCGAACCAGAAGGGATTGAACTACGAGTCGAACGTAGAGTTTGCGCGCCGCGATGCTGAAACCTTTAAGCAGTACGCCATAAAAACCTTGGGTATAAAGGAATCGAACATAATATTTTTGCAGGATGCAAAGGCGGTGGAAATGCACCGTGGAATTAACCAGCTAACCAGCCTGCTAAAAGCAACCAAGGGGAATGGTGAAGCCATTGTTTTCTTTGCTGGTCATGGTTTCCCTGATGAAAAGACAAAGGAAGCATACCTAATTCCGGTAGATGTGAGTGGGAACGATTTAGAGTTTGGAATAAAACTGAAGGATTTATACACCAAACTCAACGAGAATCCATCAAAGGGCGTAACCGTTTTTCTGGATGCCTGTTTTAGCGGAGGCGGACGCGAGCAGGGACTGCTTGCTGCCCGTGCCGTTAGGGTTAGGCCCAAAGAGGATGCCATTGATGGCAAAATGGTTGTGCTTTCGGCCAGTGCAGGGAACGAATCCGCTCTGCCTTACAGGCAAAAATTTCATGGCATGTTTACCTACTACCTGCTAAAGGGGCTACAGGATTCCGAGGGTAATATCTCGCTTGGCGAGCTGGTTGACTACGTAACAACAAAGGTTTCAACTTCTTCGATAATTCATAACAACAAGGAGCAGAATCCAACCCTTAACGTTAGCTACCAGCTAGGCGAAGACTGGAAAACATGGAATTTTGTAGGTGAATAAGTAAAAATCAATAAAAATTTTTGAGAATAATGAAAAATTACTCTTTTGGGATGCTTGTCTTTTTTTTCTGCATCTTATCTTTTAGCAAAGGAACTAAAGCTCAAGTTGACCAGAAATATCCGGGCGTGAGCGATCCGAACAAGGCCTACGTGCTGAACTACCTAAAATCGTTAGATAGGTTTATAAATAACCCCGATAGTTTCTTTGTTAATGGGCAGCGAAACCTACAGTACTTTGGGGATAAAAAAGCTAAAACAGTTTTCAACTTCCTGTCGCCCAAGGAAAGGATGAAAGGAAACATAAGCCCCGATAGTTTATATAAACATATTGTAACCTACTTCCCTGATGGATTGGGTGTTGTTTATAATCCGGAACAGTTAGAACTGATTGTAAAAAAGAAAAACTTTTTTTCAAACACCTACGTGTATAAAACGAATGTTGAATATTCAGGAATTCGCAAAGATGGAAACCTAGTTAGTTATATCGGAAACCAGTATTACTACGTAAAATCAGGAAGGGGGAAGAAATCTTCAAAAATAAGCATTGAGCGTGTAGCTAATGATTGGCATTATAAATCAAAGTTTAAAAGATCGCTTTTTAGGGAAGGATTGTTTATTGAACCAGCAATTGGGGTTAATGTTGATAGTTATTTATCAACAATCAATGAATATCGCTTTGAAGAAACTGACTGGGTGGATAATGGTGATGGTTGGGGATACTATACAGATTATGTTTCACATGATTATTATAGTTTTGTCGAAGAATATAAACTTAATTTTTCGCTAAACTTAGTATACATGATAAAACCATTTATTGGTTTTGGTGTGGGTGTGTCGTCGTTTAATACATCAAGTGTTTTGGGAACAAACTACCACAACTATTCTTTTCCTGAGATTATGGGATATATCCCTGAAATTTCAGATTCAGATTTATATCATATTATTAGAACAAAATCAGTTTCTGCTCCTGGTTTTGTTAGGTTTCAGTTTGGGTTACCTCAGATTAGTTTATCAGTAGATTTAGGAGGGGGAATGCTACTAAGACCTCAGTTTGACAGCTACCTTAGGGGCTATGTTGATTACTATGGAGTTTCGGTTGTAGATGGAAGTGTTGAGACAAATAATCCCACTCTTGGGTTTATGAAATACACATTTAAGGACGAGCTGGTATATCAACACAGACCAGAGAAAAATATTCCATTCTACTTTGCAAAAGCAAACCTAAATTTTCAATTCTCAAAGTATTACTACATGCGGTTCTCGTTTAACTACACTCAGGTATTAGATATTGATTACTACGAGTCGTGGCATATGTTTGATATGTTTGCAACAGGTGCTTCAACTAAATCAATGGATAAAAAGCCACTTGATGTTTATCAGGCAGAATTTGGTATCGGTTTAAATATTAATGAGATATT
>CAZLXF010000020.1:0-20773 GCA_964563065.1 uncultured Rikenellaceae bacterium | reverse complement strand
ACCAATGCCGTAACCGGCAAAACATACCTTCCAATTTTTATTACCGAAGCCATATCCGATTACTACTTCCAGCAGGATCCAAGAATTGAGAAGGAAGTGATTAAGGCCTCAAAAATTTCTGGAATAAACAACGAGAGCGTTAGCCAGTTTACTGGTAAAATTTACCAGAACATTAACGTTTACGACAACTTTATAAATATACTTGACCAAGGGCTAGTAAGCCCAATAGCAAATGCCGGTCTTTTCTACTATAAGTACTACCTTATCGACAGTACCTTTATTGGCAACAGCTGGTGTTACCAACTCTCGTTCAAACCCAAACGAAAACAAGAGCCCACGTTTACAGGCGATTTTTGGGTTGATAGCAAAACTTGGGCAATTGTAAAAATCCAACTCCGCTTATCAGCAGGCGTTAACCTTAACTTCATGAACGACATGGTGGCCAGCACCGATTACCAGCTGGTTAACGATTCAACCTGGTTTCCGAGCCAGCTCAAAATATTTGTTGACTTTAACCTCACCGAACGCACCACAGGTTTTTTTGGAACAAAAACAACCGTGTACAAGAATGTAAACCTCAACAAATCCATTCCAAAGGAAATTCTTGAAGAGAAAAGCACAATCAGCATTGAAGAAGAAGCGTTGGAAAAGGATAGCCTTTACTGGGCACAAACACGCCCTTTTAAGCTCACAGAGAAGGAAGCCTCCATTTACTCCATGGTTGATTCGGTAAAGGAGGCAAGACTCTATAAAACCTTCATTGACATTCTCGACATGTTTGTGAACTACCACTACACAATTGGGTGGATTGAACTGGGGCCCTACTACAAAACCTACAGCTTCAACGAAATTGAGGGAAACCGGTTCCGGCTATCGGGCAGAACCAGCAACTACTTTAGCCGAAAAATTATGTTTTCAGCATTTGGTGCTTACGGCGATAAGGACGAGCGGTTCAAGTATGGCGGGGAGGTTCAGTACGTTTTTAGCAAAATTCCCCGAAAAACTATTTTTGTTAGCTACAAAAAGGATATTGAACAGCTGGGGCAAAGCCCAAATGCGCTAGTTGAGGACAATATCCTCACATCAATTCTGCGGAGAAACCCAAACTACAAGCTCACACTAGTTGATGAGTTTAGCACGAAGTATGAACACGAATGGTTTGCTGGCTTCTCCAACACCATTACCACTAGCTACCGCAACGTTTACTCATCGGATTACATAAATTTCTTTTCAACAAACGGCACCGACACGCTCTCGAGCATTGCTACCACAAGCCTTACCCTAAATACACGTTGGGTGAAAAACGAGCGCTTTGTTAACGGTGAATTCGAACGGGTTAGCCTCGGAAGCATTTATCCTGAAATTAGCTTCGATATAACCGGAGCATATAAAGGTTTTCTTGGAAGCGATTACAGTTTCTTGAAGCTACACCTAAACTACTACCACAAAGTGAACATTAACCCTTTGGGTTACATGCGCTACATTATTGACGCTGGAAAAATTTTCGGGGCTGTTCCCTACCCATTACTTCAACTCCACGAGGGGAACGAAACATACGCATTCGATAGGTTTGCCTACAACATGATGAACTACTACGAGTTTGCATCGGACCAGTATGCCAGCTTAGTTGTTGAGCACCATTTTCAAGGCCTTTTCCTCAACCATATTCCCTTAATGCGCAGGCTGAAATGGCGCGAAGTAATTACTGCAAAAACGCTTATTGGCTCAATTAGCCAAGAAAACAAAAATGTTCTGGTTTTTCCCGATGGGCTGAACTCAGTTTCGAAACCCTACGTTGAGGTTGGTGTAGGCGTTGAAAATATTTTTAAGGTAGTTAGAGTTGATGCCATGTGGCGCTTATCGCACCTAAACAACCCAAACATTGAAAAGTTTGGCGTGAGAATGGGATTCCAGATTATTTTCTAGCAAACCCGTCGGTAATTCACAGCAGGCAGTTTTCAATTTGCAAGTGCAAACTACCTACGTAACTCAAAATTCTGACCCAAATAAACTTTCCTTACCTCGGGATCCTCAGCAAGTTCCTCAGCGGTGCCGGCCTTTAAAATGTCACCTTCGAAAAGTAAGTAAGCACGATCGGTAATGGTAAGTGTTTCATGAACATTATGGTCGGTAATAAGAATACCTATATTCCTATCTTTTAGGTGAGCCACAATATTTTGGATATCCTCAACAGCAATTGGGTCGACACCCGCAAAGGGTTCATCTAGAAGAATAAACTTTGGATCGAGAGCCAACGCGCGAGCTATTTCAGTACGTCTTCGTTCACCACCGCTAAGCTGGATACCCAAACTTTTTCGAATTTTTTGTAAGCCAAATTCGTTAAGAAGCGTTTCCACCTTCTCGCGCTGATACTCCTTCGAAAAACTTGTCATTTCAAGCACGGCTTTCAGGTTGTCCTCAACGCTTAACTTACGGAAAACCGAAGCTTCCTGAGCAAGGTAACCAATTCCCCGCTGTGCACGCTTATAAACTGGTTCTCCAGTTATATCATCATTATCGAGGAATATTCTTCCTGAATTTGGGGTAACCAAACCTACAATCATGTAAAAAGTTGTGGTTTTTCCAGCGCCATTTGGGCCAAGAAGCCCAACAATTTCGCCTTGGTTAACCTCAACCGAAGCGCCCTTAACAACTGTTCGCGAACGATATTTCTTTACCAACGATTTTGTATGTAACCTCATTCTGTCCATGCTTACAAAAAATTTTTGTAAAAGTAAAAAAAAAGCACGATGTATAGTTCACATAAAACGATTCAAACGGAAAGTTATTTTAGCACAACCACTCCCTACCCCTAACCAGGCAAAGATGTTTCTTAACATATTCACATACAACAACCTGTTATTCAGTGTTTTTAACAAATTTTACTGAACCTCGATTAAACTTTACTAGTGAATATCTTTTGGGCTCTTACCTAAAAAATTATTTTTGTAAGTCGTTTTTTAGTTATCAACAAAAAAATACATATAAATCAAACAAAGGAGGTTTTATGACAAAACGTAACGTAGTTATTATCGGTGCTGCAGGAAGAGATTTTCACAATTTCAACACTTTCTTCCGCGATAACGAGCAGTACAATGTTGTTGCTTTCACAGCAGCACAAATTCCCGACATTGATGGTAGGAAGTACCCTGCTGAACTTGCTGGCAAACTTTACCCTGCAGGTATTCCTATTTTTGCCGAAGAAGATTTGGTTAAAATTATTAAAGAGAAAAACGTACACGATTGTGTATTCTCTTACAGCGACGTAACCTACAATCATGTAATGAAAATTAGCTCGATAGTAAATGCTGCCGGAGTAAATTTCATGCTGATTGGTCCTAACGAAACCATGGTGAAGAGCAACAAGCCTGTAATTGCAGTTGTTGCAACACGTACTGGTTGCGGAAAATCGCAAACTTCACGGAAAGTTATTGAGCACTTAATGGGAATGGGACTGAAAGTTGTTGCAGTTCGTCACCCAATGCCTTACGGCGACCTAGTTGCTCAAAAAGTTCAGCGTTATGCAGTTGTTGAAGATCTAAAGAAACACAAGTGTACCATTGAGGAAATGGAAGAGTACGAACCACATGTAGTGCGTGGAAACGTTATTTACGCTGGAGTTGATTACGAAGCCATTCTTCGCGAAGCAGAAAAGGATCCTAGTGGTTGCGACGTAATTCTTTGGGATGGTGGAAACAACGACTTTGCTTTCTACAAACCCGATTTAACCATTACAGTAGCCGATCCACACCGTCCAGGTAACGAAATTAGCTACTACCCAGGTGAGGTTAACCTACGCATGGCCGATGTTGTTGTTATTAATAAAATGGATTCTGCTTCACCAGAAGGAATTCAAACTGTACGCGAAAGCATCCGCAGCCGCAATCCAAAAGCTATTGTTGTTGACGGAGCTTCGCCAATTACCGTTGATAAGCCTGAGCTGATTAGCGGAAAACGTTGCTTAATTGTTGAGGATGGCCCAACCCTTACCCACGGTGAGATGAAAATTGGTGCAGGTACCGTTGCAGCCCGTAAATTTGGTGCTAGCGAGGAAATCGATGCTCGCCCTTACCTTGTAGGAAAGTTAAAAGAAACCTACGATATTTACCCAAACATTGGAAACATTCTTCCAGCAATGGGTTACGGTGAGCAACAGCTCAAAGACCTTGAAGCTACCATTAACAACACCGATTGCGACACCGTAATTATTGGTACTCCAATTGATCTTTCTCGTATTATCAACATTAAGAAACCTACAACAAGGGTTTACTACGATTTGGCAGAGATTGGATTACCTGACCTAAAAGGTGTTCTCGAAAATTTCGTTAAGAAACATAACCTTAAGTAGTAACTTAAACTATAAAAAAACCGCTTCGTTCGAAGCGGTTTTTTTATTACTAACTCCACCTACCAAGTTTTAAAAAACACTTTTATTACGAATTGTCTCTCGTCGCCTTCATACCTAACTCCCGATTCCCAAAGGTTCTCAATGCTACTGCTTACCTCAACTAAACTTTTTTCAGAGAGATTCTTGCCCCATACTCTTGCAATGCTTAAAGCTCCGTCCTCTTTAACTTTAAAAGAAACGTATGCGGTTGCCTCCGATAAACGTTCGCTAACCTCAACAGGAACGTTCAGCTCCTTTTGAAGTTTTGATGCTAAATCGGTGATACTGAAAAACACCTGACTTTGTGCTCTGGTAATTAAGGTTGAAACCATTAGCATTACTAGCACCATCATAATTCTTTTTGTTTTCATTGTCTTTGCTATTTTAAGGGTTAATAATTCCATTTTCCCTACACTAATTCATACTTTATACCAAAAATTATTAACCACTGATAATATGAACATTAGACAATGCAACTGGAATAAAATCCTAACAAATAGTGTTCGATAACGAACACATGTATTTCATAATTGCACACATTTCCGCTGATTTAAAAAAATTGCGAAACGATATGTTAAAAAAGTTTAGAAAATCACATTCCATCAATTCATTTTTCTTGTTATCTTTGGAAAAAATCGATTTTAATGAATTTTTTGGCACATCTCTACCTTTCGGGCGATGATGTCGACATTAGGCTTGGCAACTTTATTGGTGACCAGGTGAAGGGTCGATACCTAAACAGGTACCCCGATATGGTTCAGAAAGGAATTTTCATTCACCGATCGATCGATTTTTTTACAGACAATCACCCAGCAACGCACGAGGTACGTTTACTATTTCGCGATGCATACCGAAAGTATGCAGGTGTTGTTGTAGATGTTTTTTTTGATCACTTTTTGGCTAGGTACTGGCCAACCTTTTCGCCATTCCCATTAAATAGTTTTTGCCGGAAGTTTTACTACCAAATGGTACAGCGTTACCGCGACTTGCCACCAATCATTAGAAGGCACCTCCCCTTTTTAATTCAAAGCAACAGGCTTTACAGCTACCAAACCATCGAGGGGGTTGGTGATGCCATTGAGATTATGAGCACATTTACCTCGCTACCCGATAAAACAGATTTTGCGCTTGACACGCTAACAGTTAACTACGATTTTATTCTTGAACAGTTTCTAAAGTTCTTCCCCGAACTTACTTACCATGTAATTAATGAATTTGGCGTTGAGCCATCGGGCTGGACACCAGACCTAGTCAAGGCGGGAACTATCGAGCTTAAGGAAAATGAAGAGTAGTATAGTAAATGCCCACAGCGACGAACCTCCATAGCTAAAGAAGGGCAGCGGAATTCCAATAACTGGGAACAGTCCAATTGTCATCCCAATATTTACTGCAATATGGAAGAAGAAAACCGAAACAACTCCATATCCATATATTCTGGCAAACAGTTCCTTCTGCCTTTCGGCAATTCTTACCAGCCGAATTAAAAAGAAAAGGAAAAGAAGGATAACAACAGCCGAGCCTGCAAACCCCCACTCCTCACCAACTGTACAGAAAATAAAATCTGTGCTTTGTTCCGGAACGAAGTTGTACTTAGTTTGGGTTCCCTTAAGGTAACCTTTGCCCCAGAAACCTCCTGAACCAATAGCAATTTTCGATTGGTTAACGTTGTAACCCCATCCCAACGGATCCGATTCAATGCCAAGCAAATCATTAATACGCTCACGATGGTGACGCTCTAGCACATTCTGAAAAAGGTAGTCGACACTAAACGCAAACGAAGCAGAAACAAAAAAGAAACCAAGTAAAAAAACGATAGTTTTTAACTTGTTCAGGTATGAGTATATAAGAGCCAAAGGCACCCCAATACATATTGGAATAAGCAGCATGTAGTACCACGAAATATTGAACTCAAGGAACTCCGAAAGTCCGTATACAACAGCAACTAATCCGAATATTAAAAAGGCAAACTGGAACGAAACTTTATACCTTTTAGTTAAAATAATGAAAAGCAACATTGTTAAAACGAAAAGTACAAGAAGAATAATAAACTTGTTGAATACAAGAGATGCAATAAAAATGCCAACTAGAAATGTTAAAAATCCCATTACCCAGTGAGGCAATCCCTCGCGATACAAAACAAGTATAAAGGAAGCGTAAACCATAGCCGATCCCGTATCGTTCTGTAAAAGAATCAATCCCATTGGCAACGCTATAATCAGGGCAATTTTCGCCAACGACTTGAATCGAATAATCTTAAACCCGTAGGCACTCATTAGCTTAGCTAACGCCAAAGCAGTGGCAAACTTTGCAAATTCGGCAGGTTGTATGCGAACCCCTCCAAGTTGAATCCATGAACGCGAAGCGTTTACTTCAACACCAAATATAAGTACAAAAAGAAGTATGGCTATTAGGATAGCATAAAAGTAGTAGGCAAAAACTTGGTAGAATCGACTATCGATGAGTAAAACGGTAAGACCAATAATAAATGCTGCACCAATCCATACAAGCTGCATTCCGTAGCGCTGAGTAATATCAATAATACTTTGATGCTCCTCAGAAAATACGGCTGCATAAATGTTTAACCATCCCATAAAAACCAGGATGATGTATACGAATACTGTTGGCCAGTCGAGCCTGTAAAGTAACCTACTTCTTCTTTGCACGTCTATCAAGTAAATTTGCTTCAAGAATTCGTTGCTCTAACCAAATCCTTGAAATTTCACCTTTCAGGTATTTCTCAATCATTAAACTAGCAATAGGGGCAGCCCATGTTGCACCAAACCCTGCGTTTTCAATGTAAACAGCAATTGCAATTTGGGGATCGTCCTTTGGGGCAAAAGCCACAAAAACCGAATGATCGTTTCCATGCGGATTTTGTGATGTTCCCGTTTTCCCGCAAATAGTAATTTCGGGTATCGCTGCAATTCGGGCTGTACTTCCACTACCCGGTTCGCCGTTAACTGCCAAATCCATTCCTTCAATCAGGTAGTCAAACCAAAGAGAATCGACGGTAGTGCGATGCTTAATGTTGAATCTGGGTTGAATGGAAACTTCTCCCTTAACTTCCTTTACAAGGTGCGGGGTAAAAAAGTATCCATGATTTGCGATTGCAGCAGTCATGTTGGCCATTTGCAGCGGAGTAGTTCCCAGCTCGCCTTGCCCAATGGCAAGCGAAAGAATTGTAAGTGAACTCCAGCCACCTTTTCGGAAGTACCTGTTATAAAAATCGATGGTAGGTACAGTTCCTCCCAATTCGTTTGGCTGATCGATATTCAACTTTTTCCCAAAACCGAACGATTCAACATGATTCTTCCAAACCGTGAAGCCCTTCTCCACACCTCCATGTTCCCTCTTATCAATAATGTTTCTGAAAACATGGCAGTAGTAGGTATTACACGACACCTGAATCGATTGAACCAAATTGGTTGGTGAAGGATGAATGTGGCAACCTACTCCACGACCTACGCGGTAGCCACCATCACATGAATATTTGGTTCCTGGCGAAACAACTCCCTCCTGCAAGCCTATTAGCGCATTCACTATTTTGAAGGTTGAACCTGGCGGATAAAGCGCCATTAGAGCTCTGTTGAACAAAGGTTTTAACGTATCGGCATCAAGTTCACGAAAATTTGCTGTTCTGCTTCTACCTGCCAAAAGTTCAGGGTCGTATGTTGGGCTCGATATCATTGCCAACACTTCACCAGTTTTAGGCTCTATAGCCACCAATCCACCAATTTTATTTTGCATTAACTCCTCGCCATATTGCTGCAAATCGGCATCAATGGTAAGCATAATGTCCTTTCCAAGCAAGGCCGTTGTATCGTACCTTCCACCTTCGTACGAACCTTTAATACGGTTATGAACATCGACAAGGAAAACGTTCACTCCTTTTTTCCCTCGAAGTTCAGCTTCGTATGTTTTTTCAACCCCACTAATACCAATATAATCGCCCATTTGGTAGTAGGGTTCATTATTAATGGTTCTTTCATCAACCTCCCCCACATAGCCAAGAATATGCCCGGCAACCTTTCTGGGATAAGTACGAAGCGTACGTGGCTGAACATAAAAACCATGATACTTGTATAATTTTTCTTGAAGCATGGCGTAAGTTTGCGCAGAAACCTGCTTAAGAAAAATTGATGGTTTATAGTATGAGTAATTTTTCGCTTCTGCGATACCCGTATCAAGCTGCTTTTTGGTTAATCCTAAAATGGAGCAAAATTCTATTGTATCGAATTCTTTTAGCTGACGGGGGACAAGCATAAGGTCGTATGCTGCCTGGTTGTATACTAGCAATTCCCCATTCCTGTCGTAAATTAACCCACGCGCCGGATATTGTGTTATATAACGCAACACATTGTTACTTGCCGAAAGTTTATAGGAAGTATCAACAACCTGCAACAGGAATAACCTAACAATAACTACAAGAAACACAAGGATAATTATCCCGGCAATGATATTACGCTTGTCGTTTGAAACGTTAACTGGCACAATTCAGGTTATTTATTTTGAACCGTAAAGTATTGAGCAATCAAGATAATTGTGGTGGTAAATACAGTACTTAGCAAAACCCTTAGAAACGTTAGAAAGAAATGGTTGAAACTAAATATTTCTATATAAAAAAGAATTAAATGGTGAACGAACACAAGAATAAAAGCATACTTCGCATACCACTGAATCCCAGTTAATCCCATAAGGACCTTGCCTTTAAACTCCAGGTCGGTTCGTCGGCTTAAAAATGAAATAACAAATGGCCTAGCAAATGCCATTGCAACCGATGCTGATGCATGCATTCCTAGGGTATTCATAAATAAATCAATGCTGAGCCCAGTTGCAAATGCAACAATAAGTAGCAACCATCCGCGTATTTCGAAGGGTAAAATAAGGATGAACAGAACGTAAACCATTGGGTTTATGTAGCTACTAAACTGCACATTATTAAATACAAATATTTGTAGTACAATAAGTAATACAAAGTAGCCAATGTATTTAAACGAATCCCTAATCATTTGCACTCGGATTTTCTAATGTTTCACGTTCAGTCTTGTGCATGCTTGTAATAACCCACACGTAATCAAGTTGTTTAAAATCACTCAACAGGTTAAACCGAATTGTATAAAAGTTCCCAGCCTTTTTGTCGAACGATTCAACGGTTCCTAACGGAATATCGGGTGGAAAAATTGACGAGAATCCACTAGTAACAATTGTGTCGCCTTTCATTATTTCGACATGTTGTGGAATTTCGCTAAGAATTGCTTGCTTGTAGTTTAAACCATCCCAGTAAAGGGAGCCAAAGTAACCAGTCCGTTGTAACTTGGCAGAAATTCTAAAATCAACATTAAGTAGCGAAATAACGGTAGCAAAGTGGTCAGATACTCCTAAAACAATTCCAACCACGCCTGTGCTGGTTACAACACCCATTTCCTTCTCAATTCCCTTGTTTTTACCTGCATTCAACGTAATGAAATTATTCTGCTTATTCACCGAGTTGTTAATTACTCTGGCTCCAATAAATTCGTAATCAGGGTTAGTTTGGTCGTATCCCTGTACAAACTCATATCTTAATGCAGTTACCGAATGCTTAGCTAGCTGTTTGCGAAGGTCAAGGTTCTCGTTAGCGAGCTGCTCATTAATTTTTCGTAGCCTGAAATACTGAGTTCCTTCAGCAATTTTTTTAGATGTATAGCCATGAAAAGAGCGCGTAATACCTCCAAAATATGCTCGTTGATAATAATTATTACTAGCTAAAAACCATAGAGAGATTCCTTCGAGCAGAAGGAAAAACAATAAAAACTGGTACTTCTGAATAAAACGAAGAAGTGTATTCATTTCCCACCTATGGTAAAGTAATTTTAAAACTAATTGATGCTAACGCATCAGGAACTGGAACTTCTCAATATTTTTTAGTGCGATTCCCGTTCCACGGGCAACAGCATGCAAAGGATCCTCGGCCACATGGAATGGAATATTAATTTTATCGGTCAATCGCTTGTCGAGCCCTCGAAGCAAGGCACCTCCGCCAGCAAGGTAAATTCCTTTCTGAACAATATCGGCATAGAGTTCGGGAGGTGTTTGCTCCAGAACGCTCAGAATGGCAGTTTCAACCTTTGAAATTGACTTATCGAGACAGTGTGCAACTTCCTGATATGAAACCGGAATTTCAATTGGCAACGCAGTCATAAGGTTTGGTCCACGAACGGTAAAATCTGCTGGAGGATTCTCCAAATCGGGCAGTGCTGAACCTACCGCAATTTTTATATCCTCGGCTGTTCTCTCCCCAATTTTTATATTATGCTGATGTCTCATGTATGCCTGAATATCAGCGGTGAAACCGTCACCAGCAATTCGAATTGATTTGTTGCAAACAATTCCACCCAGAGCAATAACTGCAATTTCGGTGGTTCCTCCTCCAATATCAACCACCATGCTTCCATCGGGCGCCTCAACATCGAGACCTATACCTAGCGAAGCGGCCATTGGTTCGTAAATCATGTAAACATCGCGACCGCCAGCATGCTCAGAGGAATCGCGCACGGCGCGAATTTCAACCTCGGTACTTCCGCTTGGAATGCAAACCACCATACGAAGCGATGGTGTGAAAAGCCGATTCTTAGTGTTAATCATCTTAATCATGCCACGAATCATCTGCTCGGCAGCGTTAAAGTCGGCAATTACTCCGTCGCGCAGGGGACGAATGGTACGAATGTTCTCGTGGGTTTTACCATGCATCTGTCGAGCTCTCTCGCCTATGGCGATAAGTTTTCCTGTTGCATGCTCGAGCGCAACGATAGATGGTTCATCAACCACAATTTTATCGTTATAAATAATGATTGTATTGGCGGTTCCAAGGTCAATTGCCAATTCCTGAGTGAAGAATGAAAAAAGTCCCATTTCAGTTTATGTATGAGTTATTACTATTTTCTAATGTTTAAAATGTCTGATTCCAGTAAAAACCATGGCAATGCCATTTGCGTTACAGTAATCAACGGTTTCCTGATCGCGAACCGAACCTCCGGGCTGAACAACAGCAGCGATTCCTGCTTTATGCGCAATTTCAACCGAATCGGCGAACGGGAAAAATGCATCGGAAGCCATAACAGCTCCGTTCAAATCGAATCCAAAATTGATTGCCTTTTCAATGGCGTGCTTCAGCGCATCGATACGCGATGTTTGCCCAACACCGCTGGCAATTAGCTGGTTATTTTTTGCTAAAACTATTGCATTCGATTTTGAATGCTTAACTATTTTGTTGGCAAAAATTAAATCGGATATCTGTTGCTCGGTTGGAGCCACGTTCGTTACAGGTTTTAATTCAATAGGAGCTTCAGTGTGCGTGTCTTTGTCTTGAACCAAGACTCCGTTTAGCAAGCTACGAAACTGCTTTGAAGGAAGATTAAAATCCTTCATTTTCAGAATTATTCTATTCTTTTTAGAAGAAAGTTGCTGCAAGGTTTTGTCGCCAAATTCAGGTGCAATTATTACTTCAAAAAATAGTTTGTCAATTTCTTTAGCCGTTTCAGCATCAATTGGTTTATTGGAAATAATAACGCCACCAAAGGCCGAAACGGGATCGCCGGCAAGTGCATCCTTCCAAGCCTCTAACAGAGTAAGACGACTAGCCAACCCACAAGCATTGTTGTGCTTAAGAATAGCAATTGTTGGATCGATAAACTCACGAATTAAGTTTACCGCAGCCTCAATGTCGAGAAGATTATTGTAGGAAACTTCCTTGCCATGCAGCTGTTGAAAAAGGTTTGAGAATCCACCGTAGTAGGCACCTGTCTGATGTGGATTTTCGCCGTAGCGAAGTTTTTTTAGTTCCGGGACACTCGACTTGAAAGCCTCGGGAAAATCTTTGCCAGCAAAGTGTGCAAAAATAGCGGAATCGTAGTGACTTGAAGTATGGAACGCTTCGAGGGCAAATCGACGTCGATCGTCAATGGATATTCCACCGGAGTTACTGTTGAGCAAGCTAATAAGCGATTTATACTGGTTTCGGTTCGAAACCACAAGCACATCGCGGTAGTTCTTGGCAGAAGCTCTTATGAGTGAAATTCCGCCAATATCAATTTTTTCAATTATCTCCTGTTCTGAAGCGCCCGAAGCAACGGTATCCTCAAAGGGATAAAGATCAACAATTACCAAATCAATCTCGGGAATTGCGTACTCCTGTAGCTGAAACAAATCGTTCTCGTTATTACGACGAGCAAGCAGTCCTCCAAAAATTTTGGGATGCAAAGTTTTTACTCGTCCCCCCAAGATTGAGGGGTAACCAGTTAACTCCTCTACAGGAATTGCTTTAACACCACATTCCTCAATAAACTGAAGGGTTCCTCCGGTTGAGTAAATGGTTACATTTAAACTATTTAGGGTTGATACAATCTGATCCAGACCTTCCTTATGGTAAACCGATATAAGGGCGGTTTTAATTTGTTTTAATGAATTCATTTAAAACACTTTAACTTTTTGGGTGTGTTT
Source organism: uncultured Rikenellaceae bacterium (assembly GCA_964563065.1). Classification (GTDB taxonomy): domain Bacteria; phylum Bacteroidota; class Bacteroidia; order Bacteroidales; family Tenuifilaceae; genus DAOSWM01. The sequence continues at coordinate 7,908 of CAZLXF010000020.1, read as the reverse complement.
AATCTGTTAACAGAGTACAAAAATGGCTAAAAGCTTTGAAATAACCATTATTTCAAAGCTTCTAAATTAAAAAAAATGTTTGTTTTTTTAAATATATTTTAAATCTACCTACACATCAATAGTCATAGGCATTTAAAGAAAAAAACAATTAAGCAGGGAAGCCCCTACCGCTGAAACCTTTCAACAAAAAACTCTGAATTACGGTTCCACTCTGGATAAATATTCTCGCTAGCAAGCTTGTATCCTAACCGAAAAAACAATTTTGAGTCATCCACCAAGCCTTCAAGATTATGCTTCTCTGGGAAGTAGTGGTCGGAAGGTTTATGGTAAGTTGTTCGCCAGTACTCAGCAACTTTTTCAAGCGTTTTTTCACGCCCCAACTCAGCCTGATGGCTGTATCCTTTCGCAAAAAGCGAAGGAATTCCGGCCTTGAGAAACGGAAGATGATCGGACCGATAAAACATTCCATTCTCGGGATTAGGATCGCTACAAACGTACCTTTCAAAATTCTTCGCCTGTAATTCAAGCAAACTATCAAGGGTGGAATGCCCTGGTCCGGTAATGGTTACATCCTTAAATTTCCCGAGGAAAAGAACCACATCGTAGTTAAAACATGCAATGGTTTTTGCCGTTGCAAACGGCGAATTATTTACAAAATGTTCAGAGCCAAGCATCCCCGATTCTTCGGCGGTTGGCGACAGAAAAAGGACTGAACGTTGCAATGAATTTTCCACACTTTTCAATGCTTTCGCAATTCCAAACATCCAGGCAATAGCTGCAGCATTATCCGAAGCCCCGTTGTATATGGAATCGCCATTTACTGGGATTCCAACGCCTAAATGATCCCAGTGAGCACAGAATACAATTACCTCATCGGGCTTAACGGCTCCCTTTATAAAACCTGCAACATTACTTGACTTCGACTTTTCCCAGCTATTCTTGACAGCTAACGAAAGAGAAACATTCAAATTTACGGGAGTAAATTTTTTGCTTGCAGCAGTCTTTTTGAGCTCAAAATAGTTATATCCGTTTATACTAAAAAGTTTACTTGCTGCATCCTCAGTAATCCAACCATTAAATTTACATGTTGGGTTTATCAAATCTTCAGTATCGAGAAAAATGTTTGAAGGGTTTTGTCCACCATTCACAACCGACCACGGATAACCCGCTGCGCCTGTTTCGTGAACAATAATACATCCCGCAGCACCCTGACGTTCAGCCTCCTCAAATTTATAAAGCCAGCGACCATAGTAGGTCATACTTGTGCCATTGAAAAGTGTAGAATCGTTTGAGTGAAAACCCGGATCGTTAACCAGCACAACAATTGTTTTGCCTTTCACATCTATATCTTCGAAATCATTCCAATCCCATTCGGGGGAATTTACCCCGTAACCAAGAAAAACAAGCGGCGATTCATTCACTTCTACTTCACTACTTAAAACCGGGCTCCACAGGGTTATATCCTCTCCAACTACAAGATTACAAGAATTATTTGTTGATTTAAAAACAACCTGATCTGGTAATTTCGATTCTATTTCAACCAACGGTACCTTCTGAAAGTAACTTCCATTAAACACAGGTTCAAGTCCAATTTCAACCATTCTTTCTTCAAGAAAACTTAAAGTCCTCACTTCTCCAATTGTAAATGGGCCTCTGCCCATTAAGCTATCGGCTGAAAGAATTGTAATATCGCGAGCGATTTCATCAACTCCAATCAATTCTTCTGCCTTTCTTAACTCAACTTGTTTCGCGCACGAAACGCTGAAAAAGACAATAATAATTATTAAAACTTTTTTCATGATTATGCTTTTTTTTTCTTGAATACAAAAGTATTCTAATTGCTGATTTTTCCAACATGCATCTCTATTTCATTTGTCACTTTTTAAACATACAAAAACGAATCCTCTTACTACTTATAAACTACTGAACAGCTATTATTTACTGTAAAAAATATTTTTTTCTTGATTTTTAACCAAAAACGAATTAAGTTTAGCCAACATTTTTGCACTCTTGACAAACACACTACCATGAGAATAAAGCTTAAAATCAAGCAGAAGATAGTTCTCTTTGTGCTTTCAGCCTCAATAGTTCTTTACCTAATTGCCATTGGCTACATTGTTACTTCATCGCGCAAAGCCATGCTTGATGATGCCAAAAAGAATGCGCAGCAAATTGCACGAATTTCGGCCGATAAAATTGAAAAGAATTTTGAACGCGATTTGGCCATAACACGTACGCTGGCTCAAGCATTTTCGGTTTACCAACAAATGCCTACCGAGCAATGGCAAGATCTTTTCATGAAAATGTATCGTCCAGTTCTTGAAGGCAATACACACGTTTACTCCATTTGGGATAGCTGGGAGTTTTACGGTTTTGTGCCTAACTACACCAAGGATTACGGACGTTTTTGCATTACGCTGTGGCGTGAGAACGATGAAATACTTAGCATTACGGACATTCGCAGCCCCGATGGTGACCCCGACAAGTACGGCGCTTTTAAAAAAGGGAACCAGGAAGGTTTGTGGGAACCCTACTTCGATGAAGGACTTCAGGGCAAAAGTGAAAGGGTGCTAATGACAACCATCTCATCGCCAGTTCAAATTGGGGGCAAATACTTTGGCCTGGTTGGGTTCGATGTTAGCCTCGAGAGTCTTCAAAAAGTAATTACCGAAATTGAGCCCGTTCCGGGCAGCTTTGCGTTCCTTGTTTCCGCAAATGCAACCATTGCAGCGCACCCAAACAGCGAAGTTATTAACGTTCCGCTTTCAGAAGTTTTTCCTGATGATTTTGAAAATGAGAAATTGGGCGAAATTATTAGTAACGGTAACGAACACAGCTACTACCGAATTGATGAGAATGGGAAACAGCACTACATGTGCCTTGCACCCATAAAAGCGGGAAACTCATACTCCTCATGGTCGCTGGTGCTAAGCATTCCTCTCGACGTAATCACTGAAAAAGCCGATGAGAGTCTTTACATTTCGCTCCTTGTGGGAGCGGGCGGACTGCTGCTTCTGGCGCTTATCTTAATTTTTATTGCAAATAATCTCACACGACCAATTGTTAACATTACCAAATCGCTGAGACGACTTAGCCACGGTGAAATTAGTGACGATTTGATGTTTAAAGTGAAAAGTGGTGATGAAATTGAGATCATGGCCAATGCGCTGAACATTTCCATTGAAGGGCTAAACAAGAAATCAAAATTTGCCACGGACATTGGGAAGGGGCAACTTGAAAGCACGCTGGACTTACTGGGAGAGGATGATGAGCTGGGTAAATCCCTCATTAATATGCGAAATAGCCTTAAAAAAGCTAAGGAAGAAGAGAATAAACGAGTAATTGAAGATAAAAAGCTTACATGGGCAAACGAAGGTTTTGCAAACTTTGCAGACTTAATGCGCCAGAATAACGATAACCTAGAGCAGCTTTGCGAAGAATTCACAAAAAACATTGTGAAGTATATCGGCGCAAACCAGGGGGCTCTCTTCCTGCTAAACGATGAGGACAAAAACCAACAGTTCCTAGAACTTACTTCTACCTACGCCTGGGATAGAAAAAAACACATGCAAATGCAGTTCCTTCTGGGCGAAGGACTTATTGGTGCTTGCGCCCTTGAGGCAGAAACCATTCTGCTAACTGAAATTCCTGAGGATTACATTACGATTAACTCAGGTCTTGGCGAAGCGAATCCGAGCAGCATCCTTATTGTTCCCCTTAAGCAGGAAGACAAATCGCTTGGAGTAATTGAAGTTGCTTCTTTTAAAGTTTTCGAAAAGTTCGAAGTTGACTTCCTTGAAAAAGTTGCCGAAAACCTGGCTTCAACCATTCAGGTAGTAAAAATAAACGCGAAAACCCGCGACCTACTGGAGCAATCGCAGCAGCAAGCCGAAGAAATGAAAGCGCAGGAGGAAGAAATGCGACAAAACATGGAGGAGCTACTTGCAACGCAGGAAGAGATGGGACGCAAGGAGAAGGAAATGGGTTGGACCATGGATGCCATTAGCGGACTTGCAACGCTAGTGGAATTCGACTTCAGGGGAATGATAACCTCGGCAAACTCAAAAATCTGTCTACTTACAGGCTACTCGCGCGAAGAGCTGGTTGGCCAGCATCACAGCATACTAATTGATACCAACGACCCATCGAGTGCTCAGAGCTATCAGAAACTCTGGAACAACCTTAAAGACAAAAAACCGGTTGAAGATACAATGACAAGAGTTGCCAAGGACAAAACTGCCATTAAACTTAAAGGCTTATGCTACCCAATTTTCGATGAGGATGGCGAACCACTAAAAATTGTGGAACTTGGCGTTGAAATTTCTGATACCAAGAAATAGTAAATTCCCATTTTATGAAGAAAGGAAACCTATTCCAAAGGATTTTTAACTTTTACTACCAGGGATTCCGAAGCATGACCGTTGGTAAAACCCTGTGGACCATAATTATAATAAAACTAATAATTATGTTTGGGATTCTGAAAATATTCTTTTTCCCCAATATCCTAAAACGCAATTTCGATAACGACGAACAGAGAAGCAAACACGTAATTGAGCAGCTAACAAACCCTAACACTTCAATATATGACTGAATACTTAGAAGTTGTAAATTGGTCGCGAGCCCAGTTTGCGCTTACAGCCATGTACCACTGGCTATTCGTGCCCCTCACGCTTGGATTGGCTTTCATAATGGCATTTATGGAAACCCTATACGTGCGAACTGGCAACGAGGAGTGGAAAAAAATTACCAAGTTTTGGCAAACACTCTTTGGCGTTAACTTTGCCATTGGCGTTGCCACAGGACTAATTCTCGAATTTGAGTTTGGCACAAACTGGAGCAACTACTCCTGGTTTGTGGGCGATATTTTTGGAGCACCCTTGGCCATCGAAGGAATTATGGCATTCTTTATGGAATCGACATTTATTGCCGTAATGTTCTTCGGATGGAACAAGGTTAGTAAAAAATTCCACCTGGCATCAACATGGCTTGTTGCCCTTGGGGCAAACCTTTCGGCACTTTGGATTCTGGTTGCCAATGCCTGGATGCAGTATCCCGCCGGAATGCACTTTAACCCCGACACTGCCCGAAACGAAATGCACAATTTCTGGGAGGTTCTTTTTTCTCCAGTTGCAATAAATAAATTTCTTCACACCATTTCGTCGGGTTACGTTTTGGCGGCCATTTTTGTAATTGGAGTGAGCGCTTGGTACCTGCTTAAAAAGCGAGAAATTCAGCTTGCGAAACGCAGCATTGTTATTGCCGCTGTATTTGGATTGATTTCATCGCTGTTTCTGGCCTTTACAGGCGATGGCTCGGCATACCAGGTTGCACAAAAACAGCCCATGAAATTGGCTGCCATGGAAGGACTTTACGAAGGACAGGAAGGTACCGGACTGGTTGTAATTGGAGCCCTAACCCCAAACAAAAAGTTTAACGACGATAAGGATCCATTTATTTTTAAAATTGAAATTCCAAAACTCCTTTCGTTCCTTGGCTACAGAAATCTTGATGCTTTTGTCCCCGGAATTAATAATATAGTTGAGGGAGGCTACACATACACCGACGAGAACGGAAATGAACAAATTGCCCTCTCGGCCGAACAAAAAATTGCCCGAGGCAAAATTGCCATCAAAGCGTTAGGCGACTACAACAAGGCATCGGATACTGGCGATACTGAGCAAATGCAGTACTACCGAAGTATTCTCGAGGAGAATTTCCCCTACTTTGGCTACGGTTACCTGAACGACCCAAGCAGCATTATTCCAAATGTACCGCTCACATTCTACAGTTTTAGGATTATGGTTGGACTAGGATTCCTATTCATTGCATTTTTCGCGTTTATTATCTTCTTAGTATTCAAACAGAAATTGCAAAATACCAAGTGGGTACTTTGGACGTCGGTATTTATGATTCCGCTGGTTTACCTCGCATCACAAGCCGGATGGATTGTAGCCGAGGTGGGTCGTCAGCCCTGGGTTATTCAGGATATTCTGCCAACCATGGCAGCCGTTTCACGAATAGACGCATCGGCCGTTCAAATAACGTTCATTCTTTTTGCAGTTATTTTCACCGCCCTTCTAATTGCCGAAATCAAAATTATGGTTAAGCAAATTAAGATTGGGCCAAAAGATGGAGGGAAGTAGCCATGATAGATAGCACATACATTCTGCTTCAGCAGTACTGGTGGTTTATAATTTCGCTACTGGGAGCTTTGCTGGTTTTCCTGCTTTTCGTGCAAGGCGGACAAACTCTCATTTACACAATTGGTAAAACCGAAATTGAACGGAAAATGCTGGTAAACGCCCTAGGGCGAAAGTGGGAGTACACGTTTACCACGCTGGTTACGTTTGGTGGTGCGTTCTTCGCCTCATTCCCCCTCTTCTACTCCACCAGCTTTGGCGGAGCCTACTGGGTTTGGATGGCCATTCTGTTTTGTTTTATTATTCAGGCCATTTCGTACGAGTACCGCAGCAAACCCAACAACTTTTTAGGACAACGCACCTACGAAACGTTCTTGTTCATCAACGGATTACTGGGAACCATTCTGCTGGGAACAGCAGTTGCAACATTCTTCACTGGCTCGCAATTCTCTGTTGAAAAAATGAACCTGACCAACCTTGCAAACCCAATAATCTCATCGTGGGAAACCCCATGGCACGGACTGGAAGCAGCATTGAACATTCACAATTTATCATTAGGATTGGCAGTATTCTTCCTGGCCCGCATACTTGGGTTGCTCTACTTTATGAACTACATAGACCACGAAGAAATTCTGGCTCGCGCCAAGAAGCATTTGCTTTACAATGCAATTCCTTTCCTGTTTTTCTTTCTAACATTTACTGTGTGGCTAATGCTTCGCGATGGGTTTGCTGTAAATCCCGATACAAAGGAAGTTTTCATGCAGCCATACAAGTACCTGCACAACCTAATTGAAATGCCAGTAATTTTAATAACTTTTCTTGTTGGTGTAGTTCTTGTACTTTGGGGAATAGGAAAATCGCTGCTTTCAACCTACACCAAAGGCATATGGTTTACTGGAGTTGGAACCATTATAACGGTTCTATCGCTCTTTCTAATTGCTGGGTACAACAATACTGCATACTACCCTTCAACCTTTAACTTACAGCATTCATTGACAATTTTCAACAGCAGCTCCAGCAAGTTTACCCTTTCGGTAATGAGCATTGTTTCTATTCTAATTCCGTTTGTAGCAACCTACATTTGGTTTGCCTGGAGGGCAATTACCAGTAAAAAGATTGATGCTGAGGAAATGGGAAAAGAATCGCATACATACTAAAATAACCGACTATGAAATATACATCAGAGATAATTCAGCTTATTTCGTGGCCAGTACTTATATACATTAGCTACAGGTTAAGCCTTTGGGCTGTAAAAAAGTTCGAGGAAATTTCGGAACCAGAAAAACAGTAGGTTCTGGCGGTAACATAGAATTAGCAGTAAGTTTTTTTTACAAATTTTCGTCAAAACAGGCTGATTGTATTTTACTTTTTACTAATTTTGCATCCGCAATAAAGCCCAGATGGCGGAACCGAGGAACGAGCTGCCGCCATCGGAAAGCAAAGTTTCGGAAATGAAGGAGGCTACAACATGAGTTATTCCTAAGTTTTTGAAACGAAGAAGCCCAGATGGCGGAATTGGTAGACGCGCTAGTTTCAGGGACTAGTATCAGCAATGATGTGCAGGTTCGAGTCCTGTTCTGGGCACAAAAGTGAAACTAGCAAAGCCAAACCTGCCTACTCTAAATATCGGCAGGGTTGGTAGACACGCCAACTTGAGGGGCTTTATAAAGTTTTTTTTAACAAAATGTTCTTTCTTAAGTAATGAAATAAATTGCCCAGGTGGTGAAATTGGTAGACACGCCAGCTTGAGGGGCTGGTGCTCGCAAGG
>CAZLXF010000019.1:18989-20783 GCA_964563065.1 uncultured Rikenellaceae bacterium | reverse complement strand
CTTTAATGAAAAAAATGCTGGCACTGTTGTTCTCCGAGTTAAAAAGCCAAACGTTGTTATTATTCTTCTCGAAAGTTTTGGCTCGAAGCTAATTGAACCGCTTGGTGGTTTGGAAGGAGTTACTCCGCAGTTCAACAGGTTGGCAGAGGAGGGGCTACTCTTCACAAATATTTTCGCCGCAGGCGACAGGAGCGACAAGGGAATAGTTTCGGTTCTAAGCGGCTTCCCAGCACAGTCGACCCAATCCGTAATAAAGTTTCCGCTTAAGTCTTCGAAACTTCCAACCATTAGCGAGGCGTTCGATTCGTTGGGCTATAGCACTACCTTTTACTACGGTGGCGATCCCGATTTTGCTAACATTCGCTCTTACTTGTACTCGGCTAAATTCAGGAAACTTGTAACTCAGGACGATTTTCCAAAATCGTATCGTAACTCAAAGTGGGGCGTGCACGATGAGCATGTTTTTGAACGGTTGCTTACCGATTTGGACAGCGCAAGTGCGCCGTTTTTCAAATTCTTCTTTACGCTAAGTAGCCACGAACCATTTGAAATTCCTAGTAATTTTAAATTTTCAGGCAGTAACGAGGTCAACAAGTATAAAAGTTCCGTTTTCTACACCGACAGCTGTTTGGGTAGGTTTTTCGATGAAGCAAAAACCCGTGATTGGTACGATAGCACGCTGTTTATTCTGGTGGCCGATCATGGCCATCGATTGCCCGGTAATGATCCAATATACTCGGCAAAGAAATTTCGAATACCAATGCTCTGGCTTGGTGGAGCCGTAGATACAACTGGTCGCATTGAAAAAACTGCTTCGCAGTTTGATATGGCGGCAACTTTGCTAGAACAGGTAGGAATTGATTCGAGAAATTACCCGTTTTCCCGCAATATTCTCTCAGCCAGAAACAGCTTTGCTTACTACGTTTTCAACGATGGGTTTGGTTATGTAACCGATAGTTCACAGTTTGTTTGGGATCATGTTAGCCAGAAGCCTATTTTGCCAGCCGACAGTTTAACCGTTCAAAACGCTTTCTCGTTCTTTCGTAACTATCAGAAATATTTTCTTGGCCTTTAAAATCAACTTGTTTGCTTCAGTTTTGTTTAACTATAAAATTCTCATAAATTTATTCACCCAAAAAAGTTGAATATGAGCCGGGAAATTTTTAGCACAAAACGTAAAGCGTTGCTTCTGAATCTCGATAGGAGCAAGTACGGAACTATTGCTGAAATTGGCGGAGGACAGGAAGTTTCTCGTTACTTTTTTCAGGTTGGGGGCGCCTCCGGAACCATTGCAAAAACCATCTCGGCTTACGATAAAACCTTCAGCGACCATTTGTATAATAAGGGAGAAAGTGGCCGATACGTTAGTCTGCCACGATTAGAGCGAATGCTTGAGGGAGAATTCAACGAGCTGCTGAACGTTCTAAATCATAAGCGAGAACCTGAAATTCGATTTTTTGCTTTTGCCAATACGGTTGAAACGTTAAACTATAAGAAGGACAATCAGGGGCACGGCTGGCTTGGAGTAAAGTTTGAACTTTCGAACCAGCGGCAGCCCAACGAGGTAGTAATTCATGTTCGACTTAAGGAGAACGATGGTTTGCTGCAGCAGCAAACGCTTGGAGTGCTTGGCATTAATCTTATCTATGCTTGCTTCTACTTTTACGATCGACCCAATATTTTTCTGCAGTCGTTGCTCGATAATCTCGATACCGATAGGGTTGAAATTACCATGGCCCGAATGACCGGTCCCGATTTGGATTACGTTGATAATCGCTTGCTTTGTGTTCAGCT
>CAZLXF010000019.1:0-18889 GCA_964563065.1 uncultured Rikenellaceae bacterium | reverse complement strand
GTGTTGGTTTCGAATTTTCAGGAATTCTACAAGTTGGTAGATTATTTCAACCGTTTTAAAATATTGAATTTAAGGGTTATACTTGGTGTGCCAACATTCCGAAAAGTGATGGAGAAGAAGTACTACTCGAATTTACGTGGAGGAATTCTCGAGGCCATGGGTCGAATGTTTCCTGATAACACTCGCTTTTATATATACCCGGCGCTTGATAGGGCAACTGGTAAAATTGTTTTGGTTGACGATGTGGAGCTGGAAACGGATGTGAAGCATATCTTCGATTTCTTGGTTGAAAATCGAAAAATTCGAAATTTACGTCAGGCAAAAACCAAGTGGCTTCACATAACCCCGCACGAAGTGCTCCGCTTACTTCAGTCGAACAACAGAAGTTGGGAAAAAATGGTGCCCAAGTACGTTTCCAAAACCATTAAGGAGAAGAAACTTTTTGGCTATACGGAATAGTATTTCCTGAAAAGAAACCAATCAATCCCCCGATATTTATCGGGGCAATCAATCAAGGGTTGGAAGGTCAATCAATCACACTTCTATTCCCATAACCGTAACGTCGTCAATCTGTTCGTATTCAATATCGTCCTGGCATTTCCAGTTATCAAATGCTTTCTTCATCTCATCAGCCTGCTGCTTAATGGTAAGCGATGATGTTTGGGCAATAAGTTCCTTGAACGATTTGGCCATAAATTTTCGACAATCGTTTCCTCCAAACTGATCAGCAAAACCATCGGTAAACATGTAGAGCCTATCGCCTTCCACCAAATCAATCTCATGGTTTGTGTAGCTGTTCATCACTGCATGAATTGCCACTGGCATTTTATCGGCTTTAATCTCATGTAGATCACAATTATCGTAGTTGAAAACTTTATACCTCTTCTCTTCAAAATGCATAAAACTATTGTTGGCAACTCCATTTTTTCGAACCAAGTAAAGCGAATTATTTGCCCCGGCCCACTGGCATTTCATCGAATCTAAGTCGATTGCGATTAAGCTCATGTCCATTCCATCCTTCTGTTCATTCTGCTTTCCGGTTTGCTTAAGGGCTTCGATTACGGCTTTTCGTAGTTCGTTAAGTATGTTGGCTGCATTGGTTTCCTCGTGTTTGCGAACTATTTCGTGCAGGAACGAGATACCCAGCATGCTCATAAAAGCCCCGGGTACGCCATGCCCAGTGCAATCAACAACTGTAACTACAAGCCAGTTTTTCACCCTGCCGGCCCAGTAAAAGTCGCCGCTAACCACATCGCGCGGGAAGAAGAGTATGAAATGATTTGGAAGATTTTCCTTAAGGAACTCTTGGCTTGGAAGAAGTGCTTGTTGTATACGCTGTGCGTATGAAATGCTGGACTGAATATCTTCAAGAATATGTTCAATTTGTTCTTTCTTTTCAACAACTTCTTTGGTACGAAGACGAACGATTTCTTCAAGTCGCCTGTTCTGAGCTTTAAGCCTTCTTATATAGAGCTGAATTAAAGCATAAACAATTAGCAATAAGACGATAACGTAAAAAGTAATGGCCCACCAGGTTCTGTACCATGGCGGTAAAACTCTAAAGTTCAACTTAACTTCGTTTCCAAGTTCATCGTGAATATTTTTTGCAACAATATTCAGTTCATAATCGCCTTCACGTAGGTTCGAAAGTAGAATGTTCCCTTGTGGTGTCCATCGTGTATACTCCTCATCAACTCCTTTGAGCATCCAAGAAAACTGGGCACCAAAACCATTATCGTGATAGTTTGAAGAAATGTCGATACTCAAGGTATTCATTGAGGAAGGGATAACAAATAGTTTGTCGCCAAGTGGAACATCACCATACCAAATAATTGAGTCGTACCCCATGGTGATGCTTCGGAGTAAAAGATCGGGAACTGTTGATACGGCATCCTCAAACTTTTTTTGATTTACAATGGCAAGGCCACCATCAGCCCCAACATACAATTCATTTCCCCATTTTTTTATTGAGTTGAATCTACCCAGCTGGAGCGTTTTATAGTTGTAGCTGCAAGGAATGCTATCGCTCATGGAAACAGAGTAGATATGGTAATCTAAACCCAAATACGATTCTTTTTCGTCAAAATAAAAAGCAGTAACTGATTTGCTAGAGGAATTCTTTGGAAAATCAACAATATCAAAGTATCCTCGAAGATTAGCGACATCAATTGTGCTATCGTTGAGTAGGGAATAAATTTGTTCTGGATAAATAAACTTAAGCATGCCCTGCGAGGATGCAAAAAGAACATCGTTATTGGCCTGATGAGGACAAATCCAATCGGAATATAGTCCATCCTCGGAACCCACAAATAGATCGAAGGAGTATGTTAGATTCGGGTTTACTATTAATTGCCAAACACCGGTGGTTCTGTTTCCAACCCATATTTCGATTTTATTTGCTGAATCAAAAATTTTGTAAGCAATTCCGTAAACATCTTCCTTTATTTCTTTGATGTTTTTAAGAACTGATTTTGTAGTTGCATCAATTATTTGAACTCCGTTTATCCCAGCGGAAATAATCCAATTCTTTTCGGGAATGTACTTAATACTCGATGTATTGTTTTGATTGATATACTGATATCCTTTCCCATCGAAGTACCATAAGCCATTATCCGTTCCTATCCAGAGTCCAAGGGGTGTTTCCTCGATGGCCCAAACACTTCCATTTACATCATCAACTTCCTCAAAAGTTTTCATCCCAACGGGATGATTTACAAAAAGTCCTACAGATGTTCCGATGAGGACATCGCTCCACTTTTTTCCAATTGCTTGAACAATTCCGTATAGCCCCGAGGATTGATTGTATATTGAAAATGCGGATGAGTATAGGATTCGGCTTGAGCCCCTTTGGGTTGCCGACCAGAGATTCCCTTGCTGATCCTGAACAATATCAAAAATCTCCGACGAAAGCATCCCTGAATTATCGGTGTATTCTGCAATAATATTTAACGAATTATCAAGAATAATGACCCCGTTTTTCAGTGTATTTAAAGCGTAATTACCATCGGAGAGTGCAATGCCTCCAATAATTTCAGCTTCTATTAGCTGTTTTTCCTGTTTTTTGTCCAGCTTAAGTTTTGTAAACTTATTATCTTCCCATTTTAGCAGCCCATTCTCTCGGGTAACAACAAGCATTTTATTTTCGAATGGAAGTATAGCAGAAATTCCTAAATCGGAAAAAAGTTCCCCGTGGGGAACAAGCGAAAAATTGTTGTTGGTAAACTGAAGCAAACCTTTATTCCTCTCACGTACAAACAGATCATCGCCCACAACAAAGGCAGAGTGAAAAGAGGATTCGGGTTTATAAATAGCGATTGAATCGTTGGTTAGAATGAAAATTTTCTCCTCGGATTGAAATACAACCGACTGGTTCCATACCAAGGTTTTCCAAATTCTTGAAAAGGTTGAATTTTCACCGTTAAGTTTCTCTGATAGTGATTGGTACTCCAACTTTCCATTTTCATTTGCCTGAAGAAATCCAAAATTGTTTTGAGAACCCACATAAATCGTATTGTTAAGTACAGCCAGCGAGGTTACGTATGCACCAACTCGAACCCTAACAAAACGCCACGATGATCCATCGTATTGAAGAATGCCGTAGGCTGTTCCTAGGTAAACAACTCCGTTATCGTCAACAGCAACTGCCAGATTATAGGAAGAAACTTCTTGTCCGTATTCTGTTGGAGTGTAGTTGTTTATGGGTTGCCGAAGGAATTGAGCTTGAGCAGATAGGAAAACGAATAGTAGACCGGAGAAAAGTATTAATTTCTTCACAACAACATTTTTTATTTGTAAATAAAAGAACATCCGATGGGGTTTCATCGGATGTTCTAATTTCATTATTTTGTGCTTATTAGGCGTCGATTTTATATTCTTGCTTTAGCCACGCCTCAACACATCCTTTGTCAATTTTCCCGTAGAAGGAATTTAGGTAGTCGTACACCTCGGCAAGGATTGCATCAAAAGGTTTATCTTTAAACTCCTCAAAAATTATATCAATTTCGGGTTTAAGCTGCTTGCTAGTTAAAAAAATGGGTTCGAAAGTACCAATTAGTAGCGATTCGGTTTTTTCTTCATTCTTAGTATAGTAGTACAGGTTAAAATCTTTAGTATCTTCACATACAATTGATTTCCCATCTACGGTAAACACTTCGTTCTTGTCGATTATGATTGTGTCGTTTACAAAGGATAATTTTTTATTAATTTCTTCGTCTTTTATTTTATATCGTATGAAGAAAAAATTATTCTCATCAAGAGGGAAAACATCAGCTCCAATCTTGAGGTCCATTTTTTCAATAATTAGAACTTTGTTTTTGAAAATATTTTTAAGGTCAGCAACGCTTGATACAGAGCCACTTCTCGAACTTATTGAACCAATTGCAGGCGCAAAGGCTGCTTTGGCGAATGCATCGGCAGCATTTTGTTCGGTGAGAACAATTCTTCCTCGTTCGGAGTTAATCATGGCCGCTCTGGAGTTGGGCTTTCTGAAATCGAAATTATCATCGCTGTAAATTTCAACTCCATTTTCGAGGGTAACATTTGCCTTAGTGGCAATAATTTCTCCATTTACGGTGATTACTTTAAAGGGGACTTGCGACCTTACAGTAAAAATTACTAGTAGGAGGGTTGAAAGTAGTAAGATTTTTTTCATGATTCAATGGGTTTATGGTTTATAATATTTTTGATCCGAGTGAGTTAGTACAAATTTAATACCTTTTTCATCAAAAATGAATTATTTGTTCAACAAAAATTAGTTGTTAATTCTGTCTAAATTAATCAATTCAAAACCGAGCGTTTTTTTGAGAGTTAGCTTGCGTAAAGCAGGTGCACCACAGGTAAATTCACATGAATTAGGTATTTGACATTAACCCGTGTCTAAAAAAACAAATACTAGTTTCGCAAATTCCAACGAAATTTTTGCGTTCATTTTGGGATAAAACCTGCTTTGCACTCAATAATTCAATCACTCAACCAGCTTGCCAGTAGGGAACTTACTCACTCTCCTTTATTATTCCAGTAGCACAAACGCTGCCCAGAAGTAAGGGTCGTACTTTTGTCGCATTTCAATTTGGGTTTGCGTAAAAGCTTTCTGCAAATCTTTTTCCTGAATTAGCAACGTGTAAAAGGTTTGCATAAACTCCGATGTTTCGGCATCAGGAACTTGCCACAAACTCATTATTAAGAAACTTGTTCCGGCCATTTTAAAAGCACGCTGAAGGCCATACACTCCTTCGCTTCCAGCAATATCGCCCAATCCAGTTTCGCAAGCCGACATTACAACCAGCTTATTTTTTCGTAAATCGATGTTAATTACCTCGAGGGCAGTAAGCACACCATCGTCATCATTGGCAGATTTTGCTCCTGACCAAAAATCGTTAACTCCTGCAAATACAAGTCCTGACCGCATTAGCGGATTCTGATTTTGCACGAAGTTTGTCATTCCAAATGTGGGCGATCCTCCTCTAAACTTAACAGTCCCTTCTTCCTTAGTGGCCTCAATCATTAGTTGAATTTCCTTGGGATCGGGGAAAAAGAAACCGTGAGTGGCGATGTGTAATAGGTTACTTTCGGGTGCCAAAGCCTTAAACATAATTTCGGTTGCCATTGAATCGGTTAGGGTTTCAACTTGTTGAAATGTGCTTTTTAGAAGATTATCAATCATTAAGGTTTCATCGAGTGTTCCCTTGAGGTAGTTCCAGGTTTCTTTGGTGTTGGGAACAGTACTGTAACGAATTCCGCCAAAAAGGCCAACGGTCATGTTTCCGTCAACAACCAACTTATTACCGCTTGAAATATTTGCAGTAGTACTCATTAGGTGCAACCTGTAATCATCTATCAAGAACTGGTTAAGGGTTTTGCTAATTGCCGAGAAAGATATTTTATGCAACAACCCTGAAGGTGAAATGTAAACATCGTTTGTGTTGTTGAGGTAAGGCTCGATTGGTTTCCATATTAACTCGTATAAATTGGTTACTGCTAGAGTGTTTTTCCCATATACATTATTGATATAATGGTAATTATTCCCAGCAAAGTTTCCAAGGATTTCAGCAAGCTCTTTTTCCTCAAAAAGGCTAACCATTTCTGGAGTTTCGCACTGAGGTGTAACAATCAATGCACAGTACATTACACTGTCTACACCATCGGAAAAATGTGTAAACTCAATGGCTGCTTCACCCTCTTTTAAACCATCACGAATGGTTTTCCAGCTAGTATTTAAGGATTTAGAAAAATCGCTAAACTCGGATGAGTTTTTTACTAGCGATCGTTCCAATTCGTTAGCCTTTCTTTCTAGCTCCTCGGGCTTAACAATTCGTTCTTCTATTGGCAAGGTATAAAGTTTTGCAATATCCTTTTTCACCCTAATCCAGCTTTCGAAAAGTTCAATCAATTTTTGATCCTGGCTATCGAGTATGGCGTTACGCATTGCAGTACTCGATTTTAATAGCAACCCCTTGTTTCGAAGAAGGTTATTGTAAACATCCTGAGCAATGGTAGGGTTAATTTCCTTTCTTTCGAGAGCAAAAGAGTGGAACCTGTCAAAATCCTCCGATACGGTTTTAAAGAAGAGTTCCTTCTCGCTTTCCGACAGGATTGAGAAATTTCGGTTTATATCCTCGTGGTTCATGTTTATTACCTTGATATAGGCTTCCTCAGCCCACTCGGGTATGGAAGTTGATTTGTAGGCCCATGCAAGCTGTCTGTACGCTTCTTTTATAGTATTCTTTTGATCGATTTCTTTTGCAATTTCAAGGCTTTGCTTGGCAAAACTTATGGCTGTATCGAACTCGTTCATTTCAATTTTTAATGCTGCGAGACTTCCCAAGGCTAATGCCATTCCCTGTTTATCGTTAAGTTCTTTGCTAATAATTTTCGATTGGTTATAAAATTCCTCTGCTTTCTCGTAGTTCTTAAGATACTTGAACACATTTCCCATGTTTAAAAGGCTTGTTGCCAAGCCTTGCTTATCGTCGGTGTTTTGTTTTATTGCCAACGATTTTTCATAAAACTCGTTGGCCTTGTCGTAATCGCCCGATTGCTCGTAAATAATTCCCAAATTGTTGTAGCTGTACGAGGCACCCTCCTCGTGGTTAATTTCGAGGTAGATGTCGAGGGCTTTCTGATAAGAGTCGAGGGCCTTGGGCAAATCGCCCAATTGACGATAAACCACTCCTAGGTTATTGTAAATTGCAGCGGTTCCCTCCTTGTTACCCATTTGGTTTACAATTTTTAGAGCCGATTCAAAGTGAGACACAGCTTTTGGGAAATCTCCTGTTACCTGAAGAATTAGCCCCATGGCATTTAAGCAAACCGAAGCCTGACTGTTATCCTGCATGGCTATGTATAAGTTCAAAGCTTTTTGGTAGTGTTCAAGAGCATCAGGGTACTGCATCATTAGCCGATAAACTTCGGCAATTCCTTGATTCGACGAGGCTAGTATTTTTGAGTCTAACGACTCGGAAGAATCCAGGGTTACCCTAAAAAAATCAAGGGCAGTATAGTATTTCTGTTGCTTCTGGAAAGTTTTTCCAATTATTATATTAGTATTAGCTAAACCAACGGGGTCGTTTAACTGCTCGTAAAGTTTCATGGCTTCTATATAGTACTCACGGGCTTTGTCAAAATTCTCAATGCGTTCCTGAATTTCTCCTATGCTGATGTAGGATTGGGCCACTGTGCTTGCATCCCCAATTTGTTTTCCAATTTCTAAATATCTTTCGAAGTAATGTGATGCTTTTTCAAGTTCATTTTGATTATAGTTTATGTTGCTGAGGTTTATTAGCGCGTCCAGCACCACTTGTCCATGCCCAGTTTGCAAGCCAAGATTTAAGGCAGATTCCCAGTACTGTAATGAAGAGTTAGCATCTTGTGAGTTGTAACTAATTATGGCTAAGTTATTTAATGCAGTAATCTCATCGTTTTTATTTTGTGTTTGCTTCGCAATGTCAAGAAGATTTTTGTAGGTTTCTTTAGCCAACATCATTTCGGCCTGTATGTAGTATATTTCACCAAGGTTAGTTAAAATCAGTGCAGTTTTAGTGGGATCATTTACCTGAATTGCAGTTTCTAGCGCTCTTCTCCACATGTTTTTTGCTTTTTCTCTTTCCTTAAGTTTGTTATAAAGTGCAGCAATATTTATTAAGTCTTCAAGGGTTTCGTCTGATGAACTCGATTTTTGCTGTATCTTAAGTAGTTGCTCGTAGTAATCGGCGGCTTTATAGTATTGTTCTTGGTTAGCATTCAAGGCTCCTAGGTTTCCTAAACAGAAAACGATTCCTTTTTCGTCATTCTTGTCCTTATAAATGGCAAGGGAATTCTCGAAATAATCGGTAGCTTTATTTGGGTTTTTTGCGTGTGCATAAATAACGGCCAAGTTATCGGACGAGTATAGAGCCAAATCAATTTGGTTTATTTTAACCGCTAAATTATATGCCAGTTCAAGGTTAGCGCAGCCGTAATTCACGTTGTTTTTTTGAGTCATCATCAGTCCCGATCGGGCTAAAGCAACAGTTAGGTAATACTTTTCGGCATCGCTTGAAGTTTCAAACCATTTATTAAGAGTTGTTGAATCATGGATGTTTTGTGGTATTATGGAATTATACCAGAATAATGCGCTATCGATATTGGAGGATTGGTAAATATCTCCAATTTCTAACTTAATATGCATTTGAGCTGCAGGATTGTCTTGCTGCTTGAGATTTTTTTTCAGATGCTCAATATCCTGCTGGCATAAACCCTGAATGCTGTTTACAAAAATTCCGAAGGCAAGAAGGAGTATTTGCTTAATCATAGTTGTGTTTTGTTAGTTTTCAAGAGTATGGTTCGAACCTTCAATTAATATCTACTTAGAGCTAAGTTAGCTAAATATGAACTAAGAAATATTTTAATTCTTCGTTTTTCAATAAATGTTGTACCATTCTATTTAGTAGGATTTAGAATAATAAATTCGTCATCTTGA
Organism: uncultured Rikenellaceae bacterium; assembly: GCA_964563065.1. Taxonomy (GTDB): domain Bacteria; phylum Bacteroidota; class Bacteroidia; order Bacteroidales; family Tenuifilaceae; genus DAOSWM01. Next base: position 9,933 of record CAZLXF010000019.1, on the reverse strand, counting down.
ATATAGTATCATTTTTTTTTTTAAGTTTGCTTACAATTAAATATTTCTGAAAAACTTTTTTTTGTTTAATATCTGTTTTGTTAAACAGAACAGTCTCTTTAATTAATATTTCAACTTTACTTGTTTCTATTAAAACTTAATATTTATGTTAGTTCACATGTTAAGGTTTGTAAATCTCAATAGATATATCCTAATAATTCTTACAACGTTTTTTTTGTCCAACTTATTTGCGCAAGAAATTCAACCCCAAAAAGTGGGGTATTGGGAAAATGTGCAAAGTTTTGCCATAAGCCAAACCGAGGACTATATTGTGCTTTCTGTATCGGTATTTGGTAAGAATCAGCTTTACGAAACCCGCCTTGAAAATGGTGTTTGGACTGAATTAAAAGCCATTGACGCAATTAATAATGCTTATGGAGAGGGTTTCGATGTGGAAGGGCCATCACTAAATTTCAATTCAAAAATTTTATACTTCCATGCTAACTTCCCCGATACCAAGGGAGGGTTTGATATTTACTACTCCGAAAGGGGAGAGGAAGGTTGGGGAAAACCTATAAGTATTGGATCTCCAATAAATACCCCTTACAATGAAATGTTTCCCAGCATTACTCCTGGGGAGAGTCGGTTTTTTTTCTCCCGAATGATTAACGAAGAGGATGTTAAAAAGCCAAAGGAAACACCACAGTGTCAGGCAATATTTGTTTCATTAAAAACGCCTAACCAAACATGGGGCGAACCCACATGGTTACACGATGGAATTAACAGAGGTTGTGAGTACAGTTCTAGCGTTTGCAACGATGGTAAAACCCTTTTCTTTTCTTCTATTGACCCTGAAAACTACAAGGAAAGTTACAATCTCTACTTCACACGCGAGATTCTACAGGGTAACTGGCTTATTCCGATGAAAGTTGAATCTGCTTCCTCCGAGAATACGAATGTAAATCCAGTTTATGTAAACCAGCAGGTTTATTTTCTTCAGAAATGGAGAAATCGTAAAGTTGAATATGGAAGCATCTACAAGGTTTCAGTTCCAGCAAACTATTGCCCCTCAAAAACGTTTACTTCAACAGGTAAAATTGTTTCAAATGTGGAGGGAAAACCACTAAAAGCTAAGTTAACAGTTTTTGAACCCACAACACTCCAAGTGCTAGGAACTTTCTACAGCGATGAGAAAACAGGAGTATTTGAGATGCCTCTCCTCGATGGATACAACTACATTGTTGATGTGCGTAAGCATGGCTATTCCTTTGCTAGTTTTATGATTGACTACCGTGATGCCAACAAGAAACATGCTCCTGAAAAAATTGAACTATTCCAGAATATCGACTTAATAATATCAGTTTACGATAACGAAATTTTTAAACCTCTCGATGCGGAGGTAATTGTTGAAAACGCCCAGCAAATTGGTCAAACATATCAAGGAAAGATGGTTGAACCGGGTATTTACGCTTTCTCTCTCCCCGTGGGTACCGAATATATAGTAAGTGCATCTGCCAGCTGGTTCAACGAGGATTCTTTTAAGTTAGATATTGCTGGCGATGTAATCTTTTCACAATTTGAAAGGAACCTCCCTTTAACGCCTAAAAAGCGTTCGTTTGACATTCAAATCGCCGATTCTGAAACGGAAGAAGGCGTTGCTGCTGAGGTGCTAATTCGAAATCTTAACCGCGATGAAACCATAATTTTTAGCGCCGAGGATGTGAAAAATGGTAAGGTTACGGCAATGCTTCGCGAGGGTGATGAATACGAATTCACTATTCGTGGAGCCCAAGGTTACTCGTTCCACAATCAGGTTGTGGACATGGGAGAGGAAGATAGTAAGGCTCTTACAGCAGAACTTGTCCCTCTTAAAGAGGAAACATCTATTCGACTTAATAACATAAATTTTGGAACAAACTCTGCTGATCTATCGTCCGAATCGTTTCCCGAACTCGATAGGGTTATTACGTTAATGAAAGACAATCCCAGTATTATCATTGAAATTTCAGCCCATTCCGACAACGTCGGGAGTAAATGGTACAACCAGAATCTATCTGAAAAACGTGCACAGTCTGTGTTAAACTATCTCATCGATTTTGAAGTGCCCAAGGGAAGGATCGTAGCCAAAGGTTACGGTATGAGCAAACCCATGGTTCCCAATACTTCAGAGGAGAACCGTGCCCTTAACCGAAGGGTTGAATTCAAAATTATCGACATTACTGAAGAAAACGTTGAGAATGAAATTTAGCTTAAAAAATCATTCATCAAAATAGATAAGCAATTTTCAACATAAGACAACAACAATATGATAATCACTCGTTCAGCAACCAAACTAATTTTTATAACAACATTCCTTCTCCTTTTAGCCTCTCTGATACCAATTGATGCTCAGGATATCGACTACGATGAGCTTTATCAGAATTTTGAGTTGCTAGATCCTCAACAAAGATATTCTCGACTTTTCAAATACCAGAATCAAAATCCCCATTTTGCAAATACATATGTTCAGTTGGGTTACGTATCCGAACAGATTCTGAAAAATCTGGATCCGTTGCGTGATTTTGAAATAGCGAATTTCTGGGTAGGTAACGCTGTACTCTACTACTCACTTTTTCCTCGTTATTTAGAAAATAATGAGGTTAGGCGTAACCGGGAGTACTATGCCAACCTCCCCATTAAATCTGAAAATAAAAGAATTGAAGATGAGGACGTACTTAAATTTGTTCAGCAACAAACACTTTTTTGTAATGGCTACAAAGACTCAGTAGGCCTTATCTACAAAACTCTTGAGAAATCGAAGGATCACTATAACAATTGTGTAAGAATATTTAATCAGATCAATGAAAGTTACGATAATCTTAACGAATTGTTGCTTCAAGCGAATCCGCTTTTCGTTAATTCAATTAACTCTCTACAGGAAGAGTTTCGTCTGTGTACAGAATCGTTCGACAGCTACAAATCGTTAATTCAGGCTTACCCAATTACAAATTATAATCAATCGTACAACCTAAAAAGTATCGAAACTTATCGTCTCGATGGACTTACCAACAGCGATTTTCTGAAAGATACTTTTGACCTTTGGAATTATGGAGAATGGGTTAATGGCGTACTTAATACCTACAACGTAGATATTTTATCGTTACGTTACGAGATTTCATCGATACAAAAACTATTCGCCGATAATAAACGAAAATTATCGCTTGTAGAATACGTTACGCCTGAGGATCAGTTCCCTTCCTTTGACGAGCTTTTCTTGTTTAGGCTTGGTAAGTACGATAACAACTCCCTTATAAGGGAACTTTTCAGGTATCTCAATGGTCGCCAGAATTTTATAGTAATGGAAAGGTTGCCTCTAAATAATCCAAACGATAGTTCTTATGCCAACATGAATAGAAAAATACGATACTATCATCGTTTGGCTATGCAGGAAGTGTTAACAAAAACAATGCTTGATGAATTCAAATCGGCTATTGAACCGGGCAAAGTAAAACGATTCTGGGATTTCTTCGAAAAGGAGTATGGAGGAATTAGTGGTTTGCTCCAGTTTTCCGAACAAGAAAACCTTTTCTTGGATCAAACTATGAATCAAGCACTTCAAAATTTTAAGAGTTACCTTGAATTACAAGACACAACCCGATCGTTAGCTGGAACTGCAACAGGAACCCGAGGGGTGAATATTCCGCTTTATCCAATTGCACCCGATAATCCCAATTTTAATAAATTTATATACGCAACACAGCACATTTACGAGGTTCCAGGAGAACCAACATTCGTTTCGGGTTACATAAATACTAGGGGGCGAACACCAATGTCATTTGCTGCTAAAATTAGCAGCGATAGAAAAATTGAGTGGGTTCGTGAAATAGGAAATAAAAAAAGATCATCGTTTCCTCAGGGTGATGAAGCAAAACAAATTTATGAGATTAAAGATGGTTGTATTACCTTGGTTTCTGGTAAGGATAATAACGAAAACTATGTTAATACCATAGTGCAACTTGATGGAAAAGGCAAGGAGGTTTTAAACAAGAAGGTTGAAGTTGAGGATGCTGCTGTTTTCTACCGATTCGATGCCATTAACCAGATTAGCATAATGGGATTTGCCAAAAAGCACGAAGAGAAACCAGATGTTTTCAACTCTTTTACTCTCTGTAGAGCTGATTCTACTGGAACCTTACAATGGAAAGTCCCTGTTGATATCCAAGGTCAGCTAGTTAATGTGATTCAGATTGAGAGCGGTTATCTTGCTTTCTTCAACTTTTTATCTCACCAGATAAATGGAACAAAATCTTATGCAGGAAGTGATGATTCTCATATGGCTCACATAGTTGTTGAACTATCTGAGAATGGAGATGTCGTAAACCATACCCCAATAAAATCGAACCAAAGTTTCCGAATCGATCGAATTTTTAGCGTTTCAAGCGATGAAATAAATTTAATTGGGTTTAGCAACGATCCAAGTCAGTGGGAAACCAAACTTAAGTACGCCATTATTTCTTCAAAAGGGGAAATAATTTATAAAAATTTTGAGGAATAGTTGCGCACGTAGAAAATTTCACACCATTACACTCCAAAACAAAAATGGGAACCAATCTGTTACGACTGATTCCCATTCACTCCGGGAAATTTGCATTTCCTTTTGTGCCAGGTTACCGTTATTTTGGTTGGCTACTGCTCTACCTTGCGGTGTGGCTCGGCAGCCCTTGGCTCTCCATTCGCCCCAGCTAAGTTGCGAATTTTGAGTTGTCCTTTCTTTTTGCCCGAGGGCAAAATTTCCGGGACGAAGCGTCGTTTTTTTTGAAGACCTTGGTGCGGTTATTATTCCTAAACTGCTCAACCTTTCAGGTGTTTTTTCCTCGCGGAGTAACTTCCTTTCCGGATTATGCAGCTTTGGTGGAGTGTTTCCTCTCACTTTGGCAAATCCTTACTTTGGTTCCGGAGAACCAGTTGGGGATTTCAGCATTCCTGTTGGAAACCGAAGTTCCCTACGTGCTGCTGCTTCCGACTCATTTCCAATTAGAACGCTAGGCGTTTTGGTTGGTTCTGACCTCATCGTTGGGAGCAAGCTCCTTTTCGATTCGGACTTCGGCTCTTCGGGTAAGCAAATCTTGCGATTCGTGACGATTGGAAAAAATTACAGCTAAGTAAATTGTTACCTTTCCTTACCTTTGGGAGCAACCTTTTATCTCTCACCTGGTAGAACAAAAGTAAACGGAAATGGTAGCTCCTGCAAATTTTTTTGGTCTATTTAATTCACTAAGTATCAACACACGATATTAACAATTGTTAATAAAACGAATGTGTGAATTTCACTGCTTTCTAAGCATTTTTTTTGAAAAAGAAGGGGGTTATTAACAATTGTAGAATTTTTACTTATAGAAGTTCTTTTCGAACGCTTTAAATTCCCCTCGACCAAAAATTAAACGCTTCCAAGTTGCACGTAGGAATCCCAAACCGTAGCCATACAGTTGAACCCACGCGGCTGGAACGCTCAGCGTTGCTACTCTAAAACTTTTCGTTGAAAGCAACGAATCAACAAAAACAACCAAACAGTAAGCAAGTGGTATTGCAAAAAATATTGGGAAAATAAATCCCAAAACAACGGTTAATATTATTCCTACTACAAAAGCAGAGGGGAGTGCATGCACCAGTTTTAGCGAATTCTTGTGTAGTAGGTATAGGTTAATTCGTGCAATTCCCGAGTTATGAACTTGCTTGAAGAATTTTTTGAAATCGGTTCGCCGTTTATGGTAAACGTAAGCCTCTGGAAAAAGTTTGGTTGAGAAACCTTGCTCAACTATACGTAGGCTTAAGTCCACATCCTCGCCAAATCGCATTGCGGAAAAACCGCCAACGGTTTTAAAAACTTCGGAAGAAATTCCCATGTTGAAGCTACGCGGGTAGAATTTATCCATTTTCTTTTTTCCGCCCCTAATGCCACCGGTTGTAAAGAACGATGTCATGGAGTAATTAATGGCTTTTTGAGTTGGAGTGAACGATTCATGAGCCCTGTCGGGGCCACCAAAGGCATCAACTGGATTTTCGGATATTTCTTTGGTAACAACCTTAAAGTAGTTCGGGGGAATGATACAGTCGGAGTCGAAGAAAATCAGGTATTCTCCCTGTGAGCGTTCTGCTCCGTAATTCCGTGTTGTGCCTGGTCCGCTGTTGAGTTTGAAGAAATATTTTATATTTAGTTTTTCCGAGTACAGCTTAACAATTTCTTCGCATGGCTGAGTTGAACCATCCTCAACTATAACAACTTCAAAGTTATTTACTGTTTGCTCAGTAAGGCTTTGTAGAAGTTCTTCAACCTCGTCGGGTCTGTTGAATACAGGAACAATTACTGAGAATAGAGGAGTGTTCATGCCATTTTTTTGGCAAATATAGAAAATTGAAATTTGGTAAAGAATTTGTAGCAGCGATTAATCGAAACCTTCAGCAAAAAATTGAACAAAAAATGGCTAGCATGCAATATAAAACCCTGCTATTTGTTTTTCAAATGTTACCTTTGTAAACTAATTTTTAATGAGCATGAACCTATCCGATTTAACAGCTATTTCGCCAATAGATGGACGATACAGAGGTAAGCTCAGCGAGCTTGATATTTACTTTTCCGAGTACGCGCTAATTAGGTATCGTATTCTGGTTGAGGTTGAGTACTTCATTGCGCTTCAGCAAATTCCGCTCCCTCAACTTGCAAAATTTCCATCCGATTCATTCGAAAGTCTCAGAAAATTATACAGAAAATTTACTGTTGAGGATGCAGCCCGGGTTAAAGAAATTGAGAAGGTTACGAACCACGATGTTAAAGCCGTTGAATACTTCATTAAAGAGAAATTCGATGTGTTGGGCTTAGCAGATTTTAAAGAGTTTATCCATTTTGGGCTAACTTCTCAGGATATAAACAACACTGCTTTCCCTTACATGCTTCGCGATGCTGGGCACGAGGTGTACTACCCACTGCTCGATAGCTTAGTTGAAAACCTTCAGGGGAAAGCCCAACAGTGGGAAAACATTCCCATGCTGGCACGAACTCATGGACAACCCGCATCGCCAACTAGGCTAGGAAAGGAAATAATGGTTTTTGTTGAGCGAATTAATAAGCAGGTTAACCTTCTGCGCGATGTGCCCGTTTCGGCAAAGTTTGGCGGAGCCACGGGGAACTTCAATGCACACGTGGCTGCCTACCCAAGTATCGATTGGGTTGAGTTTTCCAATAGTTTTGTTAACAAAACGTTGGGCTTGGAACGCTCGCAAACTACCACCCAAATTGAACATTACGACAATCTCGCTGCAACCTTCGACAATTTTAAGCGGATAAACACCATACTTGTAGATTTTTGCCGCGACATGTGGACTTACATCTCCATGGATTACTTCAAGCAGAAAATCAAGGAGGGAGAGGTTGGCTCATCGGCCATGCCCCATAAAGTGAATCCAATCGATTTTGAGAATGCCGAGGGCAACCTTGGGGTTGCAAATGCCCTTTACGAGCACCTGTCGGCTAAACTTCCTATCTCGCGCCTTCAGCGCGATTTAACCGATAGCACTGTTTTAAGGAACATTGGAGTTCCCTTTGCCCATACAATTTTAGCTTTCAAATCGGTTTTAAACGGTATGGAAAAGCTGGTAATTAATCTTCCGGCAATTCAAGCCGATTTAGAGAAAAACTGGATAGTAATTTCCGAGGGTATTCAAACCATCCTTCGCAGGGAAGGATTCGCAAATCCTTACGAAATGCTTAAGGGGCTAACTCGCACCAATAAACCTGTAACACGCGACGATTTGCACGATTTTATCGACCGACTCGATATCCCAGCAAACGTAAAAAATGAGTTAAAGAACCTTTCGCCCTTTAACTACACTGGCATTTAAACGCAAATAAAACATGATATTAAGTTTTACCCCACACTTACATGAAAAAATTTTATAAGATTTTTAGGTTCCTTTTTCCCTACAAGTGGAAAGCTTTTTCAAGTATTCTGTGTAACGTGTTAGGTGCAGTTTTTTCGCTCTTTTCGCTCACAATGATAATTCCCTTCCTCGGGTTACTTTTTGGCACCGCACCTCTGGTTGAAACGAGGCCTGAGTATAGCATCGCTCAGGATGGGCTGAAAGATGTTCTTTCTTATCTAGTCGATTACTTCTACTTTTTTATTAGCCAATTTATTTTGGAATACGGTCGTGCATCGGCGTTGCTTGTTGTTATTGGGTTTGTGCTGTTAACTTCCTTTTTTAAAAACCTTTTTACCTATTTTGCTCTTTGGTACATTGCTCCAATCAGAAATGGAGTGGTGAAGGATATTCGCAATGCTTTATATGCAAAGGTACTTGAGTTGCCTCTTGGCTTTTACTCCGAGGAGAAAAAAGGCGATATTATAAGCAAAATGACCAACGATGTTACTGAAATTGAAGTTTCCATAATTCGATCCCTGGAAATGTTCTTTAAGGATCCAGTAATTATTCTCGTACATCTTTCGGCCTTAATTATAATGAGTCCGAAACTTACGTTGTTTGTTTTGCTTCTTCTTCCTTTCACGGGTGGACTGATTGGAAGAGTGGGAAAAACGTTACGTAAAACTTCGTTCAAAGGCCAACGCAAAATGGGAACGCTGCTTTCCATTATTGAGGAAACCTTAGGCGGGCTCCGAATTATAAAAGCGTTTAATGCTGAAGGTAAAATGACTGACCGCTTTCAGAGCGTTAACTCCTTTTACTCAAGTCTTATGACCAAAATGTGGCGTCGTCGTGATTTGGCAACTCCGCTCAGCGAATTCCTCGGAACCATTGTTATAGTTTTAGTTCTCTGGTTCGGTGGGCGTTTGGTTTTTCAGGGTAACGGAACCCTTTCGCCCGAAGGGCTAATTGGTTACGTTGCAATTTTCTACATGATTATTAACCCTGCAAAATCGTTCTCCAGCGCATACTTTAACGTATTGAAAGGTATGGCCTCTGCCGATAGGATTGATACGCTGCTTCATGCCGAGAATAAGATAAAGAATAGCGCCGGTGCTGTTGAAATTAAAGATTTTACTTCGGCTATTGATTATAAAGATGTTAGCTTTAGCTACGGCAACGAAGACGTTTTGAAGAACGTGAACCTAACAATAAAAAAAGGACAAACCGTTGCGTTGGTTGGACAGTCGGGCTCTGGTAAAAGTACCTTTGTTGATTTGTTGCCACGATTCTTCGATGTTGAACAGGGCGAAATTTTGGTTGATGGGGTAAATGTAAAGAACTACACGCTCCAAAGCCTGCGAGGTATTATGGGCAACGTAAATCAGGAACCAATTCTATTTAACGATACCTTTTATAATAATATATCGTTTGGCATTGAGAATTCAACAGAAGAGGATGTTATTGCTGCCGCAAAAATAGCCAACGCACACGATTTTATTATGGCCACGCCAAATGGTTATCACTCAAATATTGGCGATAGAGGCAGTAAACTGTCGGGCGGGCAGCGACAGCGAATTAGTATTGCTCGGGCAATACTAAAAAATCCACCCATAATGATTCTCGACGAGGCAACCTCAGCACTCGATACTGAATCGGAACGTTTGGTGCAGGATGCCATTGAAAAACTTATGAAGAATCGTACATCTTTGGTTATCGCTCACCGATTATCAACCGTTAAAAATGCCGATTTAATTTGTGTAATGCAGGATGGTGAAATTATTGAACGAGGAAAACACGACGAGTTGCTTGCCTTAAACGGCGTTTACTCGCGACTATACGAGTTGCAACTATAGAAATATCATGATTTTACAATAATAACCGATGGCTTTTGCTATCGGTTATTTTATGGAGTTATATTAGGGTTTGTTCGGTTGTAAACAACCGTTTTTTATTGCCCGTACATTTCGCTCAAACTTTGTTTGGCTCGAGTTTTTTAGAAGGGGATTACCTTCGGTGATCCCAAAGGGGGATGCTTCAAAAGAATTAAGCCGGTTG
>CAZLXF010000018.1:0-20843 GCA_964563065.1 uncultured Rikenellaceae bacterium | reverse complement strand
GTTCCAAATTCCAAGTTTATAATCATTCAATCAATTGTACACTGAGCCTGCGGTGCAGTGAGCCTGCCGAACTGCCGAAGTGCAATCAATCAACTTGCCTGCGCCAAGCAGGTCAATCAATCAATAAGTTCCATTTGCCAACTGAAAACTGAAAACTGCCAACTTTTTTTAATGATTACCTAGCACCTTCATGTTTACTGAGCTTGCGAAGCAGTGAGCCTGTCGAAGTAACCGGCCACCAATTTAAAGTCCAATATAATTCCCCGAAATCCCAACCCTGAAACCGTAGTAGAAATTCCCATCGTGCATGTAGCCTATGTGCCCCGATATTCTTATTGATTGAAGAATCTCGTTGGTTCCGTAACCCAACTCAATGTAGTAAGGCGTTTCGGGAGTGCTAATTGCACTAAAAAATACAACCTCTCTCCAAGCCATATTACTAAAAAAAGGTAAAAATTTCAGCGCAAGAAATGCCGACCGGTAGTATGAATGAAGTTCAATCCACTGGCTATTTGTACTTTGCTTATACAATGGAAGATTACAAAACGAGTTTCGGCTCTTGTTTTCAACAACGTAAACGGGCTGAGTGTTAATGTGCTTAAAATCGGCAAAATGTATATTTGATGAATTCACAAAGGTTCCTACGCTAAGGGAGTAATATAAATCCCTGAAAAGTCCTAAATTCTTATCGTGCTGCAACCCCAGTTGAACTTTGTGTGAAAACAATCTTTCTGGTTCAAAATAACCTATTAGGTTATACCTCAGCGAAAAGGTTGGGAACCTACTTCGAACCATCATTTTTTTATTCCCCAACATTCGGTAGTAGTACTCAGGCGTATACTCAATTCCAATGGTTGCAACGCCACCAAAATCGATTTGTTTGGTTGTTTGATCATACTTGCTATTACTAGGAGTATTGGGCGAAAAATCTTTTGAATTCTTGTAGAAGAATGAAAAATCCGTACTATTCAACAATGTATCTCGTTTAAACGCTTTTATTCCGGTAGTTAGAACCAAACCATTTGCTATATCAATGGTATTAAACAAGTTCGCCCAGTTTTCATTAAAAAACTTAGTATAATTCTCGCGAAACGCAAGCGTGTAAACGGTGTTTACCAGCGAACCTATTCCGTCCTTTTCATTGAAATCTTTTGAGTAGCTTCCAAAGCCAAGCGAAACGCTAGCTCTCCTTTCGGGAGAATAGTTGTTGGTCAAAGAAATGGCGTACATAAATTTTTCTCGCGAAAAAGCATACCCATACTTCTGCGAAATAACGATTCTCTTTTTTAAGATTCCTGTTCCAATTCTAAATTCATAGTTTGGTACAAACCCATCAACCGTGTTAAATGCAAACGATTTTGGGGTTACTCCTGCTGATGAGAAGAACCATTTTTTACTTTTTGGATGGTACCAACCTCCACTAAAAGCCGCCGAGGCAAACGATTGGCGGTGCATATCGGAAGGATCTCTTGACTTTCTCAACGAATCGGAGCCTGTTAACCTAACCAACGAATCCTTTTTCTGAAAACTTTTAATTTCATCGTCATTAAGTGGAATAGGGCGAAGTTTTGCCCAATGCGCTGAATCGCGCAATGCAGCAAGACTGTCGACTGTAACCTGTGTTCGCCGCTTTAGCTCCAACGATTTTACTGTATCGGGTTTCTGTTCTTCCTTAATCAATTTCGAGAGTTTATGCATGTCGCGGGTTGTAAGCTCCTCCTTCTGCATTATCTCCTCAATTTTTTGCTGTTTTTTTTGCTCCTTAGGAGAAAGAGTTTTTTCCTCATCTACTTGGTTTTCTACAACTTTACTGTTCGATATTGTTTCTATAAAACCAGCCGATGGTACAACCCTGTTGTAGGTAACTGAAGCTAGGTAATTCATTTTACCAATGTTACCCATTACCTTCACATCCATATCGATACTGTGACTAATTGGCATCCAAAGGTTTCGGTTAAATTCAGCAAACTGCGATGCAAAACGAAATTCTCCAACTGTGAATTTTCCCTCTAAATCAACACTCTGAAAGCAGTACAAATTATCAACAATATGAATAGTTCCCGACAGTAACTGCTGATTTTTTCGGCGGGGAATAACCTGAATTTTGTGTATCATTCTGTCCGATTCTACCGAACTTCCCAGGTACTTAAAACGGTAGTGTGTAAACGCATTGGGCGCAACTGGTGAAATCCAGTTCTGGTAATTTGGCTGGTACAAGTTAAGCGCAATAAACTGCATGGGCTCATTACTATCAACACCGGGAAATGTGTTTCTAACCGACAGCACTTTCTGCTCGTACTTATCGGGAGCAATGAAGGCTAAATCGCTTTGCGATTCGTATACGTAAACTTCTCCCTCCTTGGGCGCATCTTCCTCCTTTCGTAGCATTCGCTTCACCATTCTGCTTAGTTTCACTATGTCAACCTTGCCCTTCATGTAAACCAGCGCCTGAAAATTTTCCACCTGATTCTGGTGGTACGTTGCCATTGCAATTGCTTTACGCATTATTGCGTAAGCCGGATCCTCCGATTTTGATGAAACCTTTACCGCGCTGAGATTGTAGTACCGAACTTTAAGCGTTACGTTTGTTTCTAAAGTTTGATTGGTAACCTTAACATTAATGGATTCAGTTTGATAGCCAAGCGACTGAAAAACCACGTTGTATTCACCAGAAGGAACCTTAATATCGAATTTTCCGTCCTCATTCGATGCAACGCCCAACGAAAGTTCCTTCACAAAAACCGATGCGTAAGGAATACCAAAACCTTCCTCGTCAACAATCTGCCCTTTAATTCCTTGCGAAAAGGAATGGTTTGCGCATAGAAAGGAGAGAAGGAAACAAGATGTATTTATAAGCTTTCTCAGGCTAAAACTCATAAAATTGAAAAAAAAAATACATGAATGAAAACTTTACGGACTCGGATTTATTGCTCCTATTTGGTTATAAAAGTATCAAAAAAACCTGACAGAGAAACACTGCCAGGTTTTTCAAATTATGTGGATTATTCTACTTCGATTTATCGAGTGCCGCCGGAACTGGTGGTAAACCTTTCCAGCTCTTCAACTCCTCTTTTACAACCTCAATGGCCTTATTTAGCTGCTCATCAATTCCAATGTATTCTTTATACGGATCGTTATCGATTTCAATATCGGGATCAACTCCGTAACCTTCAATAATCCATTCGCCGGTTTCGGTGCTGAAACTTGTGAATTCGGGTTTGCGCAAATCGCCACCATCAACAAAAGGAAGCGAACCGCTAATTCCAACTATTCCACCCCACGAGCGAACGCCAATTATTGGCCCTAGGCCAAGTTCGCGGAAACCGTAAGGGAACAAATCGCCGTCTGAAGCAGAATAACGGTCGATAAGCAAAACCTTTGGACCAACATGTGTTTGAGCCGGGATTGGCGTTGGATGCTCAACTCCCCGGCGCATGTTTGCGCGGTATGCAACACGACTTAGCCTTTCAAGAATCATTGGTGAAACGTTTCCTCCGCCATTTCCTCTATCGTCAATAATTAGGGCTTTTTTTGTTAGCTGCGGGTAGAAATATTTTACAAATTCGTTCAAACCCTCAACGCCCATATCGGGAATGTGAATGTAGCCAACCTCACCGTTGGTTGCCTCGTTAACCTTTTTAATATTATTCTGTACCCATGAATAGTAGTAGAGTTGTGACTCATCTGAAATGGGCGTTACAAGAACCTTCCTGCTTCCTGCAAGTTCGGGTTTTGAATTAACGGTAAGTTCTACAATTCTATCGGCTTTGCCAATAAGAGTTTGGTAAATGTCATCGAAACTGTTCAAACTTTTTCCATCTATAGCAAGAATGTATTCGCCCTGATTTACGTTTACGCCAATATCAAGCAAAGGTGAACGAAGCTCCTTGCTCCAAGGAGCACCGTTGAGAATTTCGTCAATTTTAAAGTAACCGCTACTATGTTTCGAAATTTTTGCGCCCAGCAAACCAAGGTTCGTCCTGTCGGGTTTTGGCATTTCGCCACTGTTTACGTAGGCATGGCCAACGTTCAATTCACCAATTAGTTCGCCAATTATATATGTTAAGTCGGCTCTATGGTTTGCGTACGGAATTAACGCATCGTACTTTTTGTGCATTGCTTTCCAGTCAACTCCGTGCATATTTTCTACGTAGAAGAAATCGCGCATTTGCCGCCAACTTTCATCGTAAATTTGTTTCCATTCCTTTCTGTAATCAACCCAAACCTTCATGTCGCTCAAATCCATGGTTTTATCCATTTTTATTGGCGAACTTGGCAGGTCGATTACTGCGTAAGTGCGATTTTGGGCTACCAACATCTTCTTTCCGTTTGCTGAAATAGCGAAACCCATTCGTTCTCCCAGTTCAACCTCTTTCCTCTTTTTCAAATCGTACATTTCAACCAAACTTTTTCGAGTTTGTGGGTCGTACTTTGAGTAGTAAACCTTCTCGTCAACACAAGTAATATTTCCGTAGTAAGCCACATCAACTGGTAACGAAATAACGCGGTTTTGAATTCCATCCAAATCAACTTTTACATCAACGCCCTTAGGTTTGTCCGTCTTTTTCTCTTCCTTCTTCGAATCGTTTTCAGGCTTATCATTATTAACCGAAACCTCATTATTCTCAGGTGCAAATGGCGAAGGTGTATCCTTCGAAAGCATTACCATGTAAATTTTACTCATGGCTTGGTATGCGTGGTTCCACTCGGTTCTGCTGTAAATTGGGTTGAAATCGCGGTCGGAACGGAAAAGTAAATATTTTCCATCGTTTGAGAATGTTGGACTCGACGAAGAGTACCAATTATCGGTAACCAAATGTTTTGCAGTAGTTTCGAGGTTATAAAGAAATATTACCGAGAAACGGTTCTGATCCTGATTTGAGAATGCTATCCACTTGCTATCGGGCGACCATGCGTATTCGAAATTAATTCCGTACTCACCCTTCTCTACAACGGTTACTTTTTTTGTATCGATATTTACGTATTGTAATTTTCCAATTCTATCCGTCCATGCAATTTTTTTGCTATCGGGCGACCAAACAATATCGTAGATATAAGTTTTCTCTCCGCTAGTAACCTGAACCGGATCAGCAGAACCATCCTGTTTCTGAATGTAAATTTCATACTCCCCACTCATATCGGAAATGTATGCAATGTACTGTCCATCGGGAGACCAATTTGCTTGCCTATCGTGTGCACCGGAACTTTGAGTTAAATTGCGAGTAATTCCACTTTCAGCAGGAACGGAGAAAACATCGCCACGAGCACTGAAAATTACCCTTGCTCCGTCGGGAGCAATGTCGGCACTGAAAATATCTTTGGAAGCGTCAACCAGTTCGGGGCGAGAGTATATAAAGTCGCCGTTAATTGTTACGTTAATTTGCTTTACCTCTCTGGTTTTCGCATCGAACTGATACAGGAAACCGCCCTTTTCAAAAACAATTGTATTTGCGCCTTGCGATGGAAACTTAATGTCGTAATCGGAAAAACTGGTTACCTTTTCGGTTTGTTTAGTTTCAGTGTTATAGGCAAAAAGGTTCATGGTTCTGTCGCGATCGGAAAGGAAGAAAATTTCGTTACCAATCCACATTGGGAAAATATCCTGAGCAGTGGTATTCGTAATATTTTCCACTTCTTTCGACTCGAAATTAAAAATCCAAATATCGTCGGCCATACCTCCCTGATAGTACTTCCATGTTCGAAACTCGCGGAATACTTTGTTAAAAGCCAGCATTTTACCGTCGGGTGAATATGAGCAGAATCCGCCTGTTGAAAGGGGCAACTCGGCTGATAGCCCGCCAGAAACAGGAACTGAATAAAGGTGTCCAACAAACGAGTTAAATGTTTGCTTGCGCGAACGGTAAACCACATTTTTGCCATCGGGAGTCCAGGTCATAACAATATTGTTTGGGCCCATTCTGTCCGAAACATCATCGCGTGAAAGTGTTGCCGTATGGGTTAACCTCACTGGTTCTCCACCTTCAGCAGGAATAGTAAAAACTTCGGTGTTGCCATCGTACTGTCCGGTGAAAGCTATGGTTTTTCCATCGGGCGAAAATCGGGCGAACATTTCGTAACCTACGTGCGATGTTAACTTTCGTGCGGTTCCTCCCTGAAGAGGCACTGAGTACAAATCTCCAGCGTAAGTAAATACAACCTGATTGCCGTTAACTGCTGGGAAACGCATCAATCTTGATTCTTGTCCATCTGCATTATTGAAAAAGCATGCAAATGTTCCTAGAATTAAAAAGTACTTAAGTATTTTCATTATGGTAATCAATTTTAGGTTAAAACAACTTTTTGATAAAATTTGAAGGTAAAAGTTTAATAAATGATAGATACTTATTAAATTCGTTACAATTTATGAATAATGGTTACCTTAATCAACAAAATAATCAATTTTATAAACAATTGAATAATAAAGTAGATAAGGTTTTATATATTTGAAAGTTAAAACTAAGAGAAATACAAACAATTCTTTATTAAACAAACCTCTGTATATTAAATTTTTAAATAAATGAAATTTACTTTTTCAACCCTCATATTACTTTTTTTTATTCTTCCTTTTCAAACTTTTTGCCAGGAAACCAACGATTTTGTTCTAAGAGCCAACTTAAAGCACGAAAATAAGGATTATGCTGGTGCTATTGAAGAGCTTAACAAAGCAATAGAGGCCGACCCACTTAACAAGTATGCTTACGTTTACCGTGGCGATTCGAAGTTTGAAAGTAACGATGTTGAAGGAGCTATTGCAGATTATACAAAGGCCATAGAAATTGATAACCGCTATGCAATTGCATACTACTATAGGGCAAACGCTAAATCGAAGCTGGAAGACTACGAGGGTGCTCTACTTGATTTTAACAGCCTAGTAAAAATTGTTCCTCTGTTTGCCATGGCCTACAACAATAGGGGAATAACAAGAGCCATTCTAAACGACTACAAAGGGGCAATTTCCGATTTTAACCGCGCAATAGAAATCGACAGAAAATTTGCTAGAGCATACGTAAATCGTGGCAATGCACGAATTGATGTTCACGATATTAACAATGCAATTCTCGATTTTAATCAGGCAATAATTATCGACCCAAAACTTGCCGACGCTTACCATGCCAGAGGCTACTCAAAAATACTGCTTGGGCAAAACCAGAGCGGATGCATGGATTTGCTAAAAGCGAAGGAACTTGGAAATGCCGAAACACATTTTCTGCTTAAAGAATTCTGCAAAGGGTTTAAACCACCAAGAAGCTATTAGTGCGAAAGCAACTGCTGGTCATATTAGCATTACAATTCATCCTATTCAAATTTGGGTACCCCCAAAATATTGAGTATTTATTCAATAGCGGTATCGAAAAACACAAGCAAAAGGATTTTACTGGAGCTATTACCGTTTTTTCCCAGGCAATTAACCTGAACCCTAACATAGCAATACTTCGTTACTGTCGTGGGCTGTCGTATTTTGAAATAGAAAAATTCAAGGAATCATCTGCTGATTTCAGCAAAGCAATAGAAATAAATCCTCTCTTTTTCGATGCTTACTTCAGGCGAGGTCTTTCGTATCAGGCTACCAATAGTCACAAGCTAGCAATCGACGATTTTACAACAGTTATTGTTATTGAGCCACAAAACCACGAATGCTACCTGTCGAGAGGAATCTCAAAGCAAGCGCTTTTCGATTACCTTGGAGCCATTAACGATTACTCGATGGTTATTGAACTCGACTCGCTCAACAAAACCGCACTTTTCAACCGTGCAATTTGTAAATACTCACTAAATGATTTTGGGAGTGCCATTGCCGATTTGGATTTTGTCTTGCATCTCGACCCTTCATTAGTTGATGGTTACTACTATCGTGGCATGGCGCTCATACGTTTCGGGAAACCCTACCCCGGCTGCGATGATATTCACTACGCAAAATCGATGGGAAGAACCGGGCTCGATGTAATTATTCGTGACTACTGTAACCTACCAAATAAAGAGTAGAAATTTGTTTGTAAAACAAAACGTTTAGTTCCTCAATTTCATTCATACATTCATCCAAAAAACATAAAAAAACCCTGCTTAAGACAATTCCAAATGCTATATTTGTTCGGTTTTATGAGTTTGGGATAAAAAACACCGTCTTTCTTTCAAAATATTCACTTATGTTTTTCAAAAATTGGCTTCAAGGCACTACAGTTCAATTCGTTATACTTCTTATAATTTTTTCATTACTTAGCAATCATATAACTTTGGGTTCTAATAATTCAGCACCAGCCGAAGCTCAACATTGGGCCGATTCGGTGCTGAACACTCTCTCGCTTCGCGAGCGTATTGCTCAACTTTTTATGGTTGCCGCCTACTCAAATGGCGACCAGAACCATATTGAAGAAATTGCAGAACTTGTTAAAGAAGAAAAAATTGGAGGCCTTTGCTTCTTTCAGGGTGGACCGGTAAGACAGGTTCAGCAAACTAACTACTACCAAAGTTTAGCAAACATTCCGCTTCTAATATCAATGGATGCAGAGTGGGGACTGGGCATGCGCCTCGATAGTACAATTTCTTTCCCACGGCAAATGATGCTGGGAGCTGCTACCGATACTCGTTTGGCTTACCAAATGGGAGCCGATATTGCTAGGCAACTCAAACGCATTGGTGTTCACATTAATTTTGCTCCCGTTGTTGATGTTAACAACAATCCCGAGAACCCCGTTATTAACACACGGGCTTTTGGTGAAGAACGTGAAATGGTTTCCCAAAAAGGGTTGGCTTACATGCTAGGACTTCAGGATAACGGAATTCTGGCTTGCGCCAAACATTTCCCTGGACATGGTGACACCGACACCGATTCGCACTACGATTTACCCATTATTACTCACAACTCAAATAGGCTCGACTCCATTGAACTTCACCCTTTTAAAAGATTAATCCAACATGGCGTAGCAAGCATAATGGTTGCCCACATGGAGGTTCCAAACCTTGAGCCAACAAAAAATATTGCATCGAGCCTTTCCAAAAGAATTGTTGACTCCCTACTAACCAAAACCCTTGGTTTTGAGGGACTAGTAATTACCGACGCCCTAAACATGAAAGGTGTTAGCAGTTACTACGAGCCAACAGAGCTCAATTACCTTGCCTTGCAAGCTGGAAATGATATTCTTCTCTTCCCCTCCGAGGTTAAAAAATCGATTTCAAAAATTGAAAAAGAGATAAAAAGAGGACACTTCCCTGAGCAGGAAATTGATAGAAGATGTAGAAAAGTGCTTGAAGCAAAGTACAAAGTTGGCCTAAACAACTTCTATCCTATTAGTAATGAAAATCTTATTTCAGATTTAAACTCACCCTCATCGGAATTGCTCGTCAGGCAAATTACTGAACAGTCCATTACAGTTCTTAAAAACAGCAATTCCATTCCATTGCGCAGGCTCGACTCGCTCTCAATAGCTTACCTTGAAATTGGGAATGGAAAAGGTAATGCATTTTTTGAGCAGCTGGAAATGTATGCGCCAGTGAGCTACTTCTCTCTCGATGAGAACCAACCATTGGATAGTCTTCATTTACAACTAGCTCAATTCAACGATTTCAACACAATTATAATTGGTTACCATAACCTCTCTACCTATTCGACAAGAAATTTTGGAGTTTCCAATATTGCCGTGAAAACAATTTCAGAACTTTCAAAAAAGAAGCATTGTATCCTAACTCTTTTTGGAAGCCCTTACGCATTGAGTAAAATAGATGAACACGAATCGGTGAATGGATTAATTGTTGCGTATGATAATTCTGAAATAACCCAAAGCCTCACTGCGCAGCTTATTTTTGGAGGCCTTGAGAGAACAAGCGGAAAACTTCCAGTTACTGTTAACTCTCAATTCAAAAATGGGAATGGAATTGATTCCGGCGAGAAAATCAGGCTTAAGTACTCAATTCCTGAGGAATTGAATATTAGTTCTTACTTCCTTCAAAAAATTGATTCCATTGCGCTCAGCGCAATAAACAATGAAGCCACTCCGGGAATGCAAATTTTGGCAGCAAAAAACGGAGTAGTTTTCTACAATAAATGTTTTGGAAATTACACCTATACAAACACTGACTTACCTGTAACTAAAAATTCAATTTACGATGTTGCTTCGTTAACTAAAGTTTCAGCAACACTTCCTGCAATAATGGACCTTTACTCAAATCAAAAAATTGAACTAACCGAAAAATTGGGTAGCTACCTTAACCTTCCCGACACTTCTGAGTATAACGACATAATAATTAGCGACATACTTCTGCATCAGGCGGGATTAACCCCATGGATTCCATTCTACATTAAAACCATTTCGACCCTTATTCCAACTCAACCGTTAACAAATAAAACCCACTCATCAACATACGCATATAGGCTTTCACCAAATTGGTACTTAAACAAAAACACCGAACCAACTGCTAAATACTACAGCAAAAACTACTCGTTCAGCAACCCTGTTGAGGTTACATCGAATATTTTCGCTGTGGAAGGAATAACTGACACAATCTTCAACTGGATTCTTCAAAGTCCTATTAAAAACAAGGGGAAATATGCATACAGCGATTTAGGTTTTATACTAATGCACCGTGGAATTGGAAACATAATACGCAAACCACAAACCGAATACCTTGAAGAAAATTTCTATCGGAACCTCGGAATGAATCGTACCTGCTTTAATCCGCTTAAAAAATTTGATATTCTCGATATCGTTCCCACCGAGAACGATTTGCTTTTCAGGAAGCAACTAATTTGGGGGCATGTTCACGACCCGGCAGCCGCCATGATGGGAGGCGTTGCTGGTCATGCAGGTTTGTTCTCAACTGCCAACGATTTGGCAAAGCTTTTCCAAATGTACTTGAATAAAGGAACTTACGGAGGCGTTGAGTTCATACCAAGTTCAACGCTGGAACTTTTTACCAGCTGCGTTAACTGCCACAACGGAACCCGGCGAGGCTTAGGTTTCGACAAGCCCGAACCTAACAACGAGAAACCATCGCCTGTTAGCAGTAGCGCCTCGGCGCTTAGTTTTGGCCATTCAGGATTTACGGGAGTTCTTGCATGGGTTGACCCAGAGTACGACTTAGTGTATATTTTCCTCTCGAACCGCATTTACCCCGATGCCGATAACTCGAAGCTGGTTGACCTAAACGTTAGAACAAATATTCAGGATATTTTATATCAGGCTATTAAGCAATCGGAATTCAACCTTAAGGAATAAAAAAAGCCGAAAAGATTCTTTCTTCTCGGCTTTCGTATGGGGTAATAAAACTAGTTTTTGGAAAGCAAATACAAGTAGTATTCCATTTTACCCGATGCAAATGAGTTGTACCTCTCGGTACCTTTTGCCCCTGCAAACTGTAGGAAGCCTCCTTTTAAAAATTTCGGTATTAAATTACTAACAAGCGAATGCCTACGCTCATGGTCTAAATCGAGCGCTTTTACTACATTCTGTGTAATGTTGCGTTCCTGAATTATTTTGAAACCAGCCTTATTCAAATTCTCGCGAATGTGACTTATTTCACCCTGCTTCACCATGTCGGCAAACAAGAAATGCCCGTCGGGACGAAGAATACGATGAACCTGCTTGAAAAAACCGAAGATATCGGCATAGCAACGAGCCGACTCAACATTCACAACAGCATCGAACGATTCGTTAGGAAAAGGAGGATTTTCAGCAATTCCCTTTACGAACGATAGCCCCTCAACTTCCTTATGCTTTGAATTGCAAAAATCAACCACACCGCCGCTTATGTCCATACCAACGTATTTTTGTGGTTTTAGGTAGCGGGTTATGTAGGAACCTCCGCCTCCGCGTCCCGAACCAACTTCAAGCACATCCTTACCAGTTAAATCAACTTGATTTGCAACTTGATGGTAAAGCTGGATGCAATATCGATCATGCTCATCGTGGTCATTAAGGTGAAGTTTTGGATCACCATTTAAATTTTCATAACCGTAGTTCATGAAAACAACTTCTCTTTTTTTGTCAAACTTCAGAAGTAAATTGTGCCAAATTCGCCAAAGTGGTCTTCGAATAACTGATGGCATTTCACAGTACTTTTCAACAATTTTTTGCATATAAACGATTTATTAATTTTGTTTTTTTCGCGGTAAATATACGTTTTTAAATTAGCAGCTTGCAAGTAGCATTATAAAAAACATTTGGTTTTCTCAGGAAATTTCTTTCAACCTTGATTTTCAATGCATTTTATCAACTATAATTTAACGGATTATTTTTAGTTTTCATTTTTTTTAATAAACTTGCCTTAGCAAATAAAAAAACATGGAAACAATTGCCTGGATTGGTTTCTCACAAAGCCTTTTTGCCGCAATTATAATGATTTCTAAAAAAAACAGAAGCATCTCCGATAAAATTCTATCGGGTTGGCTTTCATTGCTTGCCATTGAGTTTTTAACCTGTGGAATCGATTACAGTGTTTTTGGGTATCCGCTCCTTTCCAGCTCGTTTTTACTGTTCAATCCAGCATTCTACCTTTACGTTAAATCGCTTGTTAACAAAAGCTACACCCCTAAATGGATCCAGCTTCCTCACCTTGCACCTTTCCTTTTCTTTGAAATTTTTGCTTACGTAATGCACGAACCATACGCAATGAATAGTTTTCTGAAAATGGATTCAATGTTCTGGTTCAGAACGGCCTTTTCCATTGCTTCAATAGCTTCGTGGATTGCATACAACTACGCCACAGCGGTTACCATATTCAAACATAGAAGCAGCCTGTTTAACGAATACTCAACCATTGAAAGCAACAAAAAAATTGGTTGGTTGGTTTTTATCGTAGTTTTTTACAACCTATACTGTCTGATACTGGTAGTTGCATCGCTTCTTTCAATATCGTTAAACATAAACTTCCCGCTGTCTCCAGTGTATAACTACTCTACCCTACTGCTTTTAGTGTACATACTTGGCTTCTACGGCCTTAAACAGCAAGTTATTTATAACCAAGCCACAATTCCACCTAGCATTGAAAGGTATAGTAAATCGGCTCTTACAACAGAACGTAAAGAGGCTATAAAGAGCAAGATAACCCGCTTATTTGACAATAAAAAACCATTCCTAAACCCCGATTTTAGCATGGAAATTCTTTCGGAAACCATTGGTTACCCAAAACACCAAATTACCGAAGTATTGAATGTTGATATTGGAAAAAACTTTTTTCGTTTTGTAAACGAATTTAGGGTTGAAGAGGTGAAGAAGCAGCTTCGCGATTCAAAAAACCACTATTCAATTGAAGCCATTGGTTACGAGTGTGGTTTCAACAGCAAATCGTCGTTCTTCACAGTTTTTAAGAAGGTAACTGGGAAAACGCCACAAGAATTTAGAAACTCGGAAACCTAGAAACTAATTCCTGCACATTTTGCAGTACATTAGCCTGAGAGGTTCGTGATCAAGCACCTGAAAACTTATTGGCCACTCCCCTTCAAACAGGTTACACCACTCGTGCTCTTCGAGCAAATCGGCTGCATCCTTTAGGAACTGGTAAAAATCTGTATTCTGCTTTACCCGTGGATTTGCGTAGAAATATTTAAGGTATGCTATAAAAATTTCTTTATTAGGCTTCTCTTTAAAGGCATACGGTTCAATAATTTGCATTGCCTCCTCGTACCATTGAAACGCTGCAAAAAACTGCGCCATATCAATAGCTGTTTTCTCGTTTGGCGGATACGTGGTTAGGTAGCTGTTTACAAAATTAAGCGACTCAATCACATCCTTGCTTAGTCGTCCTAACCTATTTATGTAAAAAAAACTCTCGGCGTTGAGAAAGTGGTAGTAAAGTTTCAACCTTTCAATTGTTTCTCTGTCGATATCAGTTCCTTCGAGCCTAACAATAAGCATGTTGATTTCATCGAGCTTGTTTCTTCGGTAGTAGGGCTCAAAATTGTCAACCGATTTAGTATTAATCAATGTAATAAGGTAATTATACATTACAGCCGGATCGGGAAATGGAAAACGATTCAAATCCCTCAAAACCAACAAACTGTCTCTGTGCGAGAAAGTATGACCCTGGTTGGTTAGCCTAAAGCGTAACTTGTTATAGTACAGTTGAGCCAAAGGCTCAGAGGTAACGTCAAAAGTTTTATCGTTATAAATGCTAATTGGCAGCCGTTCAACCTCGCTCCACTTAACACGCGACTCGGTTACTCGATGCAAAAGGTATAGCTGAACCAACTCAAACCTATTTTTTGTTGGCAATGCAATGTTAAAACTGTTTGGGTCGCTTGTATACTGCCTTTTAATATCATCGAACATAAAATTGTATTCCGAAATTGCTAGCTCATCAATATTAACATCGTTAACAATTTTATAGGCAAGAATCTTCAAATCGGCGTACCTGTGTCGTGCCAGGATTGGTTCAAGTTCACGGCTCTTTAGTTTCTGGTTCACATAATTGCGAACCTGAGCCGTATCCATATTCCTTAAAAACTCGTGCTTTGAATTCCGAATATCATTGAAAAAGTTAAACCAGTTTTCCATGGTTACCTTAACCGTTGGCACCTTACTCCCTTCACGCGTATCGAAATACGACATCATTTCGTTGGCTCTGCGATCGGTTAAATCACGGTTAATGGCATCGGTTCCCTCAATACTTGCATACGCATAAACCGCAGCCCTTTGCAACTCCTTGTCCCTTACCCAGTTCGAAATGCTGTCGCCCAAGGTTCGTATAACATCCGCTTTGTTCTGGTCGAAGTATACACGTAGTTTAAGGGTATCGCGCCTAAGGTGAGGAATGAAATATTCGGGAACGGGCAAACTATCGTTTGCTGGAGTAAAGGTTAGGGATAAATCAGAAAACTGTGCTGGTGTTTCGTTGAAATTAATCAAATCAACAATTCTTTTATCTTTAATAATTACAAGATTTACAGTAAAACTCTCCTGCAAGTAATTTTTTGGAATTTTTGAAAGAAATTTCACCCACACTTTGGGTTTCCTTTTCATATCAGCAAAACCTTCAACTAAATAGTCTCTATACGAAGGCATTAACAACTCTCCCTTAATTGTAAACTCCTCTTCTCCTCTAATATATTCGTTTGTGTAGAAATTACACTTGTAACTATTTTTCGAAACAATTTCGAGAGTTAGGCCATCGTTTTTGCTATCAAAGAGTTTCTCAATAATTCTGGGATTTGTAAAAACCACAAAAACTGAATCGTTCCTATGAAGAAGTTCCAGCGTATTTACCATTCTACTAATCCGTCGATAGTTCTCCAGCGCATCTTTGTTGGGTTTTGTTCCTAAACCCCAGTCGTATTTTCGTGGTGGCTTTGTGTCTGGAATTACTGCCTTAAAGTTTGAAACCAAATTCTTGTCGGCATAGGGAAAATACGCATTAAAATGCTCGGCTTTATAGTCTCTTGTAACAGCTGCAAAGCTTGCAGCAAGACGAAACTCAGCATTTTCATCATCGTACCAAGTGGCAACTCCAGTAATTACATGTGATGGCGAAATAATATTTATCGTGCTACTTACGGACGATTCCCAATCGGCTATAACGCTATTGGCCAGCTCTGTGTACGTATACGTTTCCTTACTATCTCCTTCGATTCTTTTAATAATACCAACTTTTGCGAGGTTTTCAGACACGTAGTAATCCTCTGCACCGTACTTTACTGCTCGCTCGTGGTAGGTTCGTTTCGAACGGCTTCCCGACTGGTAATGACTTAAATTTTGCGTTTTTGTTAGGTAGCGAGCATGGTTTCTGCTCGATAGGTAAAGAATGGTATCATTAATAAAAGGTATTAATCCATTTTGTTGCCTAATACTGTCGAGTCGGATTTTAACTAAATGCTCAAAAAGTTTTTGGTTTGGTTTCGAAAGGTCAACCTTATCGGTTGGTTGCTGAGCAAATACGGGACTAATAAACGCAAAAAAAACAAACGGTAAAAACAGCTGCTTAAAGTTCGGTAATATTTTATTTAGCTTCATTTCTCGTAATCGGGTGTACTTCATTACAAAATATTTAAAAATTTTCCATTTTTTCGGAAACTATTCGCTTATTTTGCACCATTTAATTTTATAAAAGTAACGAAAATGAATCACATAAGATTATTCCCTATGGCAATTTTAGTTGCATTTACTTTAGCGTCATGCAATAGCGGCGAAAAGAAAGAGGGCAATCCTCTCCTTGCCGAATTCAACACCCCACACCAAACCCCTCCCTTTGAGGAAATTAAGAGAGAACATTTTGTTCCTGCAATCGACTCGGCAATTACAATTGCTCGTTCTGAAATGGATGCAATAATTTCGAACCCCGTTGCTCCAACCTTCGAGAATACCATTGAGGCAATGGACAGGGCCGGCAGCAAACTTACCAGCATTTCAACTATTCTTTTTAATTTAAACTACGCCGAAACGGATAGTACGCTCCAAAAAATTGTGCGTGAAGTTGCCCCAAAACTAACCGATTACAGCAATGATATTCGTTTAAATCCCATACTTTTTGAAAGGGTTAAAACCGTTTGGAACGAAAAAGAAAAGTACGAGTTAACTGCCGAACAAAACACTCTGCTCGAAAAAACCTACAAAGGATTTGTAAGAAGCGGTGCAAACCTAAACGAGGAACAAAAGGAGAAGTACCGCGAGATTACCCGCGAACTTTCGCAGCTGTCGCTACAGTTCAGCGAAAACGTGCTGGCCGAAACCAACGCTTTTACGCTCCAAATTACCAAGGATGATGATTTAGCAGGTTTACCAAAAAGTTTAATTGACGCTGCTGCATATACTGCAAAGCAGAAGGGAATGGAAGGTTGGGTTTTCACCCTCGACTACCCAATGTTTGGCCCTTTTATGAAATACTCCGAACGTAGAGAACTCCGCGAAAAAATGTACCGTGCATACGGAAGCCGTTGCTTAAAAGATAACGAGTACAACAATACCGAACTAATTAAACGAATCGTTAACCTGCAGCTCGAGCTGGTTAATATTCTTGGTTACAACTCCTATGCCGACTTCGTTCTAGAGGAACGCATGGCAGAATCGGCCGAAAAGGTTAATACATTCCTTGATGAACTCCTTACTGCATCGTTGCAATTCGCAAAGAAAGATCTGGAAGAAGTTACCGCCATGGCAAAATCGTTAGGTTTTAACGAACCTCTCCAAAAATGGGACTGGTCTTTCTACAGCGAAAAACTTAAGAATAAAAAATTCAACTTAAATGAGGAGGAACTTAAACCCTACTTCCAACTCGAGAAAGTTAAAGAAGGTGTTTTTGCCTTGGCAACAAAACTTTACGGCATAACATTCAAACCTATAAAGAACATTCAGGTTTACCACCCCGATGTTGTAACCTACGAAGTAATTGATAAGGATGGCTCGTTTCTCGCAATACTTTACCTCGATTTCTTCCCAAGGGAAGGGAAAAGCGGAGGTGCCTGGATGACAAGCTACCGCGAGCAGCAAATTGTTAATGGAGAAAACATTAGACCGTTAGTTAGCATTGTTACCAACTTTACAAAACCTACCGAAGACACACCCTCGCTCCTAACCTTCGATGAGTTTAACACATTCCTCCACGAGTTTGGCCATGCGTTGCATGGAATTTTCTCAAATACAAACTATTCAGGTTTATCAGGAACTAGCGTTTTTAGAGACTTTGTTGAACTACCTTCCCAAATAATGGAGAACTGGGCGGTTGAAAAAGAGTATCTCGATATATTTGCCGTTCATTACCAAACCGGGGAAAAAATTCCTGAGGAAATGGTTCAGGCAATTGTAAACAGCCAGAACTTTATTTCTGGAACACTCTCAATTAGGCAGCTTAGCCTTGGTATGGTCGATATGGCATGGTACAGCATTGAGGAGTCATTTACAGGAAATGTAAATGAATTTGAGAAGAAACACATGGCAAGAGCCGATGTTCTTCCTCCTGTTAACAATACATTAACCAGTACTTCGTTTACACATGTTTTTGGAGGAGGTTACGCAGCCGGATACTACAGCTACAAATGGGCGGAAGTACTCGATGCCGACGCTTACTCAGTCTTCAAAAAGAATGGAATTTTCAATACCGAAATAGCCAATTCGTTCCGCGAAAACATTCTATCCAAAGGTGGCAGCGAACACCCAATGACTATCTACAAACGTTTTAGAGGTCAAGAACCTACCATTGAAGCACTTCTCGAAAGAAGCGGATTAAAACAGTAATAAATAGTATTCAACAAAAAAAGGAGAACCTGTTTTGGGTTCTCCTTTTTTTGTTGAATTTGTTTTATATACACATATCTATATATGTATATATCTATCATTTAATTTGGTAAAAATTCAAAAAATCACTATATTTGCATATAATCAATCATCACACTACTAAAAATATTCCTATCGGTTGCTCTCAATAGCATACCATTAGTAGTTTATTGTTTAACAAAAAAATACTTTATGCTTAAAATTAATCAGATTAACTCCCCAGAAGAATTAAAAGAAGTCGAAATTCAAGAAATTATTGATTTTCTCCACACCCACCTCGATCGATTTCGCGATTCAAAGGAAGCAATTGGAAAATGTATTGATTACGCTTTCTCAAAAAATAACGGTAAAGGCGGTTTTATACTTACTGGCTACTTCGATAACCAGCTTGCGGGTGTTGTAGTAATGAATAAAACAGGAATGGAAGGCTTTATACCAGAAAACATACTGGTTTACATTGCAGTTGATGCAAAATTTCGTGGCAAAGGCATTGGAGGAGAAATGATTAAGGAAGCCCTAAATCGCTCGCAAGGCGACGTGAAGCTCCACGTTGAGTACGATAACCCAGCAAAAAGGTTATACGAACGTGTTGGTTTTACTACCAAATATGCAGAAATGCGCTTTCACAAAACCAAGTAATTATGGCTCAGCTAATTGTTAAAACTGAAAAAATAATAGGAAACGTTGAGAAAATCAACCAGTTTCTCAGCAAGCACGATGTGCAATGGAGTCTTATTGTTAAAGTATTATCCGGTCATAAGGAGTTTCTTGAGAAACTCCTTTTTCATCCGGTAGTAAAAAAGTTACATAGCGTTGGCGACTCGCGCCTATCGGGATTAAAACGTGTTAAGGAAATTAATCCCGATATTATTACTATGTATGCAAAACCACCCGCAATGGATAGCATTAAATCCATTGTTTCCTATGCCGATATCTCATTGAACTCATCGTTCCGTACCATCGAAGCGCTGAATCGTGAAGCTGGGAACCAAGGCAAAAAGCATAGGATTATTATTATGATTGAACTCGGCGAACTCCGTGAAGGGATTCTCCGCGAAAAAGTAATGGAGTTTTACAAAAAGGTTTTTGAACTCGAAAACATTACTATTGAAGGAATTGGTACCAATTTGGGCTGTATGTATGGAATTCAACCCACATACGATAAGCTTCTTCAACTTTCACTTTACAAGCAGCTAATTGAGGCTAAGTTTAATACAACGCTACCCATAATTTCAGGAGGAAGCTCAATAACTTTGCCGTTAACCGGCAAAACTGCCATGCCAAAAACTATAAACCATCTGCGCATTGGTGAAGCTGCTTTCCTTGGAACTACACCCTTCGACAACAAAAAATTCCGCACCCTTTCAACCGACGCATTCGAGTACCTTGGTAATGTTATTGAGCTTGAGTTGAAGGAAACCAACCCCGATGGAGTTTTTACTGAAGGCAATATTGGACATACTGCCGATACTGAAGAACTCGATTACGATCATAGCTATCGCGCCATTCTCGACTTTGGACTTCTCGATGTAGACATAAACGAGCTCACTCCAGCCGATCCAGAAATCCGTTTTGCCGGAACTACTTCCGATATGAGCGTTTACGATTTAGGTCCTGTTATTAAAGGTAAACAATGCAGGTATAAAGTTGGCGACAGGGTTAAGTTTACTCCTTCGTACATGGCGGTTGCCCGACTAATGAACTCAAAATTTATTGACAAAAAAATTATATAGAATCATTTCATTTGTTGATTTAAAACATAGAAACAATTAATCAACTTTAGCAAAATGCTAGTATATTTGTTTTTTGGCGAATCGGTTAAACCTGTTCGCCCTATTTATTTTTAAACAAATAATAGCATGAAAGCACTCAACCTAGAAGCCTACGGCATTTTAACCCCAAAAGAACTGTACTATAATCCATCCTACGAATTGTTATACGAGCACGAAACCGACCCAAAACTAGAAGGTTTCGAGAGAGGAGAGTTAACTTCAACCGGTGCAGTTAACGTTGATACTGGACGATTTACCGGACGTTCCCCAAAAGATAAATATATAGTACGCGAACCTAGCTCAGAGCAACACGTATGGTGGGCAGAAACCGGTAAAAAAAGTTCCGACAATAAACCCATCAGTCCTGAAGTATGGGAATACCTTAAAAAAATAAGCGCCGAACAGCTTAGTGGGAAAAAACTCTACGTAGTTGATTCATACTGTGGTGCTAACGAGGCAACCCGACTTAAAGTAAGGTTTATTGTTGAGGTTGCCTGGCAGGCACACTTCGTAAAAAATATGTTCATTAGGCCAACAGAAGAAGAGCTGCAAAATTTTGAACCCGATTTTGTAGTAATGGTAGCTTCCAAAACTGTAAATCCAAAGTGGAAAGAACAAAACCTTAACAGCGAAGTATATGTTGCCTTCCACCTTGGTGAGCGAATGGCAGTTATTGGCGGTTCGTGGTACGGTGGCGAAATGAAAAAGGGCATTTTCTCGGTAATGAACTACTTCCTTCCACTTCAAGGAATTGCTGCTATGCACTGTAGCGCAAATGTTGGCAAAAATGGTGATGTTGCCATTTTCTTTGGCCTTTCGGGAACCGGAAAAACAACCCTCTCGGCCGATCCAAACCGCGCCCTTATTGGCGACGATG
>CAZLXF010000017.1:0-21208 GCA_964563065.1 uncultured Rikenellaceae bacterium | reverse complement strand
TCCTCGCTTCAATAGGTTTTTTCCTTCATTCCATGGTTTTTGGAGTAAACGAAACTAAACGAAAATACAAACTTAACCCCATGGGGTTAATGGCGTTGGGTTTGGCAATTGCCTTTATTAGCGTACTATTACCTGTTTTCCTGGGTCTTCCTTTAATGACTGGCTTGTGGTTCGACTTTACCATTCCGCTTATTGGAAAAATTGGAACTCCTTTGCTTTTTGATATTGGGGTTTATGTTTTGGTAATAGGAGTTGTAGTGAATGTAACATTCATCTTATCAAAATTTTAGTTATGGATATTGTACTAGCAATACTAACTGGTTTAATTTATAGCGTGGCTGTTTACCTTCTACTACACAAAGGAATGGTAAAAATGATTCTTGGAATTATGATGCTGGGCTACGCTACAAACCTGTTTATATTTGTTATTGCACGTATTACCAGAGGTTTACCAGCTTTAATTCCTGAGAACGCAGATTCGTTTCTTGAAGCTTACGCCGATCCGGTTCCACAAGCGCTAATTCTTACCGCAATTGTTATTGGGTTTGGTATACAAGTTTTTGCAATTGTATTAATGCGAAGGGTTTATAGAGCCACTGCAACCTCGGATATGGATAAGCTAAGTTCAACCGATAGGATTGAGTGATTGGTTACGGTTGCTGAGCCAGTCGAAGCAACCAGTTAATTCGACCCTTCGGCGGGCATTGTAACAGAACTTGGATTTTGGATTTTGTTTTTTGGATTTTGTTTTTTGGAGCTTGTATTTTGGAGCTTGAAATTTGTTTTTTGGTACATGGAACTTGATGAATGATTGAAAATATGGGTAGTAATATTTTAGTAACGTTTTTTCTATTACCATTGCTTTCTGCAATTACTATTCTTTTCTTTTGGGGAAGGGTAAAAACTCAGAAAGTAGTAGGGGGAGTATTTGTTGCCTCTTACCTTATTGTTTCGGTTGTTCAGTTTTTTTTCGTTAAATCAAACGGTAGCATTGTTGTAAATGCGGGGAATTGGCCAACGGGCATAGGAATTGGTTTTGTTGTCGATATTCTCTCAGCTTTTTTCGCATTGCTTTCCGCAGTAGTTGCTTTCCTTTCCTATTTCTATGCAATTTCATCATCAAAATCGAACACTAAAATTTCAATATTTCTACCCGTTTTTTTCTTTCTAATTTTTGGTTTAAATGGGGCATTCATTGCAGCCGATTTGTTTAACCTTTATGTTTGGTTCGAAGTAATGATTGTTAGCTCCTTCGTTCTCTTTACACTTGGAGGCAAGCGTGCTCAGCTTGAAGGCTCCTTAAAGTATGTTGCAATAAATGTTTTTAGCTCAGCAATTTTTCTTGCTGGAATTGGTATTCTTTACGGAATTACTGGTACGTTAAATCTTCAAATGCTAGGTGAGTACTTGCCCTTGGTTCAGAACAAAACCTTGGTTTCCATTGCTGCTGTTTTCTTTGTAGTTAGCTTTGGAATCAAGGCCGCAATATTTCCACTTTTCTTTTGGCTTCCATCAACCTATCATACTGCACCAATTGGTTTTACGGCTTTAGTTGTTGCGCTGCTAACAAAAGTTGGCGTTTACTCACTTATTCGGTTCTTTACAATTGTTCTCCCATTACAAGGAACTATTTTCCAACCAATTCTTCTCACACTTTCTGGTTTTACAATGGTAGTTGGTGTGCTGGGTGCTGCTGCGCAAACCGATTTTAGGAAAGTACTTTCATTCCACATTGTTTCGCAAATTGGTTACATGATAATGGGGCTCGCCATTTATACACCGCTTGCCATTGCTGGGGCAATTTTCTTTGTTGCTCACAATGTGCTAGTTAAAACAAATTTATTTTTCATTAGTGGTGTTGTAAACAAAGTTTACGGTTCGTATAAGCTTAAGGAGTTGGGTGGAGTGTACCAAAAGTTCCCATTTATTGCGCTTTTATTCGCAATTTCAGCATTCTCGCTAACCGGAATCCCACCATTAAGCGGGTTCTGGGGGAAATACATTCTTGCCGTTGGAGGTTTTTCTGTTAAACAGTGGCTACCAGTAACAATTACAGCAATTTCTCTAGGCGTTAGCTTATTAACGCTGTTTTCAATGACTAAAATTTGGAATGAGGTTTTCTGGAAACCGAACCCTGAAATTATAGTATCAAAGCAAAACCAATTTTCTTACATTAAGGATGTATTTTTTCGGTATCCGGGAATGCTATTTTCTATTGTATTACTAACAATACTGATACTATTTTTAGGTTTTTTCCCTAACTATATTATTAATACTTCAATGGAAATTGCGAATAGTATATTACCATAAATAACTGAATAATAGTACAATATTATTAAGATGAAACTTTTCTACAAATTTTTTATACTATCCTTAGTAGCAACTGGTATTTTTGCAACCTACAATAAGTTTGCTATTGATGCCCATTGGCTAGTTCTATTTTTTTGGGGAATAATTTCTTTTTTTTGGCTTTCAAGCTTTGTTTACAGTAGGAAAAGTTTTTATCAAATGCTCTACCTTGGAGAACTAACGCTTTTTTTTATAAAGGAAATGTTTTTAGCCAGCTTTCAGGTG
Organism: uncultured Rikenellaceae bacterium; assembly: GCA_964563065.1. GTDB lineage: Bacteria > Bacteroidota > Bacteroidia > Bacteroidales > Tenuifilaceae > DAOSWM01. The sequence continues at coordinate 18,634 of CAZLXF010000017.1, read as the reverse complement.
GCTTATGAAGTTATAACTCCAAAAAGTTATGCTGTTGCTGGGTTGGTGGCGCTACCTCTCGATGTAAAATCGAATCTTGAAATTACGGTTCTTTCATCGTTAATATCGCTTACACCAGGAACGTTAAGCGTTGATGTTTCGGAGGACAGAAGTCATTTGTTTGTTCATGCCATGTTTATTCCACATGGCGATGTAGAAATTATTAAGCAAGAGCTAAAACTTGGTTTTGAGCGTAGGGTTTACCGAATATTTAACTAACATATATGAATCTGTTTACTGTCATAATTGTTTCATTATCAGTAATACTTGGCATTAGTTTGCTGCTGGTTATTTACCGCTTTGTTAAGGGACCAACCTTACCCGACAGGGTAACTGCATTCGACCTGTTTACTGCTTTTGTTATCGCAATTATTGCTTTGTTCTCAATAATTTGGGATAATAACGTTTTTCTCGATGTGGCGGTAGTTATTTCACTCATTGCTTTTTTAGGTGCCATGTCGTTTGCTTATTACCTCAATAAAAGAAAGAAAGAATGAGTTTGCTTGGTATAGTTACCGTTGTTTTTGTAGTTCTGGGCGTTGTTTTTATGCTCATAGCATCGCTTGGCATTGTTCGGTTGCCCGACTTTTACATGCGTATGTCGGCCATTACAAAAGCTGCAACGTTAGGATTGGGTTTGATTTTAATAGCAGCTTCAATTTATTTTGACGACTTTGGAGTTATTGTTAAAGCTTTTATTATTATTACGTTTATGCTTCTTACTAGTCCAGTGGGGGCTCATGCAATTTCACGTGCTGCTTACAAGCAGGGAGTTGGATTTAAAGGAAGAACCATTATTGATGAGCTCGGCAACATGTTGAAAAAAGTTATGGAGCTGGAAATATCGTGGGCAAACGAAAAGAAAATTGAAGTAGGCGAGGAGCTGGTAACATTGCTAATGGCTTTGCCCGAAGCGCAGGGAGGAAGTTTTAAGCACGCAATTCGAATTGCTCAAGAAATGGAAGAGGTTAGCCCTGAGGTTTCTCACCGTTTACTTGGTGTTGTTTATTCAAAAATGAGGTTGTTCTCAAAAGCAGAAAAACTATTTGTAAAGTCTTGTCAGGAAGGTTACTATAGCAATAAGTCAGTTTTTGCTTTGCAAAATTTTTACGTTGAACAGAGGTTGTACCATAAAGCGATTGATTTACTTGAGAAGGCTCTTGTAAAACATCCAACCAATTTTGAATTTCTTCTGGAGGTAGCTCATCTTTCGCACGATTTTGGAATACGACTTCGTTACGGGCTTGAATGTTCCATAAAGCTTTGCGACCTTCCTAGCGAGAAACTCCCTTCCGAAATTCAGCTAAGCGCTGCAATGTATAAGCGTTACTTAACTCAAAAAATTGGATTACCTTAGCTTTCAAAAATTTTCTAAATGAACTTTCTTCGTTCCGTAGTTTTAAACCGAAACTCAATATTGGTAGTTGCAGTAATTTGCGGACTAATTTTCGGAAAGTATGCAACTTACCTAAAAGACTATAACGTGGTTATTCTTGCTGTAACCATGACTTTCTCAATGACAGGTCTTGACATTACACTTCTAAATAAAGTTGGCAAAATTGTAAAGCCAATGCTAGCTGGGATTTTCCTTAATTACATCGTTTTTGGTTCAATTATTCTGTTGCTTGCGTGGTTGTTAATGCCAACCAGCGAACTTTTTTACGGATTTGTAGTTATTGTTGCCGCGCCCCCTGGGGTGGCAATTATTCCCTTCTCGTACATGCTAAAAGGCAAGGTCGATTACGCAATAATATCAGTAACAGGTGGCTTTTTGGCTTCGGTTGTGCTGGCTCCACTTATTGTTGAAATTTTTGCTAAAAGCAAAGGAATTCAACCATTCGATTTATTCTTAACCATGGTTCAAATGGTAGTTATTCCAATGGTTTTGGCACAGTTTTTAAGGTGGAAGAAAGTTTTCCCTTTCATTCAAAAGGTTAGAGGCAAGGTTGTCGATTGGGGATTTGCCCTGCTCATTTTTGTTGCAGTTGGAGTAAACCGCACTGTTTTCTTTACTAACCCATCAATTCTTCTACTTGTTTTTATTACAGTAATTATTGGTGTATTTGGCCTAGGTCTTGGCTATGAGTTTATTGCCAGAAAACTTCGAGTTGAAAAATCGTTGGTTGTTACCCAAAGTATGCTGGTAGCAATAAAAAGTTCTGGCTTTTCAGTATTTACAGCGCTGGCTCTTTTCGGCCAGGAGGCCGCAATACCATCCGCAATACTAGCAATTGTTGTTCTGGTTTATCTTATTTACTTATCTTTGAGAAGTAATTTGAAAGGTTAATATTATTTAAACCGTTTTTGTGAAACTTACTTTTTTAGGAACAGGAACATCGCAGGGAGTGCCGGTAATTGCCTGCCCATGTCAGGTTTGCCAGTCGAAAAATCCATTCGATAAACGTTTGCGAACATCGGCTCTTCTTGAATGCGATGGAACAAATATTGTTATCGATGCAGGCCCCGATTTTCGCCAGCAAATGCTTACATCAGGAATCAAAACCCTCGATGCCATTCTGCTCACCCATGAGCACCGCGACCATATTGCTGGAATCGACGATGTTCGGGCTTTCAACTTTCTGATGCAAAAACCCATGACCATTTGGGCTGAAGAGCGTGTACAGAAGGCACTAAAGTGCGATTTCTCTTACATTTTTGCTGAAACAAAGTATCCGGGTTCCCCTGAAATCGAACTTCGAACTATTGATGAGCACAAAATTCGTGTAAACGATGTGAGCATAACTCCCATTAGGGTATTTCACTACAAACTTCCGGTATACGGTTTCCGTATTTGCGATTTAACCTACATTACCGATGCTAACTTTATTCCCGAAGAGGAAAAAGAAAAAATTTACGGAAGCAAAATTCTTGTAATTAACGCGCTGAGAAAGAAAAAGCACATTTCGCATTTTTCACTACCTGAAGCATTAAGCATAATTGCTGAGCTTAACCCGCAAGCGGCTTATATTACTCATATTAGCCATCAAATGGGGATTCATAAAGACATTCAGGCAGAATTACCCGACAACGTTTTCCTTGCTTACGATGGTTTAACCATTGAATTTTAGTCCTATACGAAAAAAGCCCCAAAAAATGGGGCTTTGAAATGATTTTGCAAACTAATTAGTATGCTTCCTTTGCAAATTTCTTAGCGTTTATTTCAACTTTCAAAATGAAAAAGAAGTTCTCATCGTCGAGTTGTAAAAACTGGTAGTTAAGCGTTTCGCCCGTTTTACGGGCAATGTCAATTAAACCTAACCCCGCACCACCTTTATCGGAAAGTTTCCCTTCCTTAATTTGCTTCTTATACATTTCTTTCAGCTCATTCTGGGTTGCGTTGTTTACAGTAATAAGCGAATTCTCAAGAGGTTCTTTGTGCTTTTTAGCAACCATGTTTGAGGTAATAATGTAGTAAGTATCATGCTTTTTACCAATAATAAACAGTCCGTTCCCAATCTTGCTATCCTTCATTTCGTCGGAGTGCTTATTCATGTTTTGAAGCGTTTCAACCATTACATGGTAAACCTTGCGTTGAACCGAACGTTCCTCGCTATGCTTCTCCATGTCCGACTCGGCCATGGATGTAAACATTTTAGTAATCTCGTGGCTAAACTCGCCAAGGTAAACCAATGAAAAACCGTTTTCAATCATTTCATCGTAAATGTTTGAAACCGACTTTATAAAGTTGAAGGTTAGGTTCATTTTTTTGTTTTTTTAATTCTGTTGAATTTTAAGCTATAAATTTAAAAAAAAACAAATAGAAAACAAATAACAACAAAAAAGGCTGGAACAGCCCAGCCTTTTTTTGTTAAAATTATAATCCCAGCATGCAAGGGCCCTGCTTAAAACGAATATCGCGCGGAATATTTGCTTCAGCAATTCTATTTAAATCGGCTTGAAGTTCTTCCTTAATGTACCCCATACTTTCGAGCATTTCCTTCGATTTTTCGTAGTTTCCATCGCCCTGTACAGTGAGAATAAGGTTAGCCAGTGAATTCATGGCTTCGGTCATCTTGTCGAAATCAACCTTATAGGTTCCGGTTTCTGCATCGCGGGAGAAAGCCCCTTTTTCTTGGAAGTAGTAGAATCTCATCATGTTGGCTTTGCCATGTGCCGATGCGGCACCAAAACGAACCGAACGGAAAATTCCTGCCATAAAGGTTACGTAGTTGTCCATCATATCTTTATCCTTCAGTTCACCCATTTCAGCCAGCTTGGCAACCATGTATAAACCTAGAATATCGGCTTTCCCTTCTTCAATTGAGCTGTAGGTTTCTTTCATCGCTTCGCGTACAGTTCCTTTTCCGTTTATTGTATTCTTAATTCCTAAACCGTGGGCAACTTCATGGAACATGGTATTCTCAAAGAATGCATCGAAAGTAATATGTTTGCGTTGAGCCGAATCAATGAGAATATTGCTAATTGGTACAAGAATTTTATCGAACTTGTAACGCATTGAGTTTTTAAGTTGAAGCTTACGGCTTCCCTTTTGAATGTGTACTTCAGGGTCGTTTGGAAGGTTAATGGCGATGGTTTTGCTCCCAGCGTTGCAATCGCCGGCATAGAAAACTGCTTCGTAAACGCCTAAATCACTATCGCTTCCAGGAACCTCAACTTTGTACTCCTTTTCAACGGGCAAACTTTCCTGCAAGGCAGGAAGAAGTGCTGCAAAGCGCGAAAGTTTTTCACTCCAAACGTTATCCTTAATAAGAATGAATGCTTCGTGTGCTGCTTTATAGTTGAAAAGTGCATCCTCGTAGTTTTCAATTGGGCCAACTACAAAATCAATATTGTTAGTTTTCATATCCATCCAGGCCAAATCGCTTGGTTGGTATTCGTCGGTTACAAGTGCTTCTGCTCTTAGGGTTAAATAATTTTTGAGACCCTCATCTTCCGCAAATTCGGCTGCTTTACGAAGCAACTCTGCTGCCTTCTCGTGTTGTTCCTTGTAGGCCACGCTGTATGGAACGGATTCGAGCGATCCATCGGCTTTGCGCTTAATAATTGTGTAAAGGCTTGCTTTAGTATCCGAATCGAATTTTTCGAACTCTTCTCGGGTCATGTCTTTTGGGTAGAATCCTGCGCCAAGAGGTTTTTCGCCAACTCCTTCAATAAAGGGTTTGTTTCCCTTTAACCTTTCCCATGGCCCGTAGTTAATTTCAATAAATTTCCGGGTTGCTTTATCAGTAATCGGTTTTAAAAGTTCCTCTTTGTCACCATATGACTGGGTCCAATATATGTCCTCCATAATTTTTGCTGTTTCAAAAAGTAGGGGAAGCATTTTCTTCTCGTTCTCTGACAGGTGACTTATGTCTGCTGTAAGTTCTACTTCTACAAATTCATCTACTTTCTTTTGCATCTCTTCGTTAACTTGTTGTTTTGGTTGACAAGCCCATGCGAGCATGGACATTACAACCACAGTAAACAATGATTTTGCTTTCATAATAGTTATGTTTAGGGTTAGAGTTGTATTTATTTTTCTTCCAGAACATCGTCGGAGTTAAACTTAAATCCTAGTCGTTTACCAGTTTGTAACTTTGAACTTTCAATTTTTGTATTCATTTGCGCTACCGATGCAATTTTAACCATATCGTACGGTGGAACAAGTAAGTCGAACTCAAGTGAGTACAAAATTGACGTTTCAAGTACCTTTTTAATTGCATCCTTGCTTATGGTTGCCTGTCCGAAGTTGTTGTATAAAAATCCCATTTGGCGCTTCCCTTCCACGAAGTAGTGCTTGTCGCGATTAATAAATAAACGGCCAATAAGGTACCCAAGGTCATCGATACGGTTGTACTTAAACGAGTCGGTTAGGAAGTTGTAAATGTTTATCATTCCGCAGTAGGAGTTAAGTTTATTCTCCTGAACGTATGGAAGTTTCCATATACTGTGATCGCGGTCGAACTCGAACACGTTCGTATGCATGCTGAAAATAAGTATATCACCAGCCACACGAATTTCTGCCTCGAATTTACCTCTGTCACGGTACTCAAGTTTTATACGTTTCTCGTTCGATTTCAGGTTATTGTTGAGTTCATTCGACATTTCGTGAAGAACCTCCTTAATAATATTGAACGATTCAAAGGTGTTATCGTACACCTTTTGCTTCATAACCGCTTTTTCAACTAGGGTATCTACAATCATTTCTTGGGGGGCCTTTTGTTGTTTTTCCATGTTTTTGTAGGGTACGTTTTAGTATGCTCTTGCAAATATAACTCGTTTATTCGATGGTTTTCCAGTGAAAATACATTTTCCTTCTTCGGGGCTAACATCTAAAGGTATGCATCTTATGGTAGCCTTGGTTTCCTCTTTAATTTTTTCTTCGGTTTCGGGGCTTCCGTCCCAGTGGGCCAGAATAAACCCTCCATCAGAATCGAGTACCTGCTTAAACTCTTCAAAGGTATCAACCTTTCGGGTATTTTGCTCGCGGAATTGAAGTGCTTTGTTGAAAATATTTTTTTGAATCTCGTCGAGAAGATTTTTAATATACTCAACTACAATATCCTGAGAAACAAATTCTTTGGTTAACGTATCGCGACGAGCAACTTCAACGGTTCCTTTCTCTAAATCCTTTGGACCGATAGCAATTCGAACCGGATATCCTTTCAACTCATATTCAGCAAATTTGAATCCAGGTTTCAAGGTGTCACGATTGTCGAAATGTGTTGTAATTCCAAGTTTTTCGAGCCCTGATTTTATTTCGTTAACCTTTTGGGTAATACGTTCGAGTTCTTCATCATTTTTAAATATTGGAATAAATACTACCTGAGTGGGAGCAAGCTTTGGTGGAAGCACCAAGCCGTTATCGTCAGAGTGTGCCATAACCAGCGCCCCCATTAGCCGTGTTGAAACGCCCCACGAGGTTGCCCAAACGTAGTCGAGTCCACCTTCTTTAGTTGCAAATTTTACATCGAAAGCTTTGGCGAAGTTCTGTCCAAGAAAATGGGAAGTTCCTGCCTGTAGTGCTTTCCCGTCTTGCATTAGCGCTTCAATACAGAATGTTTCAATAGCTCCTGCAAAACGCTCGTTTTCCGATTTTGTTCCAATTATTACGGGCATTCCCATCCAGTTCTGGGCAAAATCGGCATAAACGTTAATCATTTTCTCAGTCTCTTCAATTGCTTCCTGTTTTGTAGCGTGTGCTGTATGCCCTTCTTGCCACAAAAATTCTGTTGTGCGAAGGAAAAGTCGGGTTCGCATTTCCCAGCGAACAACGTTTGCCCACTGGTTTATAAGAATTGGTAAATCCCTATACGACTGTATCCAGCCGCGGTACGTGTTCCAAATAATTGTTTCGGATGTTGGGCGAACAATCAGTTCCTCTTCTAGCTGAGCATCAGGATCAACCACAATTCCTTTACCGTTAGGGTCGTTTTTTAACCTGTAATGAGTAACTATGGCACACTCTTTGGCGAAACCCTCAACATGACTTGCTTCCTTGCTAAAAAACGATTTTGGGATGAAAAGCGGGAAGTATGCGTTTTGGTGCCCGGTTGCCTTGAACATATCATCGAGTTGACGCTGAATTTTCTCCCAAATGGAGTAGCCATAGGGCTTAATAACCATGCATCCTCGAACTGCAGAGTAGTCGGCTAAGCCAGCCTTTATAACAATGTCGTTGTACCACTGCGAATAATTCTCATTTTTGCTTGTAATTTCCTTTGCCATTGGAGTTGATTGGTATGAATTTTGTTGTATTTTAAGTGTATAATTGCAAGTGCAAAGTAAGGAAATAAAACTAAATAATTAAAAATACAGGAGGTTGTTATGAAAACTAAATTTAATATTTATGCAGTAGCTATAGCAGCATTGATTTTTGGAGGTTGCTCCTCCAGCATGCAGCTAAGCCGCGCTCCTGGCCAAAGTACTGATGATGTGTACTATACGGCGGGAGCCAATGAGCAGGTTGCTGCACAACCTGCCGAAAATACTCCATTGAAACGAGGATCAGACTCTGAACTTGGGTTAGCCGAACTTGAGAAAAAGTATGGAGAAATTCTCGCTAACGATACAACGGGAAACGTTGATACCGTAATTTATAAATCGCAAAGCAAAGAGAATCCATACGAAAGAGTCCTTTCCGATTCGTACCAAGAATCCTACGAACGTAGGTTAAGAGGCAGGTACAACGGTTACTACGGAATAGGTGGGGTTTACAGTGATGATTACTGGTATGCTAGCGCATACGATCCAACTTTTTACAACGTAATTGTTATGGGTTCGGATATTTGGGTTGAACCTTGGTACATTTCTTCAATGTTTGGTTGGCCAAATTACGGATTTGGATTTGGTTATTCATGGCCATATTCGGGTTTTGGTTATAGCCCCTGGGGTTATGGCTACGCTTCATGGAATTGGGGATATCCTTATAGCCCATTCTACTATCATGGTGGCTACTGGGGAATGAACAGTTACGCTTGGGGTTACAACAATGGCTATTGGGACGGCTATTACTGGGGTAATAACTACAATAACAATTACTATCAACATGGTAATTACGGAATACGACCTAACGTTGGTGGCCCAGTTGTTGCAGGAGGAACCCGTCCGGGTGGATCCACTACGGCTGGAATAAACGATACTCATAGACAACTAGGCGACAGGCAAGTTGTTCTTTCAAACAACACTCAGGATCCTACAGTTATTAGTTCACGACCAAATAAAGCAAACAATTCACAGGAAATTACTCGTAAACCCAATGTGGTTACTCGTCCATCGAGGGAGAGTTTAAATATTAACCCAACAAGAATTGTAACCAATAATAGGGAGATAACAAGGACAGAACCTACAAGGCAATCGTATAACCCAAGTTATACAAAGCCAAAGCCTGCAAATAGCAGCGAATTTAATAGGCCAATTGGGGGAACATACCCTGCATCGGAATCAGTTAGAATTGAAGGTGGTAACTCAAGAAAACCAAAAATTGAAGCACCGAGAGGAAGTAGAACTCCTCAGTCAGGTAGAACCTACTCTCCACCCTCAGGGTCATCAAATACTCCATCAGGTCTAGGCAATTCAAGAAGTAACTCTGGAGGTAGAACTTCAAGAGGTTCAGGTTCCTCTAGTTCAAGTGGTTCATCCGTTTCTAGTGGAAGTAGTTCTTCCGGATCATCAAGTTCTGGTTCACGATCTTCATCAGGAGGTTCAAGCTCATCAAGTAGCGGAAGAAAAAGGTAAATTAAGAATTTTGAGGTAATTGGATGAACAATCCAATTACCTCTTTTTCTTTTTAATCCCTCAAATTTATTAAGCTATATAAACTATGAAAACAGATAGAGTACTAAAAAATACTATTTTCATTCTCATTTTAATTGTTGTTTCCTTACCCACACTTTTACATGCCCAGGGAAGTACTGATGCCCTGAGATATTCATATATTACGCCTAGCGGAACTGCTCGCTTTGTGAGTATGGGTGGAGCATTTGGTGCCTTGGGTGCCGACTTTTCTGCCATTGGATATAACCCGGCCGGATTAGGTGTTTACCGCTCATCGGAGTTTACAATTACCCCAAGTTTTAAGAATCGGTCAATTGAAACTGATTACAATGGCTCCACTTCAAATGGTTCGAGAACCAGGTTTGGTTTCGATAATATTGGTTTTGTAACCTCGTTTTCGAATCAAAAATCGGATGAAAAGGGTTTGGTGATGGTAAACCTGGGCATTGGTTACAATCAACTAATCGATTTTAATGGTGAGAATATTTCGGGTGGGGAGAATACAAGCAACTCTATAATGGACTACTTTGCCGGAAGGGCAAATGGTTACAATTATTCTGATTTGTACTATACCGACGATTACGATCCATTCACTTCAACCAATATTCCATGGGAAGCAATAATGGCGTGGAACACCTACCTTGTTGATACAGTTTCTGGAGAAACCAGCGCATACTTTGCTGTATTGAACCCTGGGGATGGAGTAAACCAGCAGCAAACTGTTTCTACAAAAGGTTCGTTGGGTGAGTTTGTAATATCTTTGGCTTCGAATTTTTCAAATAAATTCTACCTGGGAGCATCTATTGGAATTCAAAATGTTCTTTACGAGCAGGTTTCGCTTTTCAGCGAGAATGCATTTCCAACCAACGGATCATTCCCAAATGGCGACAGGTTCAGCAGCTTGGATTATAAAGAGACGCTTAATGTTAGCGGTGCTGGCTTCAATTTTAAGGTAGGAGCAATTTACCGTCCAATTCCTTTACTACGCTTAGGTGTTGCCCTACATACACCAACGTACTTCTCTTTAAATGAAACATATAGATCCTATCTGAGTTCAGAAATGCTACTAGGATCGTCGGGCATTACATCGCCACGTAACAGGTTCGATTACGGAATTGAATCGCCATATAGAATGATTGGATCAATTGCATTTACTTTTGAGGAGAAAGGATTACTAAGCGTTGATGTTGAATATTTGGATTACACAACAATGCGATTGAACGAAGGCGCCGACGGAACGCTTTTCACATCGGAGAATAGTTACATAAAAAGCAACTTCAGTAACGCTGTCAACTTAAGGGCAGGTGGCGAATTCTGGCTCGGTGATATTGCCCTTCGGGCAGGATACGCAATGTATGGAAACCCCTATGTTTCAACCAATGTTAATTCCAATGCTGGAATTTCAGTAGTTTCAGGAGGTTTAGGCTACCGCCTAGGAGGACTTTTTATGGACGTTGCGTATCAACGAATGGTTGGCGAGAGCAACCATTACTACTACAATTTGGTGGATGTTGATGGTTCGCCGGCATTACCACCCGTTTTAAGTAGCATGGTACAAGGTAAGGTGCTGCTAACAGTTGGTTTTAAGTTCTAATCGCTGTTAACCCTAACAGCTTTCTGAATACCTTTTATTTTACTTATCCGATACAGGAGCATCTCAAGATGCTTCGTATCGGTTACGTATACCTGAATTCTTCCTTCAAACATTCCGTTAGATGAGTTCATTGTAAACGATCGCATGTTAACCTTTAAATCCTTACTAATGAGTTCGGAAATTTTACTTACCATTCCTAATTCATCAAAACCTATAATTTTTATTGTTGTTTGAAAGGAGCTGGAAGTACTCGATTCCTTCCACCTTGCTTTTACAACTCTGTAGCCATACTTTTGGTGAAGAAGTGCAGCATTTGGACAGTTAACGCGATGAATTTTAATTCCTTCATTAATTGTTACAAAACCAAAAATATTATCTCCAAAAATTGGCTTACAACATTTTGCCAATTTGTAGTCTACGTTTACAAGTTTTTCATCAATTAAAAGGTAGTCGGATGATAGATTTGGGCTTTCCTCTTCTGTTACACCTTTCTCATCGACCTTACTTTCGCTAATATTAATGGGTTTCTCGGGTTGTAAGAGTATTGATTTTAAGTCGGAAATATTTATTTTTTCGGTAGAAATAACTTCGAATAGCTCGGAGGTATTCTTAAGTTTTAGGTGTTTCCTAAGGATATGAACTGCCTCGTCGGGGTTGGTAACTTTCCAATTCTTAAGCCTACGGTAAAGCATTTCCTTGCCAATGGCAAGCTGCCTATTCTTGTCCTCACGAATAGTTTGCCTGATTTTCGATTTAGCCTTGCTGGTTTGTACAATTTGAAGCCACTCCGAGCGCGGTTTCTGATTTTTTGAGGTGATAACCTCTACCACATCGCCGTTGTTTAGTTTCTGTTTTATAGGAACATTTTTTCCGTTAACTTTTGCTCCAACACATTGGCAACCAAGGTTTGAATGAATATCGAAGGCAAAATCCAACACGGTTGAGCCTAAGGGAAACTTTTTTAGATCGCCATTAGGAGTGAATGCAAAAATTTCTTTCTGGTAAAGGCTTAGCTTAAACTGATCGACCAGTTCATCGACAGAATTTGAGGGCGTATCTAAAATATCCCTTATTTGTGAAAGCCAATGATCGAGACCCTGATCCTGTTTAATACCTTTATACTTCCAGTGTGCGGCAAGCCCTCGCTCAGCGACATCGTCCATTCGCTTGGTTCGAATTTGAACTTCAACAAACTTTCCTTCGGGTCCCACAACCGTTGTGTGAAGCGATTCGTATCCGTTACTTTTGGGAACTGAAATCCAATCGCGGAGGCGTTCCGGGTTAGGTGTCCACCAATCGGTAATAATGGAGTAAACCTGCCAGCAGTCCGATTTTTCCTTTTCGGGTGGGCTATTCAAAATAATTCTGATGGCAAAAACGTCGTAAACACTCTCGAATGGAACGCCCTGCTTCTGCATTTTTTTCCATATAGAGTATATTGATTTTGGACGTCCTTTCACCTCGAAATCGAAACCGTGCTTACATAGTTCGGCTTGAATTGGTTTTATGAATTCCTTTATAAACCGGTTTCGACGTGGAGAGCTGTTTTTTAGTTTACGCTCAATGCTGATATAATCGTCGTAGTTAGTGTACTTCATAGCCAGCTCTTCCATTTCCGACTTAATTTTATACAATCCAAGCCTATGAGCCAAGGGAGCGTATAAGTGGAATGTTTCCCACGATTTTTTTATTTGGAAATCGGGAGGAGTTTGGCTAAGCGTACGCATATTTTCTAGCCGATCGGCTAGTTTTATGAGGATTACCCTTGCATCGTTGGCAAGAGAAAGGATTAGTTCTCTGAAGTTTTCAGCCTGAACACCAGGGTCTTTCGGGTCGAGCGTTGATATTTTGGTTAAATCTAAAACTATTTGTGAGATGGTGTTACCGTAGCGTTTCTCAATATCAATTGAGTTCAGAAACTTATCGGTTATGGTTTCGTGGAGTAACGCTCCAACAATGGCATTTGCACTCAACCCAAGCTCATGCACACAAATTCTGGCCACATCAACCAAATGAAAAATGTAAGGCTCGCCCGAGATTCTTCGTTTTTTCTGGTAAAGGTTTGCAACATCGTTAAAAGCCTTTCTAACCAGCTTTACATCTTCTGGTGAAAGCACATTTCTACTATCGCGCAGCAATCCTCGGTAACGATTAACTATTTGACGTTGCTCTTCGGTTGTAACTTGATGCTCCATTTTAGTAATTACATGTTGCGTAAAAATAGCTTGTTTGTTGCATTGTATCAATATATAAATACATTTGCGTTAATATTTTGAGGCAATATAGTGCTTTTTGAAATACCAATTCTTACTATCTTTAAGCAAATTTTTTTTATGGATTCGAAACAAGCACTGGAACGAATTAAACGTTTACGACAGGAGTTAAACCGCCATAACCACTTATACTACGTTCAGGCTAAGCCTGAAATAAGCGATTTTGAGTACGATTCGATGTTGAAGGATTTGGAGGCTCTGGAAAAAAAGTTTCCTCAGCTTGCCGATGATGCTTCTCCAACACGTAGGGTTGGAAGCGATATTTCCGAAAGATTTAATCAGGTTGAACATAAGTACCCAATGCTATCGTTGGGAAATACCTATTCTTTTGAGGAGCTGGCCGATTTTCATCAAAGAATTGCAAAACAGTTGGCACAAAAATGGGAGTATGTATGTGAACTCAAGTACGATGGAACAGCAATTGGGCTAACCTATAAAAACGGGAAATTGCTGCGAGCGGTTACTCGGGGCGATGGAACAAAAGGCGATGATGTTACCAGTAACGTTCGCACCATCCGATCAATTCCGCTAGAACTTCAAGGATCCGATTTCCCCGAAGAATTCGAAATTCGAGGTGAAATTTTTATGCCCCGAGCAGTTTTTGAAGAGCTTAATAACCATCGACTTAACGAAGGTGAAGCACCATTTGCAAACCCGCGAAATGCAGCAGCAGGAACGCTGAAACAGCTCGATTCAAGAATTGTTGCAAAACGAAAACTCGACTGCTTGCTCTACTTTATACTTGGCAGTGATTTACCTTTCGATAACCACTACCAGAATCTACTAAAGGCTGCCGAGTGGGGATTTAAAATTCCGGAAAGCGTAAAGTTGTGTTCAACCATTGATGAAGTATACATTTTTATTAATTTTTGGGATAAGAAAAGAGAATCGTTACCATACGATACCGATGGCGTTGTGGTTAAAGTGAATAGTTACAAACACCAAAATTTACTTGGCTTCACAGCAAAAACCCCACGTTGGGCTATTGCTTACAAGTACAAAACTGAACAAGTTTCTACAAAATTATTGTCGGTTGATTACCAGGTTGGCAGAACTGGAGCAATAACTCCGGTTGCGAATCTTGAGCCAGTGCAACTTGCAGGAACCGTTGTAAAGAGAGCATCGCTTCACAATGCCGATCAGATTTCTTTGCTCGACCTACATTTTGGCGATACAGTTTACGTTGAAAAGGGTGGAGAGATAATTCCCAAAATTGTTGGAGTTGACATTACTAAGAGAAGTGCTGAAGGCCAACAAATTGAATATATTACTGTTTGTCCGGAGTGTGGTACAGAACTAATTCGCCTCGAGGGCGAGGCGAAACATTACTGTCCGAACGATTTAGGTTGCCCGCCACAAATCAAAGGAAAAATAATTCACTTCATTAGCCGAAAGGCTATGGATATTGATGGTTTGGGTGAGGAAACGGTGGAACTTCTTTTCAGCAAAGGTTTAATTCATAACATTGCCGATTTGTACGAACTTACCTACGACCAACTTATTGGTTTAGATCGTTTTGCTGAGAAATCAACTAGAAATGCACTGGAGAGTATTGAAAAATCGAAGCAGGTTCCATTTCACAGAGTTCTTTTTGGGCTTGGAATTAGGTACGTTGGAGAAACTACGGCTCGCAAGTTAGCATCGCACTTTGGCTTGCTTGATAGGTTAAAAAATGCTACCTTTGAAGAGCTTATTGAGGTTGATGAGGTGGGCGAGAGAATTGCAAACAGCATTATTACTTTTTTTGCTGACAGCAGGAATGAAGAAATAGTTGTACGCCTTAAAAATTTTGGAGTTAAGTTGCAGGCGGATGAAGAAGTTTCAGCATTAGTTAGCGAAAAGCTTTCTGGCGAATCTGTTGTAGTTTCGGGGACCTTTTCACGCGTTTCGCGCGATGAGTTGAAAGAAATGGTAATTAAGAACGGAGGGAAGGTTTTGAGTGCAGTTTCCTCAAACACCACAATGATTGTTGCTGGTGAGAACATGGGCCCTTCGAAGCTAGAGAAAGCGAATAAACTTGGCATAAATATTTTATCAGAAGAAGATTTTCTTCAATTAATTGAGTAGCAAAGCTAACTTACACAGAATGTTTTCAAAGTTAAAGTTAAGTATTGGGTTATCGAGGCTTCGCAAGCACAGTAAAAATACAGTGCGAAAAAAAATGGTTCATAACCTAGAATCGGCTCGAAGTATTGGAATAATTTGCTTTGCCACTACAAACAATGGGCTAGATAATGCAATGCACTTTGCCAATTTTCTGAATGAAAAAAAGATTATTACAAGCATTCTTGTATTCTGTCCGCTAAAGGAGGTTCCTCAAAACTTTTTGCTGAGAAAAAATGTTAAAGTGTTTACCAAAAAGGAGCTTAATTGGTACGGAAGACCAAATCAACCCATTGTTGAACAATTTATTAATGAAGATTTCGATATTCTTATCGACCTTTCCCTACAGGAAATATTTCCACTCCGTTGGGTTTCAACCCTTTCGCAAGCGAAATTTAAGGTTGGTACACTTGGTTACTTTGGAAACCCCAACGATTTAACAATTTCGTTGAAAAATGAGAAAAGTGAAGAGTATCTGATTTCACAAATCAAACATTACTTAAATCTTATCAATAATCGTTTTGCGCAGGAGCAGGATTGGGCAAAGGAAGAAACAAAACAATATTAATTTTGTAATAACCACAAAATCAAAATAATGAATAGTATGTTTAGAGGTTTGGGAGTTGCCATGGTAACTCCTTTCGACAGTAGGAAAGAAATTGATTACGAAGCAACGGAGAAACTTCTTGAGCATTTAATTTCAGGTGGAATCGACTATCTGGTTCTGCAAGGAACCACGGGAGAATCGGTTACACTGTCTGAGGATGAGAAGTACGACTTTATCCAGTTCGTTATTAAAAAGAATGATGGGAGATTGCCCATAGTTGTTGGTATGGGAGGAAACAATACCAGTAAACTTGCTAAGAATATTAAGGATTTCGATTTTGATGGAATTGATGCAATTCTTTCGGTTACACCATACTACAACAAGCCAACGCAGAAGGGTTTGGAACTTCACTACAGAGCCTTGGCGGCTCAAAGCCCGGTACCAATTATTCTTTATAATGTTCCCGGACGAACTGGAGTTAACATGACTGCCGAAACTACCCTAAAATTGGCTCATGAGGTACCAAATATTATTGCAGTAAAGGAAGCTTCAGGAAACTTAAATCAGCAAACATATATTTTACGCGATAAACCCGAAGGTTTCCTTGTGCTTTCGGGCGACGACGGATTGGCTTTCCCCCAAATTGCCATGGGCATGGATGGCGTTATTTCGGTTGTTGGCAACGCTTTCCCAAAACAGTTTTCAACCCTTGTACATCATGCGTTAAATGGAAATATCGCGGAAGCCAAAGAGATGCAATACAAACTAATTGAACTAATTGACACACTTTTTATTGAGGGAAATCCTGGAGGAATAAAAGCAGCGCTTGAAATTCTTAAAATTATTGAAAACAACCTAAGGCTGCCACTTGCACCCATCAGCGAGTCGGCATACTATAAGCTAAGTATTCTGATTGAGAATATGTAAGGGAACTTTGGTTAGTCCCTTTCAATTATATCACGAATTACCACCGAGGCCATAAAGCACCCAAAAATGGGAGGCATGTACGAAATGGTTCCAACGGTGGTTTTTTTATTGGGTTCGCCTTCGCAAGGAACCATTACGCCATCGGGAACTTCCTCCGATGAGAATACTACCTTAAAACCTTCTCTTATACCTAGCCGTTGAAGGCGCTTACGAAGAATTCGCGCCAATGGGCAGTTGAATGATTTTGAAATGTCGGTAACTTCAACTTTTGAAGGGTCGAGTTTTCCGCCGCTGCCCATTGAGCTAATCAAATGCTGACCGCTGCGAAGGCTATCGTAAATTAGAAAAATTTTGGGTGATAAGGTATCTATTGCATCAACCACGTAGTCATATTTCTGGGATAGAATTTCCCTCATCCGTTCATCGCGAATGTACTCTTGAATAATCGTAAGTTTTAAATCGGGGTTAATATCGAGCAACCTTGCTCCCAAAACTTCGGCTTTTGGTTTGCCCATTGTGCTATGTAACGCTGGGAGCTGGCGGTTAAGGTTGGTTAAGTGGAGGTTGTCGCCATCAACAATGGTCATTTCTCCAATTCCCGCTCTGCAAATTTGCTCGGCAGCATAGGCACCAACGCCTCCAAGTCCAACAACCAAAACATGGCTTTGCTTAATTTTTTCTACTTTTTCTGCTCCAAGGAGCAGGTTCGTGCGCTCTAGCCAATTCTCCATACTATTTAACGTTTACAAATGGACGCTCGGGCATAAAATCGCCGTAGAAAAGTATTCGGTCAATTACTTCACCACAAACTATTAACAAGAAAATAGCAAACGAAAATCCTACATTTTTAAATGCAATAAAGCTGAAGGGAATAATAAAGCCAATAATCAAACGAACAAAAACTATCAATGAAAACCAGAGTTTCTGTGTTTTTTTATCGGTTCCAGTTCTAATTGTAAATAGAAGTATTTTTATGGCAAGCAGAATAATTAGCAGATTCCAAAATTGCCCCATAAGGGCAAAAAATGTTAATGCAGTTAGAATGGTATTGGAGCTGTGAATTGGAGTTTGGTATTTTTTAACCGTTACCGAGTAAACCATTTCGATTGAAACTAGAAGAGCAAAGCCAGCAGTAATACCAACAAAATGGATTATACTTGAGTTAAAAACAATGGCAACAAAACCAGTTGCCATAAAAATCCCAAAAAGTAAAATTTCGCGGCTAATCCAGCTCGACTTAAGATTTCGGATTGAAAGATATGCCCGCATTGGTTTTCCTAGGTGAAAAGTGCTAAGTAGCATGGCAACCAACCCAAGTAACCCAAAAATCCAATAGGAAAGTTGTATGGAATTCTGAAACAGGTTTGCAGCGAACCATCCAACGAGCAGGGAACTTATGAAAGTGAAAATTGCCAGCGGAAGTTCATGCATTGGGTTTATATCATTCTTATGTGATTCATTCTTTAGCATTTTTTGATGTGACGAGTCAATACCTGATACCGAGGAATCGAGTTCGGGAATTGAGTTTACTACTGCAGCACCTTTAACCATAATTCGAGGAGAAATGGCTTTTTGCGAAAAGCCGAAGGAGTCGGGGTGTGGCTTTTCAGGAATTTCCCCAAACGACAGTGCCCCTGTGGGGCAGTTAAGCGCGCAAGCAGGAATTTCTCCTTCCTTCAGCCTATGGTAACAGAAATGACATTTTTCGATAACTCCTTCCAATTCATTAAATTTTGGAGCATCGAACGGACAAGCCCACGTGCAGTATTTGCAGCCAATACATAATTCTTTGTTATGAATTACGGCGCCAGTTTCAGAATCGAACGAGAATGCGTTGGCAGGGCAAGCCTTCATGCAGGGTGCATCCTTACAATGGTTACATGCAATGGATTGGTGAATAAACCCAAGCAACGGAAGTTTCTCCTTGTTGAAATG
>CAZLXF010000016.1:16691-22164 GCA_964563065.1 uncultured Rikenellaceae bacterium | reverse complement strand
AACGTGAGTTTGGAGAATTATTGCGTTAGGTATCGAAATCGAGTTCCTCGTTTTCGAGGTTACGAGAACTAACTATTCTGAAGTACTTGCTCGAGGGCAAGTCGTTTTCATCGGTTTCTACCTTGTGAAATCCTAACTTTTTTAGCGAAGCTAAAGCTGCTTTGTTCTCGCGGAATGCCTCAACCAGCACCACTTTAAACATTTTCTTCTCTTTAGCCCATTTTAGAATTGCTTCGGTTGTTTCGGTGGCAAAACCCTGCTTTCGGAAACCCTTATCGATGCTGAAGAATATTTCTACTTCACCGTTGGCATTTGGTAAACCGTTGAATGTGAATTGTCCAATAATGGTTTTCGATTTTTTTTCAACAATTACCCAAAGGGTAAAAAAGAGGTACTCGTTACTATCGTTTTGCCAAATTTGCTTGTTTTTTTCAATGGTTTCAATAATTTCTTCGCAGTAATCGTTGGCTAAGCAAGAATTTGAGGGCGAAAGGTTATTTTGCTTCTCGAAATCGGTTCTCGATTTTATGAAAAGGTTTAGCTCGCTTAGCGACAAGGGTTTTATTTCTGTTCTGTTACTTTGAAGAATCATGCCAGGTTTTGTTTTGGTTTAAACAATGGATGATGCTAACTGCCGCAAATTTACTCCAGAAAAATTTCCTGAGGTCATAATAAGTAAATTTTTTTGATTTAAATCGATGTTTTTTATACGCTCGATTAGCTTACTCGAATCAGTAAACACAATTGGCTTGGGGTTTCCAAAGCTTCTGGCAACTTCTTCGGGGTTAATTGGTGGCAGCTTTTTATGTTGGAGTGTTTCGGGGTTGAAGTAAACAATCGGGAAATCGGCACCCAGCATTGTATTTTTGTATTCTCCTAGGAAGTTAGGGTTAAGACTGCTAAATGTATGTAGTTCGAGGCAGGCAACCAGTTCCCTGTGGGGGAAAGCTTCCTTCAGGGCTTTTACTGTGGCAGAAACTTTTGAGGGCGAATGGGCAAAATCGAGGAAAACTTTCGTGCTATTGTTCTCGGCTAAAAGTTGTAGCCTTTTCGAAGCGCCCTTGAAGGTTGAAATTGCTTTGTAAAAATCATCATTGTGAATTCCCAATTCGCTGCAAACTGCCATAGCCCCCGAAATATTCTGCATGTTATGTGAGCCAAGAACCTCAACGGGGCGAAGATTGTTATTGTATTTTAAAAGGTACCTGTTTTTTTCAACGGTAAAGGGGTGGGTTGTGTATGGTAACTTTTTTATTCCATTGGGAGCCGATTGGCTAACGCGTTCAACCTCATTGTCGTCGGTGCAGAAAACCAGCGAGCCTCCCGGCTCAATGGTTTGAACAAATATTTCGAACTGCTTGCGGTAAACCTCGTAGGTTGGGAAAGCGTTAATATGGTCCCATGCAATTCCTGCAATCAGCGCAATGTGGGGTTTGTAAACGTGAAATTTTGGGCGTAGATCGATGGGGGAAGTCAAGTACTCGTCGCCTTCAAAAACTGCAATTTCTGAATCTTCACTTAGCGAAACCATATTCTCAAACCCTTCAAGCTGGGCGCCAACCATGTAATCGAACTTTTTCCCACAACTTTTTAAAACGTGCATTACCATTGATGTGATGGTGGTTTTTCCATGGCTTCCGCCAATTACTACACGAGTTTTGTTTTTAGTTTGCTCGTAGAGGTACTCGGGGTATGAGTAGATTTTTAATCCGAGTTCTTCAGCTTTTAGTAGTTCTGGGTTGTCTTTTCGCGCGTGCATGCCTAAAACCACAGCGTCGAGTTCAGGAGTGATTTTGGCTGGATTCCAGCCAATGAATTCTGGTAAAATTCCATGGTTCTTCAACCTGCTGAGCGATGGCTCAAAAATTTCATCGTCGGAGCCAGAAATTTCGTAACCCTTCAGTTTTAATGCAATTGCTAGGTTGTGCATGGCGCTACCACCTATTGCTATGAAATGAATTCGCATTTTATTTTCAATTTTTCGCAAAGTTAACCCTTCTGAATTATGGACGGTCAACCAATTACCATTATTTTTGTTTGGTATTTAAATGAAAAGAGGATAAAAATGAAAATTCAATCATTCAATATTGCAAACTTTAAGGTTGATGGTGGAGCCATGTTTGGAGTGGTTCCCAAAATTTTATGGAACAAGGCGTACCCTGCCGACGAGAATAACTTAATTCCGCTTTCGCTCCGTACGCTGGTTGTTGAAACTAACGGTAGGGTTATACTTACCGACAATGGTTTTGGTGACAAGCAGAGCGAAAAATTTTTCAGCCACTTCTACATTTTTGGTGGCGATGGGTTGGTTGAAGGGCTGGCGAACCTAGGTTACAAACCCGAGGATATTACCGATGTTATTCTAACCCATTTGCATTACGACCATTGTGGCGGTGGAGTAAGACGGAATTCAAACGGTGAGTTTGAGCTGGTTTTTCCAAATGCAAAGTACCATGTTAGCAGCGCTCAGTGGGAGTCGGCATTAAACCCAAACGTTCGCGAGGCCGATTCGTTTCTTGAGGAGAATATGATTCCCATGCGCGATTTGGGAGCGTTAAATTTGATTGAAAAGGAGGGAGAACTTATTTCGGGCGTAGATTTTCGAATTTTTAACGGACATACCAAGGGCCAACTGATTCCTATTTTTAGCTTACCTAACGGTAAAAAATTGGTTTACGCTGCCGACCTTTTCCCTTCAACTGCACACATTCATCTAGCCTGGAACATGAGCTACGATGTTGAGCCGCTGGTTACCATGAAGGAGAAAGAGATTTTTTTAAATGAAGCGCTACAGAACGATTACATCCTTTACTACCAACACGATTACTTTACTGAATGCTCTAAACTCATGCAAACGCCAAAAGGAATAAGGGCTGGAGACAGGTTGTCGTTACAGGATGCTATGAAACTGTAAAGGATATTTTTAAACCACTACACTTCGGAACAGTTTTGCGGTATATATAATTAAAGGAGCAAAACTCCACAAAAAAAATGCGGTTGAAATAATTGTATCGGTTATTGCAATTAATTGAATTTTTTGGGACGAGATTCTTACTAATATCGAGAAGAAAACCCTTAGCATAAGCTGAATGGCAAAGAATGAAAAAACTCTTATGCTATTGGGGTTAAATAGTAACGCATTTTGAATGTTGCCGCGCACAATTTCAGAGAAACTTTGCGACAAGCCTTTGCTGGGAGGAACAATTCCGGTTACTTTAGTAAGAAGAGCCGGAATAGGATGGGATGTTCCGCTAAAAAGTGCGGAATAAACTATAACCGAAACGATTATAAGTACAAAAATTCCGTTTATAAGGTGATAACTTTGCTCTTTCGATTCAATTCTGAAGTATTGTGCAATCACAATTTTAGAGAAATTTAATTTGCTTGTTTAAGAAACGTGTTAGCAAACTTAAATCCATGGTGAACATCGTACACCAACCTTTCGGGCACTGTTACAAGTACCCACGTGTTTGTAAATTCAATGGTAACCGACATGGCTCCGGTTAGCAACCGTTCAACTATTTTAGTTGGTTCCATAACCACTTTGCCAGGCAATTCGCTAACAACTTTGTAGTTTCTTCCTTCGAAATACTTTTTAATTAGTATAGGATCAATTTCTCCGCCGTGTTCAACCTTAATCTGTTTTTGCCGGTACGAAAAGGCAATTGATGCTGGGAAAATGGAAGCATAGAAAATGATAAAAAACCAGTTGTTAGCAAAATGTTCTGCTAAAGTTTTTTTGCCTGCGGCAAAAATGTAGTAAAAGCCCCAATTGAAAAGGATTAATAGAACTAGCAGAAATACGCTTGTTGTGAGCCAAGTAATGAAAGTTTTCTTTGTAGTTTTTGCTTTGCCTACATTAATTTCCATAGCCAATGTGTTTTCAACGAGGAGCTAGAAAGGGTTTCTTGCCTAGTTACTTAACGTTGAGTCGGCGGTAGAAACCTTCACGCTTTTCGCTACTTTTTTAGCAGCCTTTGCTGCTGCTTCTCCGGCTCGGCGTGCAGTTTCCTTGTCGCTTAAGTTTTTGTTCGTATCTTCCATTTCATCCTCCAGCTCATCCATTTCCAGTTCCAATTCACGCAAGGCTTTCTCGAGGCTGTCGCCAATGGCTTCGGTATCAACTTCATCGCCCATTTCTTCCTCAAACGCCTTTTGGAACTCTTTACCAAAAAGTTCGAATTTCCCCGAATCCTTAATGGCTTCATTCGCAATTATTGAAGCGCCGCTAAAAACAATAAGCCAAACTGCTGCCAGCAGAACAGCAATAATGGACATTATAAGGGAGGCAATGCCAAGTCCGCGGGCTCCATTGCCCCTCGATGCTTGAACAATTGAAATTATGCTGAAAACAATGGCAAGAATACCAGGTAGAAGAGCTACTATGCCAACACAGGGAATAAACGCAACAATTAGCGAAATAACAGCTAGCACAATGCCAATAATTCCCATTACTTGACCTTCGGTCGATGTTCTTTCAGGTTCCATAATTATTATTCTTTAGTTTTTTCTTAATGACGATTTTTATACTTCATCTGCTGCATGTGGTGGTTTGTATTTACCGGATAGTATATCAAGCAAATCCTTTTCAAGGCTGTTCACTGGTGTTTCAACAATTCTGCCAATTTCAACCCCCTCAAGCATGATATAGAATGTGGGGACTAACTCAACATCGCCCACGTTAACTCTATATTCAACTGCCGTTTTCGAGCTGTTTACACAAATAATTTGAACTTTCTCAAGCGGAAAATCTAGGCTCTGAAGAATTTTTATAAACCTTGGTACTTCGCGCTGACTGTCGCTGCACCATGTTCCCATAATAATTTTAAATTCAATGCTTTCAAGTTTCGCTTTCAGCGAATCGGTAATGGCGGCATCGGGAGTGTAACCTTTAAACTCAGAGTTATACCAGCTGCTGAAAGGAGATTTTTTAAATCCATTAGTGTTGCATTCACCGTAAAGAATTTTTTGATTTGCATCGTCATCAAAAACAACTTGATTTAATTCCTGTGCCTTAGCAGTGAATGCTATAGAAAAAAAGAGTGCAATTGCCAGTAGATTTTTCATACAAAAATATTTTGGTTAAAGGTACAAAAAAAGTTATTCGGCAAACTTCATTTTCAAATCGAATCCATTGAACATTATGCTAAATAACACTATATGCCTATTTATCTGTTTTAAAGCTAGCATTTAAAAGGTAATAGTTTGTAAATTTGCACATCCATTTTAAAACAAAACTAAACGTTATGGCAGAAAACACTAACGATTCAAAGTTATTTTCCGAATTCCCTCCGGTGTCAACCCGTGAGTGGGAGGAGGTTATACACAAGGATCTGAAGGGCGCCGATTACGACAAAAAATTAGTGTGGAAAACGCTTGAGGGGTTCAGCGTTCGACCATACTATCGGGCCGAGGATCTGGAAAATTTAAAAAATATCAACGTATTGCCTGCCGATTTCCCTTTTATTCGTGG
>CAZLXF010000016.1:1793-16591 GCA_964563065.1 uncultured Rikenellaceae bacterium | reverse complement strand
TTCATACTCGTTGAAGGGTAAATTCTGCGTTGATTTGGCTACCGCCAAAAGTAGAATGAAAGAGGTTTACGATGCCGGTAGCGAACTAAAATCGTTCAGGTTATTTGGCGTAAGAGGCGATATTTTCCGAAACTCTGGTGCATCGTTGGTGCAGGAGTTAGCCTTTTCGTTGGCAATGGGTGCTGAATACATGACATGGCTTACCGAGCAGGGAGTTTCACCAAGCGATGCCGCTTCAAAAATAAAGTTCACATTTGCAGTTGGCTCCAGCTACTTTCTGGAGATTGCTAAGATACGTGCAGCCCGCATGCTTTGGGCAAAAATTGTTGAAGCTTACCTGCCAAACGATATCGAAAGCACCAAGATGTGTATTCATGCCGTAACAAGCGATTGGAACAAAACCATTTACGATCCTTACGTGAACATGCTGCGCACAACTACCGAGGCCATGTCGGGTGTTTTAGGTGGCGTTCATAGTTTTACGGTGCAGCCTTTCGATAAATCTTTTCAGAATTCAACAGCGTTTTCAGAGCGAATTGCTCGTAACCAACAGATTATAATTAAGGAGGAAGCGTACCTCGATAAGGTTGTTGACCCAGCAGCCGGAAGTTACTACATTGAGAAGCTTACCGCTTCAATTATTGAAAACGCTTGGGAACTATTCATTAAAATTGATGGACTGGGAGGATACACAGAAGCATTTACTCAAGGTTACATTCAAGCACAAATTAACGAGCTTGCCGTTAAGCGTGAATCGAATATTGCAACTCGTCGCGAAACGGTTTTAGGAACAAACCAGTATCCAAATTTTGGAGAGGTGATTGATGTGAAGAAGATTCCTGCCGAGCGAATTGCCAAGAAAAAAGCCGAAAAGAAAGCCGATATGGTTTGGGAACCGCTGGTGGCATTCCGCGGAGCCCAAGCCTTTGAGGAGCTCCGTTACAGAACCGATGCAAGTGGCCGTAGACCAAAAGTTTTTATGCTTGCCATTGGTAACTTGTCTTTCCGCAGGGCTCGTGCACAGTTTATATGTAATTTCTTTGCCTGCGCAGGATTTGAGGTAATTGACAATATTGGGTTTAAAACCATTGATGAGGGGGTTAAGGCTGCCTTTGATGCGAAATCCGACATAATTGTAATTTGCTCATCCGATGAGGAATATGAGACTCTTGCTCCCGAGGCTTTCGAAAAAATTGGCAACAAATCGATTTTTGTTGTGGCAGGAGAACCTGCCTCAAAACCTGCACTTCAAGCTAAAGGAATAAATAATTTTATCAGCGTAAAAAGTAATGTGCTTGAGACTCTGAAAGAGTACCAAAGGCTACTAAAAATATAGGCTATGAAACCAGATTTTTCAAAAATAAAAATAAACCAGGATCATTGCAGCGACCATAAACACTCAGGGAATGGAGTTTTTCTTACTCCAGAACAGATTGCAGTGAAACCGGTGTATAGCGCCGACGACCTGGCCAAAATGGAGCACCTGAACTATGCAGCAGGTCTTCCTCCTTTTCTTCACGGTCCGTATAGCACAATGTACGTAATGAAACCATGGACTGTTCGTCAGTATGCAGGTTTTTCAACCGCTGAAGAATCGAATGCTTTTTACCGTCGTAACCTGGCCGCAGGCCAGAAAGGTCTTTCCGTAGCTTTCGACTTAGCAACACACCGTGGTTACGACAGCGATCATCCCCGCGTTGTGGGCGATGTGGGTAAAGCTGGCGTTGCCATCGACAGCGTGGAGGACATGAAAGTTCTGTTCGACGGAATTCCCCTCGACAAGATGTCGGTTTCCATGACAATGAATGGTGCCGTTCTTCCAATTATGGCGTTTTACATTGTAGCGGCAATGGAACAGGGAGCAACTCTCGATCAGTTGGCGGGAACCATTCAGAACGATATTCTTAAGGAGTTCATGGTGCGTAACACTTACATTTACCCACCCGATTTTTCAATGAAAATTATTGCCGATATATTCCAGTATACGGCAAATAAAATGCCGAAGTTTAACAGCATTTCCATTTCGGGATACCACATGCAGGAAGCTGGTGCAACCGCCGACATTGAGTTGGCTTACACGCTTGCCGACGGCCTGGAGTACCTGAGAACCGGTGTAAACTCAGGCTTGGATATCGATGCGTTTGCACCTCGCTTGTCGTTTTTCTGGGCAATTGGAATGAACCATTTTATGGAAATTGCCAAGATGCGTGCTGCGCGATTGCTGTGGGCAAAAATTGTGAGCCAGTTCAACCCCAAAAACCCAAAATCGCTGGCGCTTCGTACACATAGTCAAACCTCGGGTTGGAGTTTAACCGAGCAGGATCCCTTCAACAATATTGCTCGTACTTGCATTGAAGCAATGGCTGCAGCACTGGGCCATACCCAAAGTTTGCATACCAATGCCTTGGATGAGGCAATTGCTCTGCCAACCGACTTCTCTGCACGTATAGCACGAAATACACAAATTTATCTTCAGGAAGAAACTCATATTTGTAAGGCTGTTGACCCCTGGGCAGGTTCATACTATGTAGAAAAGTTAACCCACGAAATAGCACATAAAGCTTGGGCATTAATTCAGGAAGTTGAGGAGCTGGGCGGAATGGCCAAAGCCATTGAAACCGGTTTGCCAAAAATGCGTATTGAGGAGGCAGCTGCGAGGAAGCAGGCACGAATCGATTCAGGGAAAGACATTATTGTTGGGATTAACAAGTATCGTCTCGAGAAGGAGGATCCCATTGAAATCCTTGATGTTGATAACACGGCGGTAAGAGAAAGCCAGCTAAAACGACTACAAAAACTTCGCGCTGAGCGCAACGAAACTGAAGTTAAAAAAGCCCTGGAAGCAATTACTCGTTGTGCTGAAACAGGCGAAGGAAACTTGCTTGAACTTTCTGTTGAGGCAGCAAAAGTGAGGGCAACGCTTGGCGAAATTTCCGATGCTTGTGAAAAGGTTTCGGGACGTTATAAGGCTGTAATCCGTTCCATTTCAGGAATATACTCTGCAGAATCCATGGATGATAAAAACTTTAAGGAGGCACGTGAACTTTGCGAGAAGTTTGCAAAACTCGAGGGTCGTCAGCCCCGAATAATGATTGCCAAAATGGGGCAGGATGGTCACGACCGTGGTGCCAAAGTGGTTGCAACCGGCTACGCCGATATAGGTTTTGACGTTGACATTGGACCTCTTTTCCAAACTCCCGCCGAAGCAGCAAAGCAAGCGGTTGAAAACGATGTACACATACTGGGCGTTTCAAGCCTTGCTGCTGGACATAAAACGCTGGTACCACAGGTTATTGAGGAGTTGCAAAAACTTGGACGCGATGATATTATGGTAATTTGTGGCGGCGTTATTCCTGCTCAGGATTACCAGTTACTCTACGATCAAGGCGTTGCTGCCATTTTCGGACCCGGTTCTTCAATTTCAATGGCAGGAAAACAGATACTTGAAATTCTTCTTAAAAGACACGAATAATCGAACGTTTAAACTTAATGGTAGGACCTCCAGATGCATAAATGTCTGGAGGTCTTGCTTTTTTATTTAAAAAAATTTGATTGTATCATAAAAATTTTACCTTTGTTAGGGAATACGGTGTTTCTAATTGAACAAGATGAGCCTTACTAAAATCCCTTTAAAGTTATGTTCGATTATAGAAGCGATGTTGATCAGAAACTGATCAATCGCAGAGAAATTGTTTTTATTGTTCTGGTAGGTTTGTTCCTTGGAACTTTGGCAATGCTTAATATACTGGGAATATCTAGGTCAATTCAATTTACAATAAAACTTTTTTCTCTTGAAATTCCTGTGATGCTATTCATAGGAATCCTCCCATACCCAATAACATTTCTATGCACCGATTTTATAAGCGAACTTTACGGGAAGCATAGGGCAAACGTTGTTGTTTGGACAGGTTTGCTGCTTAATATCTGGGTGCTTTTTATCCTTTGGATTGGAGGAATTTTGCCTCCAGTGCCTGATTTTATGCCTGAAACAGGGTTGCCCGACCCAAACGATCCGGCTCACTCATTTTTTCATATTCGTATGCTAACCTTTGGAGCCACTATAGCATCAATGCTAGCATACTTGTCAGCCCAGTTTGTTGATGTGCATGTTTTTCACTTTTTCAAAAGGTTAACAAAGGGAAAACATTTATGGTTACGAAACAATGCATCGACATTAACCAGCCAAATGGTAGATACTGTTTCGGTGGTGCTAATTACATACTACTATGCCAAAGCAATTCAAATTCCTGAGGGCAGAGGCGTGTTCGAAACGCTGATGATTTTCATTGTGTCGAGCTACATTTTTAAGATGATAGCTGCTTTGCTCGACACTATACCCTTTTACTTTGGCGTTAAGTTTTTTTCCCGATACCTACAGATAAATCCTAACGAAGAATTTGCAGAAGAAAAGGGTGAAAAATACTAGCATTTTTTTGCTTTAATAGGTTGAAATTAATTATATTGCTTAGTTAAAACATATAGAATATTGTGGCACTGCATGAATCGTTAAATTTAAGGCGAGAGGAAATTGTTCCTGTATCACTGTTGGTTATGCAGTCGGTGTTTCTAGGGTTCTTCCTGGGAGCATTCGACGTTGGAGCAAATACGTTGTTCTTAAACAGCTTCGACCAGAGTATGATTCCTAAAGCCATTGTTATTTCAGGTATAACAGGAATTATTCTAACATCAATTTACTCATTCTTCCAGAGCCGATTACGATTCTCGTCACTTGCCGCTTTAAACCTGTTTACAGTTTTCTTTATCACTTTTCTTCTAAGGGCGGGTTACTACTTTTCCGACACAAAATGGCTTGCATTCGCATTGTTTGTGCTTATGGGGCCGCTGAATATTGTAGCACTGGTAGGGTTTTGGGGTACAGCAGGAAGACTATTTGACATAAGGCAGGGGAAACGTATTTTCGGTTTTGTTGATACGGGTCAAGTTGTTGGCGTTATTGTAAGTTCACTTTCTATCCCATTCCTTGTAACCATAGGTTTTCAAACAAAGAACTTGTTGTACATTAGTGCGATAAGTATGTTTCTAGCATTCGTGTTTCAGGTTGTTATCAGCGCAAAGTTCCCTCAACACCTGAAAATTAAGATAGTAAAAGAAGCAAAAAAGAGTACGTTTGCCGACACTTTGCGCATACCATACGTGCGAACCATAGCCTCCTTTGTGGTGCTTTCAATGCTGGTAGCTTTTTTCGTTCACTACCTGTTTCTGGCTGTAGCCAGCCAACGGTTCGACAACCCCGACGAGCTAGCCAAGTATTTCGGTGGACTAATGGGAACTCTTACGGTTGTTAGCGTTCTTATAAAAACATTTGTTTACGGTTCGCTAATGAAAACCTACGGACTAAAAGTTAGCTTGCTGGTTTCGCCGGTAATTATGACTTTAGTTACCGTGAGTGCTGCGCTAGTTGGTAGCTTCTTTGGCTATACCCTCGAGTCGGCTTCGTTTACGTTCTTCTTCCTCCTAATTTCGCTAAGCAAATTCTTCCAGAAAGCGCTGAAGGATTCCATTGAGAGCCCTGTGTTAAAAATGATTTACCAATCGCTTTCCCCAAAAATTCGCCATGAAGTTCAAGCTCGGGTTGATGGAACCATAAACGAAATGGCAGCACTTGCTTCGGGAGTAATTCTTACTGTAATGGGTTTGTTTAGCTTCATTGGGCTAATACATTACGTGTACTTTTTGCTTGGATTCATTGCTATTTGGTTTTACATATCGCTTCGCCTATTCCAAGGCTACCGTAGAACATTGAAGCAAACCCTCGACAATGCTTCGGAAAAAGGAGTTGCAGTTGATAAAACGGACGAGTGGATCGATAGCCTCTCGGAGCTTAGCATTTCCAACCAGCTTTCGCTGGTAAGCGTTTCGAAACCTTGGCTACTTCCCGAGCTTTTGGAAGATAAGTTGAAAACATCAACTCCTAATGAGTTGGAAGTTGTATGTAGCTACTTGGTTAAGTACTCCGTTGTTAATTCAGTTCCAACCCTTGTGGCTCTCAAAGAAAGAAGATCACAACAAGATAAAGTTGCTTTAATTGAAAAAACAATTTCTGAGCTAAAAAGCATAGTTGAAGGTGCTGAGGATGAGAAAAAAGTGGAAAGATTGCTCTCGTCGAAGGATTTCAACGAAAGAGTTATGGCAGCCAGGCTGTTAGGACAGAGCACAAAAACAACCGATAAGCTAAAACTTACATTTTTGCTTCGCGATTTGGTTCCGCAAGTTAAAAAGCAGGCCATTTGGGCATCGCGAGGAACTCACTCCAAGGAAATTATCAGCTTCCTAATCGATTTTCTCGACAAAGATGAATACGCACCTTTAGCTCATGCGGCATTAGTTGGTTCTGGTGAAATAGGATTAGAAATGCTGTTGATGGCCTTTAACCGCAGCGGCGTGTCCGATCAGTTTAAGAAGCGGATTATTAGAATTATTCCTGAAACTGGGAGCGCCATCGCTGCAAATGTTCTGTTCGGGAAACTCGACAATAAATCGAGTTTAAAAACCGAAGTTTTAAACGGGCTGCTTAAACTCGAGTTTGTTGCCGACGATAGGGAAGAAGTATTGTTACACCAAATGCTTGTGGAGCAAGCAGGAATTTGTGCATGGAACCTTAACGCCTTGCACCATTGTCCTCACGAAAGCAAGGCGCCAAATCTTAAGTATGAACTTGAGTATGAGTTTGGAGTTAGCAGGCATAATTTATTTCAACTTCTTAAACTTCAGTACGATAAAAGTTCAATAGAAGCAGTTATTGAGAACCTTGAGGTTGGAACCGGCGAAAGCATTTCGTTTGCCATTGAGTTGCTCGATACTTTTGTAATTGAAGATTTAAAACCCTACATCTTCCCAATTCTCGAGGATACCTCGCTGGCCAATAAAATATGGGCGCTTCAAAGTTACTTCCCGCTAAGAGAGTACACCGTTGAAGAGTTGCTAAACGCAATAGTAAACAGGAACGAGAATCTCATGGGTAAGCAAGCTAAGATTTATGCGCTTGACGCCCACAAGAACCTCGAAAAGTTAAGCGTAACAGCCGATTTAACGGCACAGCTTTTCAATACCGATAAAGTGTTGCGACAAATATCGGCGGCTTTAATTCAAAGTATCGATCAACAGAAATATGTTTCAGCCAAAAGACGATTAAACGACCGGTTACGAGTAGAGCTCGATAGAAGCATTGAAATGGGAAATACAACAAATGCTTCCATCCTTGAACGTCTCGCTTTTTTTAGCGATTTGCCACATTGTAAGGTTCATGTAGCACCGTTGTTCTGGCTATACAATTCTACATCGTTACTAATTTCCGACACGGATATTCTTAGTCTTGGAATTTTTAGTAACAAGGATTTTATAATACTTGTAGAGAAGGGATCGCTTGCCTTAAGGAATGGTGAGGTTGAAAGAATTGTTAACCCAGGCGAAATAATTATTACAAAGGATTTGCATGGAGGTGAATTTTCTCTCACTTCCGCTGTGAATACGGTTATTCATTATGTTGAATACGCCAAGTATATTGCAGAAGTTTACAACAATGAGTATTTAATTGAATATCTAAAATAGGGAAACTAATAATGAGACAGTACTTTAATATTTTTGCCTACATGAAACAGACTTCAATTTTTCGGCAGCTAATTTTCAACGTGGTTATTCCGGTTGTAATAGCCCTTTTGCTGCTTGGCGTATACAATTTTAGGAGCACGCGAATTATGCTTCACGAGAATAGAGAAACCAGAAACTTTCTACTTTCCGACGAGTTAATTCAGGTGCTAAAGTTTCAGGATATTACTCTCCGTATGATTGAGGAGAAGCTGAACGAAGAACTTGAAGCGGTTAGCAACGAAATAGTTGTGAGCTATCTTCTCTCGGATAAGCAGATGGTTGAAACCGACTTGAAAGGGTTAAGGTCTAAGCTAGGGCTTGATTCTAAACTTTATGATATATACGTAATTGATACCAGCGGATTTGTTGTGAATACAACATTCGATAAGGATATGGGGCTTAATTTCTTCAGTTTTGGGATGGTGCACGAAAAGCATATCCGCCACATTTTTGAGAATGGTGAGTATGTTAGCGAGCGCTTTACTATTGAGTCGAGCACAAGAAGGTTGAAGAAATACACATACCAGCCAACCCTTAACGGCAATTTTATTGTTGAACTTGGAGTTTACTCGCCAGCTGCCGACGAGGTTATTGATATAATAAAAAATATGCTCGACGAGTCGAGCAAAAAGCACAGCACTATTGTTTCGGCCGAACTTTTTATGAATGCCGACGATCCCTTCTCCCTCACTAAACTCGATGCTCTTGAGGAAGCTGAGAAGGAATTTTTGAAGCAACGTTTCGTTAAGCGCGACAGCGTTACTGTGGAGAAAAAAATTGACAAGCGTTTCTACTCATACCAGTATATCTACTCCGAATCAAACGAATCAAATCTATACAAAGGTTCGGTAATAAGAATTGTGTCCGATAGAACCGACGAGATTAAATCCGAACTTTTGAGGATGATAATTTTTATCATCGTATTTATAATTATTCTGGTTCTTATTATCGTACTTATTTACCGAAAAACCAGAGTTATTACAAATCCAATCAAGAAGTTGGTTGACCATGTAAATCGAATATCGAATGGAAACCTGAGCGAGCGAGCGGAAATTACTGGAAGCACAGAAATTGTTACCCTCTCCATGCGTTTCAACAAAATGATTGCTGAGCTGGAAGAACTTTACAACGATTTGGAGCAGAAGGTGAAGGATAGAACCGCTGAGGTTGTAGCACAGAAGGAGGAGCTGCTAGCACAGCGCGATTTGCTTGCAGAGCAGCAGAAACATATTATGGATAGTATTCAGTACTCGAAACGATTACAGAATGCCATACTGCCAACAAACGATTTTGTGCACGAACTTTTCCCCGAGTCGTTCATTCTATACTTGCCCAAGGATATTATTAGCGGCGACTTTTACTGGTTCCACCGTCACGAGGAGAAACGCTACTTCTCTGCCATCGACTGTACTGGGCACGGTGTTCCCGGAGCGCTGGTTTCCATGGTTGGGCAAAACTGGCTGAACTACGCGGTGAAGGACCTGCAACTAGAGAAACCTTCCGATATTCTCGATGCCTTGAACGATGGAGTAATGTCAACCTTTAAAGAGCGCGACGATGAAGCATCGGTTAAGGATGGAATGGACATTGCTTTATGCTGTGTAAACTACAATACCATGGAGCTTGAATTTGCAGGTGCATACAATCCTGTACTTATTGTTCGCGATGGAGAGGCAAACCAGATAAAAGGCGATAAATTCCCAATTGGCGCATTCTTCAAGGGAATTCGTGGGAAATTTGCCAATCATTCGGTTGAAGTTCAGAAGGGCGATGTGGTTTACGTGTTCTCCGATGGTTTTGCCGACCAGTTTGGAGGCCCCGCCAACTTCAAGTTCCTTACAAAACGATTCAGAGAATTACTGGTTCAAATTCACCAGAAACCAATGGCCGAGCAACAACAAATACTTCACCAAACCATTAACGATTGGATGGATGGACAGGAACAGCTTGATGATATTACCGTTATTGGTGTTAAGGTATAGCAAAATAATTGGATATGAATATTCTGATTTGGTGTAACGAGAAAAACCCGAAGTCGGTTCAGTTTGCTGAAGATTTTAAGAACGATCTGGGCAAATGTATTAAACGGTTCCGAACCGATTATTTAATTCAGGTAAACTCCAACTCGGAGCAAGCAGACGCTATCCTTATCATTCTTGACAAGTCTGATACAAGCGACAGCATTTTTACTAAATCGTTGGAGCATTTTCTCAGCAAAGGGAAAAGTTATATTGTTAGCATTTCACCCTATCAAACCCTGGGGATTGATGCAAGCAAACTTCCCCAACCCTATATTTTCTGGGATAAACAGTACGAAACTGGTGAATTTCGGTTGTTCCGAAATAATAATGACCTTGTTTCAAACTACTGGGAGAAAATTACCGACGTAGCGGTTGAACTAAACGAAAGGCAAATTAATACCGATAAAGTAGAAGAGAAAAAATACGTATATCTCTCACAGGATGATGTGAGCCATAATGTTGATAGAGAGAATATAAAGCGCGATTTAAGCGATTTAGGGTTCGAGGTTTTACCCGATAAAACGTTTAGTAACGATTTTAAGGAAAGTACCGTTCAAATAGAGGAAGCCCTGTCGAAATCAATTCTGGTTATTCATATAATTCCTCCAATCTATAACATCCATTTCCCCGATCATCACCTTTCGCTCAGCGAGCATCAGTGTAACGTATCGGTAAATTACCTAAAGGCAAAGGTAGGCGAGGTAATTCGAATTATATGGATATCCTCTGCTTACGATATTACCGATGAGGAGAACCAGGTTTTCATTGAAAAAATTCAGCGCGATAACGAGCAAACCGAAGGAACAACAATTCTTAAATCGTCCATTGAGGAGCTAAAAAAGTTTTACCGACAACAGCTGGAGATTGGCTCAAAGGAACTTCAGAAAAAAGAGGATATTGTTGATGTTTACTTAATTTCCGATTCATCCAATGGAGATAATTCTAGTATTAGAACCAGCGTTGAAAGTAAAAAGTTAAACTTAACCTCGGGATTCGATGGTATTACATACAACCAGCATTTACATAATTTGGCCAAGGCTCGCATTGCCCTACTTCAGTATTCCTCGAAAAACGAGCAGTGGTTGGCCTCGAAAGTTAACGATATACTTAAATCGAAAGGGTTGGATTTTGCCAAACCATTCGAGAAGGTTATTCTAGTTGACAGTAGCGGAGAGGATGATTACCAGCAGTTTCCCAACGTTTTTACCGACGTAATAAATGATTTAGCGGAGCTAAAAAGTTTTCCATTAACAAATTGATAACTCTAAAATAATTATAGCCAATGGATTCATTATCCGGGCAAAATACAACAGCAACCAAGTTGCAGAGCCCATTCCCAGGGTTACGCCCATTCCATCCGAAGGAGGCGCATTTGTTTTTTGGTCGCGAAGGGCAAAGCGATGAGATTCTTCATAATCTATCTGCCAATAAATTCTCAGCAATTCTGGGAGCTTCCGGTTCCGGAAAGTCGTCGTTGATATACTGCGGGTTGCTACCAATTCTTTATGGTGGGTTCCTGCATAATGGTCGTTCGAAATGGCGAATTGCCACTTCGCGCCCAGGGTCAAGCCCTATTCAGAATCTTGCTCAGTCAATTGCCGAATCGTTCTCAAGGACAACCGACCAGAAAGATGTTGATGCAGACGCCTTCATTAACCAGGCAATTCTTCGCCGATCTTCCGAAGGAATTTCAAACGTTCTGAACCAGTACGGAGTTGCTGACGATGAGAATGTTCTGATTCTGGTTGACCAGTTCGAGGAACTTTTTCGCTACCAGTATTCAGGAAAGGATGCAGATGCTCTCGATAAAGTAGACCATTTCATTAACCTGCTGGTAAACATTGTGAAACAGCAGGAACTTCCGGTTTATGTTGTAATTACCATGCGTTCCGATTTTATCGGAGACTGTTCTCCCTTTCAGCAACTTACACGATTAATTAACGATAGCCACTACCTCATTCCCCGAATGACTCGCGACGATTTCCGCAGAGCAATTACCGGACCTATTGCCGTTGGTGGTGGAAAAATTTCCGAGCAGCTAGTTCAGCTCCTGCTGAACGAAATGGGTAATAATCCCGATCATTTGCCAATACTTCAGCATGCGCTCATGCGCTCGTGGGACTACTGGGTAAACCATAGCGACACGAACCATCCAATGGGAATTGTTGAATACGAGGCTATTGGAAGGTTGGAGCGAGCGCTTTCGAACCACGCCAACGAAGCATACGATGAGCTAACCGTTGAGCAAAAACGAGTTTGCGAGGTTGTATTTAAATCGTTAACCGAAAAGGGTGCCGATAACAGAGGAATTCGCCGTCCTACCAGCGTAAAAGAGCTGGCTGCTATTGCCGAAACTACTCCTCAGGAAGTTATGAATGTGGCGGAAGTTTTCAGAATGAAGGGCAGAACCTTCCTTACGCCGTCTCCGCATATCTTGCTTACTGAGGATTCGCTTATTGATATCTCACACGAAAGTTTAATGCGTGTGTGGGATAAGTTAAAGGTTTGGGTTGATGATGAATCGTCGGCAGTAAAAATGTACCTCCGTTTGGCCGAATCGGCCGATATGTACAGCGAGGGGAAAACAAGCCTTTGGGGGCCGCCCGATTTACAGCTGGCAATTAGCTGGCGCGAGAAGCAGAATCCGAACTTAGCATGGGCCGTTCGTTACCACCCCGCATTTGAGCGTACTATGGTTTACCTTCGCACCAGCGAAGAGGAGTACATTGCCGAAGAGGAAAATAAAATCAGGCTGCAGAAAAGAGCCATTCGTCGTTCACGAATTGTGGCGTTGGTACTTGGAACCGCTGGCTTAATAGCTATTGGACTTGGAATTCTCGCTCTAATTCAGCGGCAGGATGCTTTGAAGGCGCAGAATGAAGCTGTTGAGGCACAAAAAGATGCTATAAAGCAGAAAGATTTGGCTGATGAGCAAAGAAAACTTGCTCAGGACAAAGAGAAGGAAGCTCTTGAGCAAAAAGAGTTGGCCGATAAGAACTTCAAGGAGGCCGAGGTTGCTAGGCAGAATGCACTCCGAAATCTTAACGAAGCTGACAGGCAACGTAAAATTGCAACTCAAAAATCTATAGAAGCACAAGAACAGCAGAAAAAAGCCGAGGAAAATGCCCAGCGTGCTCTTGAGGAGCAAAAACGTGCTGAGCAGGCAAGTTTGGAAGCCGAACGTCGCCGTATGCTCTCCATTGCCCAGTCAATGACAGTGAAGAGCCAGCAAATGAGGGTTGACACTGTTTTAAAGGGACTTCTGGCTTACCAAGGTTTTGTTTTTAATACAGATTACGAAGGAACTCCATACAACCCCGATGTATACAAGGCAATTTATACGGCGGTTCGCTATTTCAAAGGAAATGAATTCAACGTTTATCAGGGCCATACCAGCTTGGTTCGTACGCTTCTGGTTAGGAACGATATGCTGTTGTCGTCGGGGAGCGACGGAAGAATTTTTCAGTGGAATCTTGATACCAAACAGCGTGATACACTTCTTTCCAACCTGCCAATTGTTAAAAAAATTATTGATTGGAAAGGGAAAGTAGTAGGAATTTCGAACAACGGATTCTTCGAGTTCGATGAGAAAACCAGAAACTTTACAGAGTATTCATTATCGCCACTCGATATTAAAGATTTCTTTATAACCGAGGATGGCAAAATTATTATGGTTTACGCTCAGCTGGTGAACTT
Organism: uncultured Rikenellaceae bacterium; assembly: GCA_964563065.1. Lineage (GTDB taxonomy): Bacteria > Bacteroidota > Bacteroidia > Bacteroidales > Tenuifilaceae > DAOSWM01. The sequence continues at coordinate 3,266 of CAZLXF010000016.1, read as the reverse complement.
TTCCGAATCATACGCTCAGCCGGGAAAAGAAATTTTCAAAACGGATGCTCGAATTAACGCTTCGAAGTATGATAATGAATCGAAAAAACTGTTTGTTGCCCTTTCCGATGGAAAGATTTTTTCAATTCAAAATCCAGGTAATGAAGGAGCAGAACCAAAACTTGTTGCTAATGTGCCCGAAAGTAACTGGGGCGAAATTGGTTACTACCACGCGCGAAATTTATTTGCAGCCGGGTTTGGCAACAATCAGGGATCGGTTTACCTCTGGAATATAGAAACTGGAGAACAGGTTAACGTTTTAAGGGGTCACAACGCAAAAATTACTGGAATTAGCTTTTCACCAAACGGGAAATATATGGCAACCGCCAGCTACGATGGGTCAGTTCGGTTGTGGCATGTTGACGATTTAAATACCCTGCCCATAGTTTTCGACGACCATGGCTCGTGGGTAACTTCAGTTGCTTTTACACCCGATAACCAGTTTATAATAAGCGGCGAGAAGGATGGAAACGTTCGTAGGTTCCCTGTTGATATTAACTTCCTCATAAGCGATTACTGTCAATTTCTAACTCGTAAGCTTACTAAGGAGGAATGGAACAACTATGTTGGCGAAGATATTGACTATAACCCTAAGGTTTGTGGATTGAATACTGAAAATTCAAAGGAGTAAAAAAATTGCACAATGAATTATTTTACAAAAAAACTACTCGTAACAATTTTTATTTCGCTCTTGGCTTTTGGGCTTAAAGCCCAAAATACATGTTCGGAGCAGCTTCGTTTGGCCCAAAGCAAGTTCGATGCTGGATTGCTCGACGAAATTCCGGGGTTAATTGAATTGTGCATGAAGAAAGGTTTCACCAACGAGGAGAAGGTGACAGCCTACAAACTTCTGATTCAAACATACCTGTTTAGCGATATGCCAGAAATGGCCGACAGAACCATGCTGGAATTTCTTGGAGAGTTCCCATCGCAACCGGTTACAACAAATGATACCCAGGAATTTATAAATTTATATAGAACATACCGAACCGACCCGATAATGAAGATTGAGGCAAGCATAGGAGGAATTCTAAGCTTACCATATGTTAAGGAATTTTACGGTTTGGAAGATCTAAACAAAGTTTACCCCGAGTATTCATCAGGCGGATGGGTTAGCGCAGAGGTTAATTATATTGACAATCTATTCGGTGATTTTGATGGAAGTTTTGGCCTATCGTTATCGTACATGCAGGTTGGCTACTGGAATGTCCCATACGAATTTACAGATGTATCGGCTACATACAATAATGTTTATTTTGGAGTTCCTTTAGCCTTGCGATACAACAAACGGCTTTTAGGAATAGATTTCTTTGCAAAGGGAGGTTTTGAACCGGTTTTCTTACTCTACTCAAACATCGCCTTTACAAGAACAAGGGTTGGAGAAACGGATGATATTACCGGAACTGTAAATGTTCTTGATTTACAACGAAAGTT
>CAZLXF010000016.1:0-1693 GCA_964563065.1 uncultured Rikenellaceae bacterium | reverse complement strand
TTTCGTACGTTTTCTCAATTTATAACCCAAAGAAAATTCGCTAGTAATGAGAAGAGTTTGGCTTGTAATAATTATAGTGGCAGCGTTTACCTCGTGCGAGAAACCAATATCCGAGTTTCAGTCGGCGAACTTTGTGAAGTTTTTTGGCTCTGGCTCTGGAGCAAATGGCTTTGATGTTAAGGAGTTACCTGCAGGCTATATTGCTGTTGGTTACGATAATATTGAGGGGCTCAACAACCAATTTTTTGTGATTCGAACCGATAGGGCAGGTAACACCATTTGGCAAAAACGGTTTGGCAATGAGTTTGCAAACGAAGCCTATTCCGTTCAGGTTGAGGGCGACGATTACTTTGCTTGTGGGCTTTCAACCGATGATAATGGGATTGTTAGTTCACACATTGTACACCTAAATTCGCAGGGCGATTCCTTAGGTTGCCTAACAGTAGCAGGCAATAACTACTCGTTGAGAATAAATGATTTTGTTATTTCTGAATCGTCAATTGTGGTTGTTGGAGAAACCAATGAAAATTCAGCAACTCAACCCGATTACTTTATTTCAAAATATTCGTTTGAAGGAGATCCCCAGTGGCTTGGTGTTTATGGTGCAGATGGTAGTAGCCAGTCCTTCAAAAAAGTTTTTGTAGAAACCGATCGAATTCTAGCAGTTGGGACAAACAACGGCAAAATTGGAAGTTCGCTAACACATATCTCCATTGCAACCTATAACCAGCTGGGAGCTCCCTTAAACTCTTTCAACATTGAAGCGGAGGCAAACCAGCAATTTGCCGATGCCATTCTGCTTCCAAGTAACGAAATTGTAATTGCATATAACCAGCTAGTGCAAGGGAAACAGGAAGGAAGGTTAATGAAAATTTCACTTGCCAGCTACACAACACTGTGGAATATTCAGAATGGAATTGGGTGCGAAGCAAAATCCCTGGCTCTATCATCGGATGGAACTTTTACCCTTTCCGGAGTACGCGATGAAGCCATTCATCTTTTTCAGATTGATGGATCAGGAAATATAATTCTTGCCGATTCCCCACAGGAAACTAAAACCCTGTCGGGATATGTTGAAAAGATTATTCCCACATCCGATAACGGATTTCTGATTGTGGGAACCACAGCACCCGATTACGGAACTATGATGCAGCTAATTAAAACCGATTCGGAGCTATTCCTATTTAAACCTTAAGTTGTAAAGCCATGAGAACGAAGAGATTTTTTACCCTGTTGATTTTATTGCATGTAAGCCTATTTGGTTTTTCACAACTAATTGCTCCAACCGTTTGGGGCACAACTCCAACGAATAATGCAAAACCTACTTGGAATTGGTCATCAGGAGGAGGCGATGGTGTTGGTATCTTTCAGTACGGTTATAATGATATTTTGTGGTTTCCCGAAGAAGCTGCGACCAGCTTTACGCCTGGTGACAATTTAACTGAAGGCGACCATACCCTTTACGTGCAGGAACGTGATGCTTCAAATAACTGGAGTGCTAGCGGAACGTTCACCATCACCATCGACTTAACTGCACCTGTCACCCCAACCGTCAACACTCTTACCACCAATAGCACCACGCCAACCATAACCGGAACGGCCACGGTGGGAGCCGGCGAAGCGCTCACGGTAACGGTGAACTCGGTAACCTACACGGAGGGCGACGGCAACCTGTCGCTCACAGTTACGGACT
>CAZLXF010000015.1:0-22240 GCA_964563065.1 uncultured Rikenellaceae bacterium | reverse complement strand
CTTGTGATTTAAATTACTTTTTTATATTTGTTTATGTATATTTAACGATTGTTAAACACTTGTACAATTAATTTACCCTAAACCAATTAACTATGAAAAAATTTACACTCTTTACAGCCTTGCTTTTTGTAGCATTATTCTGGGGATGCTCAGAAATGATGGAAGAAAGAAATGGTAACCAACCAGAAATTATTCAAAAAGCCCTTTCCGGACAGGAGATAAACGCAATTATTCGCGAAACCCTTGAAAAAGATGGTGATTTCGACTGGAACCAGGTTGATGCGCATGTTCTTTGGAGTGCAGTTGTTAACGGTAACAACGTTCTCACCATTGGATATAGCGACGAACCATTTTCCGACATAAATTCCAAAAAAGCTGAGGATATAAGAAACGAACTTGTACTTCTGGTTACCGAACTGGAAAAAAATAGTACAAGTGAAAAACAAGAGGGCGAAAGTATTCTAATCGCTTCTGCAAAAGAGTTAAACTTTATTGATGTTTACGTAACGGAGTTCGAAACGATTAAGAAATTAAAGACAAACCCAAACATTCGTTACATGGAGCCATCGGGCTACAGCTACTTTGCCTATGAAACCATGGTGAAAAGCGATTCGGGTTGCAACACCGACCCCGAAACAATTAACTCTGGTGATTACACCTACGCTTCTCCTGGATGTCAAATTTCATGGACTTTCTATAAACATAACATTCCAAGCGCTTGGAGTTACAGTAGCGGAAGCGGAATTACAGTTGGCCTCATTGATACCGGAGTTTCGAGTGAGCAATCGCTACTGGGCTCAAATTTTAACCTCGGATATTCAGCAGGCAGAACAATTCAAAAGTATGGAGTTTACGTGAATTCAATATGGCCATGGTCAACAAAAACCGATGGACCAAACGATAAGTGCGGCCATGGAACCTTAATGGGCGCTACTCTTGCTGCTCCTCGAAACAACAGGAATTTACCTGTAGGCGTAGCCTACAATTGTAACCTCATAGCCTACCGTGCAACTGGCGACGTAGTTCTCGATGGCTACCATGAACAACGTGGAGTAAGCCGTGCGCTCACTGAACTGGCAAACAGAAACGAGGTGAAGGTAATTTCAATGTCAATTGGGCACATCTTCACCGTAAATAGTATTAAGGATGCCGTACAGTATGCCTACTCGAAGGGAAAAATGATTGTTGCTGCTGGTGGAACTTCCACCTCGTTCACCAACTGGGCTGGAGTAATTTTCCCAGCCAATATGGATGAAACCGTTGCTGCTACCGGAATTACCGATGGTGCAGGTTACACCGAATGCGACGTTTGCCACAAGGGTAGCAAAATTGATTTCACTGTAATTATGCAACGTGCAAGCGACCCGAACCGCAGAACGGTTTGTAACGGATTTTACGAGAATACTCGCAACTATGTTGGCGGATCATCGGTTGCTACAGCAACAACAGCAGGAATTGCTGCACTAATTTGGAGCAAGAATCCAACTTGGAGTCGCGCTCAGGTTTACGAAAAAATGAAGCAATCGGCTTCACTTTATCCAAACCGTAACGATAATTTCGGTTGGGGATCAATTGATGCGCTGGCGGCTGTTCAGTAGCAAAAAAGAAGAGGCTGTATCAAAAGAATATTCTGAACTGAAAGGTTTGAAAATCAGATTAATTATCTTTTGATACAGCCCCTTTTTTATTCTCCAATAAGTATAAACCCAGCCCAATCCATTGGCAGGAATCCCTTAGCAATGCAATCGAGTTTGGCCATTCTTAGTGCTTCAGCATAATTATTCCCGTCCAGAAGATGATTGTAGAACGCAACCATTAAATCCTTGGTTTTTTGGTCGTGCACCTTCCATAACGAAGCAATCACATTAGGAACTCCAGCGTAAAGGAATCCACGAGGAAGAGCCATAACACCTTCACCCTTCATAATTTTACCTGTCCCAGTTTTGCAGGCCGACAAAACAACTAAATCGGAGTTGAGATTCAGATTATATATTTCTGAGAGGAATAAAAAATCTTGTGAATCATTGTTCAATTCATTTTCATCGGTGTATAATAGTAAACGAGACTGGTTTGGGTTAGTGGTTGAGGTAATGCCATGGGTTGCAATATGAATTATTGAAGCTGAATTGCTATAGCTTATTAAATTGTTTTTAGTGGCTTTCTCATTATTTAAAATAACTGCTTCCTTTTTATACTTGCTGAATAAATTGCCAATGGAATTTGTTTCATCGAGGGTGTAAGGGAGTGAAACAATGCTGTGGTTATTTGTAAACAAACCCAACTCAAATTCTGAATCAAGCTCTTCAAGTTCTCTGAAAGTAGCTTGCGAAAACATTTGTTTGTTTGTGGTGAAAGTGGGAGCCACCAAAAGAATACTTTTAAGTTCCCTTGCCTCTGCCTCATTGTCAAACCACAAGTAAGGGGAGTAGTGGTATTTAACGTTTAAGTTGGCTACTAGCATATTACTGCTAAAAGGGACTATCTCAAATGGTAAGTGGTACAGATTTTTATCGGGAATAATGGTTAACTCTTTATTTGGGCTAACATTGGCGAGTATTTTTGTAATTGATGGTAGCTCCGTTTCAATTTTCGCCGAACCTGTTTTTAACTCACGGAGTAAGTTCTCTAACTTATCATCAAAAAACTCCTCGGTTTCTACGCTAAGAAGCTTTACATTCCCATCCCAGCCATAGAAAGCAAAAAGTGTGCTGTTGTCAAGGTAAATATCTAGAATCTGTGAATTATCTGGCCAATGGGATAGGCGATTTGTAAACGATTCCTTCGCTTTTGAAAGCGAAACAAAGTTGTAAGTTTTTACATCGGGTTTTGTTTGGTTAACAAATGCTTTGTTCGACAGGATTGTTTTTATACTGATTAACGAATCCTTATCGGCTTTACTCATATTTGTTGTGCCCAACAAATTGTCAATTCTCTTTATTTCTTTGGATAATGAATCCTCGGTAGGTTTTGTGTTAACCTGAAATACCAGCTGGTACGATTTGCCCATCGAGGCGTTAAACCACAGCCGTTGCGTTTGTTCGGAGGTTAACTCTTTGGCGCTAAACCAATCGAGAAAGGGATATACGAGGGTGGAAAACATTTCGGAGTTACGATTTAGCGAGCCACTTACCACATTCTCCTCGAAGGTTAAGTTGAATATCACTCCAATATTTTCGAACAGCGTTAATGCCTCTTCGGTGTTGTATGCATATGCCAACGGGTGGTTAAGTTCCGATGCTTTTAGGTGGAAAAACTCCCAAAGTACGTTAATGGAATAGGGGCTCAACGTAGCAAGTTGCTCCTTTGTTAACGTTTGGTTTGTGTATTCAAATCCCAGTAAACCATTAATTTCGTTATCAATAATACTCTTTGATAGCTCGAAATTATTTGTTTTAAAGTAGCATGATGCCAACTTAAGATTTAGTTCGTGAATAAGTGATGCGTAAAAACCAGAAGGGTCCGTTTTAAAGAGTGCAATAACCTCTTCGAGCAAACTAATAGCAGATTCATATTTCTCTTGACGTATTAAGTGAAAGCTTCGTTTTATTTTTATGTATGGGCCATATGGGGAATTTGCACCGTAAGCGTTATTCGATATGGAATCGCTTTTGTTGAAGTAACGCTGAGCTTTGTCAAATTGGTTAAGGCTTGAGTAAACATCGCCCAGCGTAAAGTTGAATGTAATTAATGTGGCAGCAGGAAGCTCAATCTTGTCAACATACTCTTTGCATTTGAGAAGATATTCAAGGGCTTTTTCATCGTTTCGTTCATGCTGTTGTTGTATTTCGGCAAGAACCATGTACGAGTTAACAATTATTGCGGGAATTGGAACATTGTGCTTCTCAATTTGGTAAATACACTGCTCAAAGTTTAACGCACTTAGGAATGCATCGTACCTTTTAAGCACATGCCCCAGCGTGTTGAATGTTGCAGCGTAACTTCTCATTTCATTTATTTCCAAGGCAATGGACTGAACCTTCATTGTGTATTCAATACCCTGATCAACCATTCCAAGCGTGGCATACCCTGTGGCCATCCTTGATACCAAGTTAAGAAGCTCACGTTTTTCAAGGTTTTCAATTAAGTTTAGTATTGCTTCACCCTTTTTGTAGTAATCCAGTGAAACACCGTACTGGCGTTGGTTGTAGTAGAATTTCCCCTGTAGCTGGTATGCCATTCCATACTCTGCATTTATGGTATCATTTTGGGTTGCATACGTTTTTCGTATTTCATCGAAATTTGAAATTTGGTAGGGTGGGTTTAAATCCAGTATCCAGTCGTTTATTGTATTTAAAAGATAAAAGTTGCTTGGGGTAGGCGTTTCTTTAAAACTTCCCTCCATAAATTCGCGGTAGTAAATTAGCGAGTCGACACTGGTTTTTACCTTTCGCACCTTTTCTAAAAGTTCCTTTTGGGTATTGTTAAGAATGCTCTTTCTGACAAATGAGTTTTGGGCGCTGGTTGAAAAAGCCAAAAGGAGACAAAGCAGGGTGAATAAATTTTTCATGGCAAGTAAAATTCGGGTTTGTTTTTAAACTAGGTTAGCGTGAATAATAATTTAAGAAACTGATTAAATTTAATAACAAGTTGGTTTTTAATTACCACGTGTTGGATGCTGAGCCTGTTGAAGCAAAGCCCGTGGCAATTTCCAGAGTAATATTAAAACTTAAAACTTAAACAGTTTCTAATAAAAATTTCAAATGTAAATATAACAATAGGTGAACGATGTTTCAATATTAAGATTTTTTTTTACAACACCTCAACTTTTCCACCAATTCCTAATATGCAGTGACCAATATCACCAAAATACACTTTCATATTTTTTAAAAAATCACATCTTTGTAGTATTATTTTTTTCAAAAACAATGCAGTTGCGCAACCAATATACAGAAGCTTTTTCCGTTGATCAAGTAATTCGAGTTATTAGTAGAGTTGTATTTAAGTATGTAAGCAGGTTTGCTATACCTGAAAAGGAAAAGGAAGATGTAGAAATGGCCATTGCAGAGAAGTTTATTAGTCAGCATGATAAAATTGTTCATTCATTTGAGGGACGCTCAAAGGAGTCAACATATATTATTGCAGTAGTAAACAGAATGTGCTGCGAGGTAATTCGTAAGGAGAGCAAGCACTGGTATTCTGTTAGCCCTCAGCACAACGAGCATCTTATCGACAACTTTTCAACTTTAACATACGAAACCGAGAAAGCCCTGGTTATTAGTAACGAGCTAAGCCGTTTTCAAAACGTAATGCTTTTCTTCAATAGCCACCAGGCAAAGGTCAACCTCTTTCTTAAGTTCTACTTCGATATTCCTATCACCGAGGATGAAATTAAGAACTATGCGCTAAGCAAGCACCAAGAGGTTGGGCGAATCCTTTCTCGGGAGAGTAATATGCAAAAAAGTGAAGTTTTCGAAAGACTTGCCCAGGTTGTAAATATTGTTGAGAGCAAAGATGTGAAAGGCGATGCAGTGAGAATGTGGGTTAACAAGCAGCTCGACTCGATTCTTTTCAGGCTTAACGGGAATGGCATTGCAAGACATTCGGCCGAGAGTGTTGCCACAATGCTTGAAATGTTAAAAAACTAACGAAAACAACCTAAACAATCGTTTGTGAATTTACTTTTTGTATCTTTACAGTCAGTATGTTAAACACAAAACACCTAAACGAACAAGAGGTAGCACAGTGCGCTGATGCCATAAACGGGAATGCGTTCAACAGCCTTCCCATGGAGATTCGTGAGCATCTGGCTATTTGCGACGAATGCGCTTCGGAGGTGTTAACTGTGGCCGATATGGCATTCGGTTTTTCTGCTGATACCAAAAAAGGGAAGATATTTCAAATTTCTACCATAAAAAGAATTGCGATTATTTCTTCGGCAGCTGCTATCGTTTTATTTGTTGCCCTTTTTACAACTACTCAGTTTAGCTTTTTTAACTCCCCCGAAAAGCAAATTGCTAGTTACGATTCATTATTTACCGATAAAGTAGATTCTGTTTCAATTAACGTTGGAGACAACGAGAGTCAATTGGTTCAGGTAGAGCAGGGCACTGAAGCAAAAATAGAAAGCCCAGCCCCGGATACTTCACCAAGCAATAAGCTTCTTGCAAGCTACGAACCTAACTCCGAGCTCGAAAAATTATACGATAACTTTGCTTCCGCATACAGAAGTGACGATATTTCGGTAGTTTCCGACCGAATTGTTAGGGTTCCTGCAAACGATTCGTTAAAATGGAGCAACCCTTCCAAGGAAATTATGAACGTTGATATTTTCAACAACAAAGGGAACAGAATTTTAACATTATCGAGCAACACTAACGGAATAAAAATCCCGGCACTTGACGATGGGCTTTACTACTGGAAGCTAATCAATCAGGATTTCGACCTGCTTTTTGTGGGGAAAATATTTGTTGAGAATCAACAGTAGTCTCAAAAAGGTTAGTTTTCCGCTTCAATTATTACACTACAATCTTCCCTCTTCTGGGTTGTTGCTGTAATTGCCTGTAGCAGGAATGATTACAGTGAAACAGCTGCCATTGCCTACTTCACTATTAACATGTATTTTTCCACCATGTTTCTCGGCAAAAGTTTTGCAAAGGAGTAAGCCCAAACCAGTACCCGTTTCGTTTTCGGTTCCCTCCTTGGAAGATATTTCATGAATTTTAAAGAGGCTGTTCACTATTTCTTTGCTCATCCCAATGCCAGTGTCGGTTACTGAAATTTCAACATGCGAATCGTTAACACTAGCCGAGACTATTACTTTTCCTCCTTTATTTGTGTATTTTATGGCATTGGTCATAAGGTTTCGAAGAATGGTATTCAGCATATTCTCATCGACCTTAATGCTTAGGTTAGGAGGGATATCAATTTCAATCTCAATGCCTTTGGCCTCGGCCATGCTTTTACAAATGCTTCCATTCTCGAAAATAAATGTTTTTAAATGAATTGGCTTAGGGTTAAACTTAATTCTTCCGGTTTGGGAACGCGACCATTCCAGCAAATTTTCAAGTAGCGTATAGGCATTTTTTGCCGAATCCAGAATAAAGTTGGCGTGGCTAATGCTTTCCTCCTTTCGGCCCTCTTTTAATGATATAATTAGCAGTCGTGCAAAACCCAAAATACCGTTGAAAGGATTCTTTAAATCATGTGCAATTATGCTAAAAAACTTATCCTTTGTGGCGTTAATTACCTTCAACCTATAGTTTTTTACCTTCAATTCGTTTCGCTGGGAATGAATTTTATCTGCCAGCATTTTAAGGCTAAGATTTTGTTCCTCAAGCAACTCCTCGTTCTCAACACTTTGTATTTTGAAGTGGTTTACAATTAACAGAATAATTATAAATGCGAAAACAATATTTACAATAAACACCGAGAAATAATTCTCCCTGGGAATGTACAACAGCCCTCCCTTCTCATCAAGAATGTATGCAATTACAAAAAGTATAATAAAGTTAATGGCAGCTAGCGAGAAGTAAACAGTTTTTTTTCTGAAAAACATTATAGGTAGAATTGCCGGAACAAAAAAGATGAAAACAACCTTTACCCCGCCTGACAAAAAAATAAATGAAGAGAACAAGGATGCCAGAAAACATAGAGAGATTTTTGCTAGTTTATTTAATTTCAATGCATTCAGTCCAATTATAGCAAAGCTGATAATTCCAATAAAAAAATCTATTACCGGGAAAATTATTCTATAATTATGTCTGGCAAACTCCTTCGCATCGCCCGAACCAAAAAAGAAATCGTAAGTTAAATTTGAGTTAATGGGTTCAAAAGGCCTAAACATGAAGTAGAGCGTAAAACTTGTAATAACAAGCACAAGCCCTCCTAGGAAAGCAACTCCGTTAACGATACGAAGTAGCTTAGCATTATCGTAACTTGTACCTTCCTCAACTCCTATATTGATAATTAAATCAAATAGGTTTCTATTTTCAACTCTACTTTTCAATTTTATTAAAGCAATAAATACCTATCAAAGTTAAAAAATCTCAGGAATAGTACAATTTTTAAAGAAACTATTTAGAATTCGGTTTTAGGTTGCCAATTTTTTTCAAAAAAAAAGGTTTGCTTGTAACATATGTTACATTCTTTAAAGCTGTGTTGCCGTAAGTTTGCAGTGTGAAACCAACGAAAGGTTTCTCCAAAAAGAAAATAAAATACTGAAAATATGAAGAGGGATATTATCACAATCGACAGAGAAAAGTGCAACGGCTGCGGACTTTGCGTTACCGGTTGCCACGAGGGAGCGCTTCAGCTAATCGATGGGAAAGCGGTTCTCATTAGTGAGCTCATGTGCGATGGACTTGGTGCCTGCATTGGCGACTGCCCCGAGGGCGCAATTACCGTTGAACATCGCGAGGCCGAAGCGTACGATGAAGTTCTCACAATAAGCAAAATGGTTGCAAATGGTAAAAACACAGTTGCTGCACATTTAAAGCATTTGAAAGATTACAACGAGAAGGAGTATCTTCGTCAGGGAGTTGAGTGGTTGCTGGCAAATCAGGATAAATTCAACTTTAAAGTTGAAGAGGTTCTGCACGAAGTTCACAACCACAAAAAAGTTGATGCCTGCGGCTGTGGCGACAATGGAGCACAAGCAAAAATTCAGGTACAGCAACACCATCATAACGGTGGAGGTTGCCCCGGTTCAGCAGCTCGCGCATTTGGGGCAGGAACAGCAACGGCAACTACCAACGGCAACGGAATGGTTTCTGGAAAATCGGAGCTAACTCACTGGCCGGTGCAGCTTCACTTAATCAATCCGAACTCAGGACATTTTCGTGGATCAAACCTGCTGCTGGCAGCCGACTGTGTTGCTTTCTCCATGGGTAATTTTCACAACGATTTCCTGAAAGGAAAAACTTTGGCAATTGCTTGTCCAAAACTCGACTCCAACAAGGAATCGTACGTTGAAAAAATTACTGCGCTTATTGATGACGCACAGATTGATACAATTACCATTATGAAAATGGAGGTACCCTGCTGCGGTGGATTGCTTCAACTCGCAAAAATGGCTATGGATCGCGCATCACGAAAAGTTCCAATTAAACTATTAACTGTTGGAATTCAGGGTGAAATTTTGGAGAATACTTGGGTGTAGATGGAACGCAGAAAACGCGGACCCGCCTGCCGTCGGGCAGGTTTTACAGATTTACACAGATGTTTTTAAAAATCAGGATAATATTAATAAAACCAGTGAAAATCTTTTATCTCAGTGTCATCAGCGTTCTTAAATATTTATCAACTAAACAACTAAATAACTAAAACTATGAGCATGTTTTGTTTTCAATGCCAGGAGGCAGCAAAGGGTACAGGTTGTACCATAAAGGGTGTTTGCGGAAAATCCGACGATTTAGCAAATACCATGGATCTACTAATGTTCGTAATAAAGGGAATTAGTGTTTACAGCACAGCCCTGCGCGAACAAAAAAAGTACGAGAATCCGATTGTAAACAAGTTCGTTTTCGACGGATTGTTCAGCACCATCACCAACGCAAACTTCGATAAGCAGGTAATCGCTAATCGTGTTACCCGCGGACTGGAGCTACGCAATAAACTTCGCGAAGAAGCTAAAAAGCAGGGAGTTAAAGTTGACGAATCGTTCGAGGGTTGTACTTGGGAAGGCAAACCTGAAGAGTACGAAGCCAAAGCATTAACCATTGGAATTTTAGCCGAAACCAATGAGGATGTTCGTTCGCTTCAGCAGCTAATTACCTTCGGAGTAAAAGGAATTGCGGCTTACGCCGAACATGCATACAATCTCGGTCACGAGAATGTTGAAGTGTACGCATTTATGCAGCGTGCGCTGGCAACTATCACTCACAACCGTAATGTCGACGATTTGGTGGCTCTTACCCTCGAAACTGGTAAGTTTGGTGTTGATGTAATGGCACTACTCGATAAAGCCAATACGTCAAGCTACGGAAATCCCGAAATCACAAAGGTAAATATTGGCGTAGGCAAAAACCCGGGAATTCTAATCAGCGGTCACGATTTGAAGGATATGGAGGAGCTGCTTGCCCAAACCGATGGAACTGGCGTTGATGTTTATACGCACAGCGAAATGCTTCCAGCAAATTACTATCCAGCATTCAAAAAGTACAAGCATTTTGTGGGCAACTACGGAAGCAGCTGGTGGAAGCAGAAGGAGGAGTTTGAAACCTTTAATGGGCCAATTCTTTTCACTACCAACTGCATTGTTCCCCCAAGGGAAAACGCTTCGTACAAGGACAGAGTTTTCACAACAGGTGCCTCTGGATATCCCGGAAGCAAGCATATTCCTGAGCGTGAAGCGGGTAAACAAAAAGATTTTTCGGAAATAATTGAGCTGGCAAAAACTTGTCAACCTCCGGTTGAAATTGAGAAAGGTGAAATTGTTGGTGGATTTGCGCACGCACAGGTTTTTGCACTGGCCGATAAGGTTGTTGATGCAGTAAAATCCGGCGCAATTCGCAAGTTTGTTGTTATGGCTGGTTGCGATGGCCGTATGAAGGATCGCAGCTACTACACTGAGTTTGCCGAGAAACTTCCAAAGGACACCGTAATACTCACCGCTGGTTGCGCAAAATACCGTTACAATAAGCTGCCTCTTGGTGATATTGGCGGAATTCCTCGCGTTCTCGATGCAGGACAGTGTAACGATTCGTACTCGCTGGCAGTTATCGCGCTAAAGCTGAAAGAAATTTTCAAACTAAACGATATCAATGAGTTGCCAATTGCCTACAACATTGCATGGTACGAGCAGAAAGCCGTGATTGTTCTCCTCGCTCTGCTATATCTTGGCGTTAAGAATATTCACCTTGGGCCAACACTTCCTGCTTTCCTCTCGCCAAATGTTGCAAAAGTTCTTATTGAGAATTTTGGAATTAGCGGAATTAAAACCGTTGATGAGGATATTAAGTTGTTGATAGGATAATCGATTAAGTAGGCAATTTTCAATTAGCAGTTGGCAATTCGACTAAGAATGTCAACTGCTAATTCAAATTTTAAAAAATAATTATGAACTCACAACATTTATCTACCGCATCATTTAAGGAAACTCCACATCAGGTTGATGTTCGAGAAATGTATAACCAACCCGATGCACAGGCAATGCACATAACCCTTCAGTCTGGTGAATCGCTAAAACCTCATAAAACTCCGGTTGATGTTTTCTTCTACGTTCTGGAAGGAAATCCAACAATTCATATTGGCGATGAGGCAATTGCCTTCCCAAAGGATACTGTAATAGAGAGTCCTAAAGATATTGTTCACTACCTAAGTAACGAGGCAGAATCTGTTGCCAGAATTCTGGTTGTGAAAACACCAAATCCACAAACGAAAAGGGTGCTATAAGTATTTGAGGTTTTATTTAATTGAAACAAAAAAACACAGAACTTTTGAAGTGACCCCCAAAGAGTTGGACGATTATTAATTAATTTGCCATAGAGTGAGTCCGGTAGCCAACCGGACTCACTCCGTTTAATTTTGATATTATTCTTTTATTTTTGAAAATAAATTATTAGAAAGAGATACTTAATCTCAAGTATATATTCCGCCCGGGTTCAACGCTAATTGCTCCGCGATTTGTTGATAGATGGTTGGTGTAGCTTTCATCAAGAAGATTATCGACTCCGCCAAAGAGTTGGACTTTTGAGAAGCCAAGATTCATTTTTACGGAGCTAATCGCAATATCGATGCGATGATAACCTTGGGTTACCTGTTCGCCATCGGCGATTTTATCCTGCTCGGCCGCTGCAACTAGAGAGGTTTGGAACGATCCAATTTTTGGATTTGTGTAGCGAATTCCAATCCGTCCGTTTAGCGGCGGAATTAGCGGCAGGTTTGTATCCGATTCGGTATCTTTCCCAATAACGTAGGCTCCAGAACCAAAAAGAACGATTCCTGTGTAGGCGCTGTACTCAAAACCAAAATCGGCACCGTAAAGCATCGCTTTACTTATGTTTGTATTTACCAATGCAGGCAGCGTGTCAACTATTCCCTGCGATGGGCCTGTGTTAATGGTGTAAATAAACTCTCCGGGAACTTCAACAATCATATTCGAAAGAAAGTTGCTGAACGCGCCAACCTGAAGCGAAAAACCTGGTTTCCAAATTCTGAATCCCAAATCAGCGGAGTAACCGCTTTCTGGTTTCAGTGTTGGGTCGCCCAACCGCACCAGATTTCCTAAATCGATGTATTTAAATCGCTCCTCGAGCGATGGTGAACGGAACGATCGAGCCATATTGAGCGAAATGTCCATATCCTGAACTATCGAGTACAAAATTCCAGCGTTTGCGCTCCACGATGTGTTGTATTCTGTTCCTTCTTCAAAGGTGATGCGTTGGTTTGGAGGAGTGTCGTTGAGGGTTCCGTTCATAATTAGGTAATCAATATCGAGCCCCTGTTCGTTCTTAATTTGAATCCCATCAAATCTGCCACCAATAATCATCTTCAAATTATCGTTCAGAAGTTTAGTTTCGTTCTGAACAAATATTCCTGCGCTACCAAAGGTGGATGTAGGGGTTGGAGTTTCGCCTCGTACCAAATTATTGGTAACAACCAAGTCGCCAGCGGAATTAAAAACTTCAACTTTAATAAACTTTTCACGTTCCGTGGTTAGCTTTCGCTGCCACATATCAACTCCGGCAATTAGCGAACTATTTTGTGCAAGGTTCCAGGTTGTTTGAAACTGTGCTCCGTTGGTCATATGTTCGCCGGTAGGCGTAACAAGTTCGGCAGTTATACGTTGAGTTCCTGTCGGAATTGTAATTTCATTAACCGAATTTGGAACCATTGCAACATCGCGCAGAATGTACTGGTTAAAAAGGTTAACCTTAATGTTGCTAAGCCTTTCTGAGATGTTTTCAATTTCGTAGCTTGCAGCAAAAAGTTGTCGCCCAATATCGCTGTAGGTTGCCGTTGCTGGACCAGGAAATGCGTCGCCTCCGGGAATTCCCACATCGGTAGCCCAGTTTCGTTGAAACTGAAATTTAAAGGTATGGTTAGCGAATGGTTTTAACCCCAATTTTGCTGAAATGTTGTTTGAGGCAAACTGGCTGTTGGGAAGAATTCCGTCAGGCGTTTTAATATTGTTGGCATCGTTGTAGGTTCCGCCAACTCGCAAATACCATTTTTTGCCACCAGCATCAATGGCTGCGTGTCCGGTTTTCATCTCATTGGCAGATGCAAATCCTGAAATAACATTCCCTGAAACGTATGGGCTGCTCGAAAAGTGCCCGTCCTTTGTTATAATATTCACAATTCCACCCATTGCACCAGTTCCGTATAACGATGATTGTGCGCCTTTCACAACCTCAACCCGCTCAATTTCATTTACATCTATCATGCTGAGCGATGCGGTTAGGTCGGTTGCAGTTTCTATACGGTTTCCATCAATTAACGTAACCAGCCTATTTTCTGAAAGTCCCCGAATATTAACGTTGGTTGCCCAAACTCCATCGCCGCCAATGGCAATTCCTGGCTCTTTTGCCAGAACATCCGAAAGGGTTAACGACGATTGCTGCTGGTAATCGTACTTTCCAACAACAGCGAGTGGTGTGGGCAGCTCTTTAATGCGGCGGTTTACGCGCAAACTCGATACAACAATTTCGCCCAGCGAAATGGGTTGTGGCGCTAGAATAAAATCCTTTTCTGAATCGGCATTCACATTAATTTCAGTTTGCTGCGTGCTGTAGCCGATTATACTCAACTTAAACGTGTAGCCTCCGGCTGGAAGGTTTAGCGAGTATGCTCCCCTTGAGCTCGTGACGGTTGAGAAGTTTTTCGAAGAATTTGAAGCTAAGGGAGTAACTTCAATAGCAACATTCTCGATGGTTTTTTTTGTAATTGAATCTCGCACAATACCAGTTACACGAAACTCCTGCGACATTGTGTTCAGCGAGAACACGATTGCCAGTAAGGCAATGGAAATTTTTAGTTTACTCATTTTGCATGTTCTTTAAAAGTACCGATTTAACCTGAATGCCCTTCAATCGGCCAAGCTGACCGGTTAACGAGCCAATTTCGTCGGTGGTACCTTCAAGAACAAGAGAAATAACACTTTGCCCATTGCTGCGTGGCAGGCCTTGGCGTCCGATAATAATTTGGGAATGATTCGAGATAATGTCGTTCAGGGAATGAACGTTATCGCGAGTCTCAATTAGAATAAGTGCGGTTCCTACTCTCTTTTCCATCAGAATACCTCCGGATTAGATTTTTAAAAGTGCTCTGTAAATCCTTGATTACAAGTATTTATATAATCGCAGAATGCAAACAGAACTTCTGTTAATTGATTCACAAAGATAGGGCTTTTTTTAGTATTACAAAAAAAGCGGATAGTAATAATGCGTTTTTTTTAGAAAATAATTTTTGCAAATTTGTTAATTAATGCTGATAGTTGTGCGTTTCGAACTTTATAAATTTTAAAATTTTACCTTTGTTAATACTTCAAAATAAATAGATTTGCAAAAAGAATACTAGAGAATGCGACTAACAAGAATTCTGATTCCTTTACTTGTTCTTATTTTGGCCGCTTGTAATAGTTCTACAAAAACTCAAAATCAACAACAAGTTACCATTGCTACGTTAAAGGGTCCTTCATCGATGGGAATGATTAGAATGATTGACAGCTTGGCAAATGCAGAAAGTAAGGAATTTAAAGTTGTGATTTTGAACGAACCCATTCAGGTTCGAAAAATGATGATTGATGGCACGGCCGATTTTGCAATTCTCCCAACAACCATGGCGGCAATATTGTACAATAAGGGGTTGGAATACCGGCTTATTGCAATTCCGGTTTGGGGAACGCTCTACCTTTTCGGGAGCGATTCAACAATTCGAAGTTGGAGCGACCTGAAAGGGAAAAAGGTGAATGTAATGGCCAAAGGGATGACTCCCGATGTTCTTTTCCGTTATCTGCTTGAAAAAAACGGAGTTGATCCTGATAATGATTTAACGCTCGATTACAGTTTCCCAACCCATATCGATTTGGCTAACGCGGTTGCTGCCGGGCAGGCAAAAATTGGTGTAATTTCAGAACCCCTTGTGAGTCTTGTAATGCAAAGGAATAAAGAAGTTCGCCCAATTTTTGACCTAAACACTGAATGGGAAAAAATTCTGAACACACCCATTGCCCAAACAGCTTTGATTGCCAAAAAAAGTTTGATTGAGAAGAATCCCCAGCTTGTTGAACAGTTTATTGCCAGCTATCAAAAATCGACACAATGGGTTAATAGTAACCCTGATAGCGCAGCAGCGCTAATAGTAAAATATGGTGTTTTGCCAAATGTTGAGGTTGCTCGAAATGCTATTCCTCGTTCGAACCTTAAATTTGTTAGGGCAAAAAGCGAAATGGCGCAAGTTGGTGAGTATCTTTCAATTTTTTACCAAATGAACCCCGAAATTATTGGAGGCAAAGTACCTGATGAAAGTTTCTATTACTAAAACACAGTACATCAGTTTACTATCGGTAACTTTCATGCTCGTTGTATGGAAGCTACTGGCCATGCATTTTAAATCCGATTTTATACTCCCTTCTCCCGAAAAAACGTTTGTTACAACCATTTCACTTTTTACTGAAAAACAATTTGTTGCCATAGTTGGTGCAACCATTCTGCGAGGGTTAATTGGGTTTGTAATATCACTTATATTTGGTGTTGGGCTTGGTATTTGGGCAGGAATTAGTCCCGGGTTTAACGCATTTCTGAAACCAATTCTGATAACAATTCGTTCTACACCCGTAATTGCGCTAATTCTTTTAGCGTTAATATGGCTAAACTCCACTTCTGTTCCAATATTTATTGCAATCCTTACCATGTTCCCGTTTATTTGCACCAACGTTATTGATGGAATACGAAGTGTTGACCACAACCTTGTGGAGATGGCCAATTTTTACAGGGTAAAACAATTGCGAATTGTACGCGAAGTATACATCCCGGCCATTATGCCGTTTATAATTAGTGGAGCATCTAGTGCCATGGGAATAGGTTGGCGGGCAATTATTATTGGAGAAGTCTTAAGCCAACCCCAGTTTGGAGTGGGAACCGTGATGCAGAGCGCACAAACTTTCCTGAATGTTGATGCGGTAATTGCATGGACTATTATTGCAGTGATAGTTAGCTACCTATTCGAGAAAGTTATTAGATGGAGCGAACGCAAAATTGTAACTTGGAAAGTATAGCTATGAGTTTACAGATAAATGGTTTGAATAAACGTTTTGGTGAAATTTCGCTTTACAGCGATTTTTCAATCAATTTTCAGGAGGGGACCATTTCCTGTATTCTGGGTCCATCGGGCTGCGGAAAAACTACACTGTTGAACATTATTGGCAAAACACAAAATTTCGAGAGTGGGCAGCTGGTTGGGTTCGAGAAAAAAGTTATTTCATACATTTTTCAGGATCCTCGGCTGCTTCCATGGAAAACCGTTGAGGAGAATATCGATTTCGTGCTGAGCCACGATTTGCCCGTTGAGGCAAGAAAAAAAACTGTTAGCAGGTTTCTTCGTTTGGTTGAACTCGAAAGTTTCGCTACATACTATCCTTCGCAGCTTAGCGGTGGCATGCGCCAGCGAGTTTCCATTGCCAGGGCATTTGCTTTTCCGTCCGATTTAATTCTTATGGACGAACCTCTAAAAGGGTTGGATATTAAGCTGAAGTTGAACCTTATAAAAGCGTTTACCCATATTTGGGATGAAGATAAAAGAACGGTTATTTTTGTTACGCACGATGTGGAAGAGGCTTTGCTGCTGGGAAATGAAATTTTTGTATTTAGTCAGGCTCCCGTTACTACAAAAATGCAACAACGTATTGACCTACCTGTTTTAGATCGATCGCTACATTCAAAAGAGTTAAAGGCATACAAAGAGGTTCTGCTAAATTCTTTAGGGGAGTAGTTTCTCCTTACTTTTTTGGTTGTAGCCAACCAAAATATCCCTATTAAATTTTTTTCTATAAATTTACAGGTTGCAATTGTTTATTGCATTAAACGATTCGAACCCTAGAACTAACCACATAAATATGAAAACAATTATCGATCTGTTCGAGGAAAGCGTAGCCAAGTACTCCAGTAATCCTTACATTTGGGAAAAGACCAATGATAAGTTTGAGCCAACATCATACAAGCAAACCAAAGATGAAGTTTATAGTTTAGCATGCGGCTTACTTAGCCTTGGCGTTAAAAAGGACGATAAAATTGCGCTGCTTTCTGAGGGACGAAAATACTGGACGATTACTGAACTAGCTATGCTATACACGGGAGCGGTTAACGTTCCCCTAAGCATTAAACTCGAAGGCCCCGATTTACATTTTAGGCTGGAACATTCCGAAACCAGCATTATTTTCGTTTCGGGAGCTCAGGCTAATAAAATTAAGGGAATTAAAGATAAACTTCCGTTGGTTAAACGAATTGTTTATCTCGATCAGCAGGAGAACTACGAAGAGAACGAGCTACACATTTCTACGGTAATAAAAATGGGAGAAGAGTTTCTGGCTCAATCGCCAGAGAAACTCACCGAAGCATACAAGGCGGTTAAACCCAACGATTTTGCCACCATTAGCTACACCTCGGGAACTACTGCCGATCCAAAAGGAGTAATCCTTTCACACAGAAACTACACCGCAAATGTTGAGCAAGCGCTAACGCTGATGGACATTCCACAGTCATTCCGAACACTGTTAATCCTTCCTCTCGATCATTGTTTTGCACACGTGGCAGGAATCTACTCGTTTATGGCAATGGGAGCCAGCATTGGAACCGTTCAGCTTGGGAAAACACCAATGGATACCTTAAAGAATATTCCAATAAATATTAAGGAACTAAAACCGAGCCTTCTGTTGAGCGTTCCTGCCTTAGCAAAAAATTTCAAGAAGAATATTGAAGCAGGAATTCGCGCAAAGGGTGCTTTTACCGAGAAACTTTTCAATAACGCCATCAATCTTTCCTACGCATACAATAAGGAAGGGTTTAACAAGGGGAAAGGATTTACATTCATTTACAAGCCTTTGCTTTGGATTTACGATAAGATTCTCTTCTCAAAAATTCGCCAGGTTTTTGGTGGTGAAATGCAATTTTTCATTGGTGGCGGTGCGCTGCTCGATATTGAGCTGCAACGATTCTACTATGCAATTGGAATTCCAATGTTTCAGGGTTACGGGCTCTCGGAGGCAACGCCAATTATCAGTTCAAATTCCCTCAAACGGCACAAACTTGGTTCGTCGGGTTACTTGGTAACTCCCATCGAGTTAAAAATTTGCGACGAGAATGGGAAAGAGTTGCCCGTTGGGCAAAAGGGTGAAATTGTGGTGAAGGGCGAGAATGTTATGATGGGCTACTGGAAGAACGAAAAGGCAACTAGCGAAACCATTCGCGATGGTTGGCTACATACAGGCGACATGGGATACATGGATAATGACGGTTTCCTTTACGTTCTGGGACGATTTAAGAGTTTGCTTATTGGCAGCGATGGTGAAAAGTACAGTCCCGAAGGCATTGAGGAAACACTAATTCAGCATTCAAAGTTAATCGACCAAATTGTACTCTACAACAATCAGAATCCCTACACAACTGCTCTTATAGTTTCTTCAAAGGAAGGCTTGAAAAGAGCGCTAGCCGAGAAGCAGGTTAACCTATCTTCACCCGAAATTGGAAGCGAAGCAATCAAATTAATTCAGAGCGATATAGCCCAGTTTAAATCCGGAGGAGAATATGAAGAATTGTTTCCCGACCGGTGGCTGCCTGCATCTTTCGCTCTACTCGACGAAGCATTCACTGAGCAAAACGGATTGGTGAATAGCACCCTAAAAGTTGTCCGCGGAAAAGTGGAAAAGAAATATATGGATAGGATAGAATACATGTTAACACCCGAAGGGAAGAATATTCTAAATGAAAACAATATTGAAGTAGCGAAGAAGTTGCTAGAATAGAAACTAGCAGTTATATCGCAAAATAATTGGGCGGTTATGTTTGGCGCTAAGCCAAACATAACCGCCCAATTTAGTGCATAAAAACAATGTTAAATAACCATAATTCCTTATTTAACCACCAGCTTTTTACTGTAAGAATTATTATTCGATGTAGCAGTTACAATGTAAATCCCCTTGGCAAGGTCGGAAACATTAATTGTAACTACATTGCTACGTTCCTTGTTTTCCATTACAACAGCACCAATGCTGTTGTAAACCTTAACATTGTTAATGTTTTTTGAACCTAATTTAACTGCTACAAGCGAGGTTGCAGGATTTGGGTATATGCTAAAATCCAACTCGTTATAGTTAAAGCTTGTACCAGTAACCTCAGTGTTCGAAAGTTTGTAGGGTTGCGAGGGAGTTCCCAAATTTTTCCCATCAACAAAAACCTCAACGTTAAATAGTTCGTACTCCTCATCGAGTGATGCATTGTAGTAGCGAAAACGAAGGCTGTCGCCTGAATGAACGTTACTGAATGAAGTTACAAAGAAGTAGTACTTTTCGTACGTTTCAACGAAAGTTGAGGTGGCTACACCGCGGCACTCATCGCCCACAAAAATTCCAACCATATCGTTGGAGGCCCCAAAGGGCTCTCCATCGATAGTAATGGTTGCAGTTAAAGTCATTGAAAATTCGAAGTTCGAACTGTTTACCGACCAATCTGGGGTTTCCGCTTTTACCATTGTGACAAAGCAAACCAGAGTTAATATTAAAATTGACTGAATTTTTTTCATTGTACTTTCCTCCTTAGTTGGATTTTACAATTTGAATAACATTCGATTCGGTTTCGTTGCTTACCACAACGTAGTATATTCCCTGCGGAGCAACATTACTACTTATTGTTGCTCCATTCCATGTTGCCTTGTAAGCTCCGTCATAAATTTTTTCGGGAACTAAAACCGCAATTTGCATTCCCAAAGCGTTCATTACACGAATTTCGGGGTCATTCTCCGAATTGTTTATGAAGAAAATATCTACCGATTTAGCAAAAGGATTGGGGAAAGCGTTAATTGCATTACCCTCAAACAGGTGTGCAAAAGAATCGTTATTAACCTGAAGTTTCAGCGGAATTGGGCTACTTAAGGTTCCCTCAACTGCATTGCTTTCGAATGTTACCATTCCAATCAGGTCTTTCTCCTGGTTTCCATAAAGGAGAGTGAAAACTACATCGGCTCCAAACTCTGTTTTATCGCCATTAATTGTAATGAAACAGAAGTTTTGCAAACTGTTGGTGTTAACAATAGTTACAATTCCCCTTAGGCTACCGTTTACGTAAGCAGCAACTTGAGCATTCTCCGGAATCTTCCCTCCATCAATTTGTGCAACTACGTTCATTGAGTATTCATAGGTTTGGGCAACGCTTACTGCCTTTGGCAGAGGTTTCCTCTCATTGTTGCTTTCAGCTACTTTTTTGTTAGAAGAACTTTCGGGATAAATGAACGTTACAGGATCGAATGAGTGCGACTTATACATGTATCCTGCTCCCGGACGCATGGTTGTTAAGCTGCCAATCCACTCGTAGCCATCCCACATTGCAAACTGGTACTGGCTCTTAATTACATCGTTCACCTGAGGTTCAAAACCAGCAAGGGCTTCGTTAACGCTGAGGTTCACGTTTGGTATGTAACCAATACGATTCCATCCGTTAACAAGTTCAATTGGGTAATCGGTCACAGAAGCTTTTGAACCTAGGAATGTGAGTGCTCCTCCCAAATTTGAGTAAACCCTGTACAGTTTCCCAATTTCTGTGTTTTCAAGTGAGCCGAACCACATATTGCTGGTTTCATCGTAAATACTGAACATGTCGGCATGCTTAACAATGTCGCCATTGCTTAAAACCATGTTGCCAAACAGGTTAGCGATAGACGGATCGTTCATCTCAAGATTGAACGACAACCAATTCCAACCACTATTTAGCGTCAAGCTATTATCCATCAAGCCACTAACCTCAAACACAATTGGGCTAGCCATGCTTCCGTAAAGTGCGTTCGGTTCAAATGCGTACGATGGTGTTACATCGGAGTAAACCTTGCCTTCGCTGGCATCCCAAACCTTGTAGGTGAGAGATTCCTCAGCAATATTTCCGTAAACTACAAGGAAAACAAAGTAGTCGTCGTAATTTGATTTGTACTGAAGTTTTGCAACTCCACGACATTCATTCCCTGCGAATACTCCAATTATATCATCGGTATCGGTACTATAAACTTCTTTTAAGCGAAGTTTCCCAATAATATTCATGCTGCTGGCAAAAGCGGTTTCGTCAACATCCCAATCGGGTGCTTCTTTATAAACCTTAAGGTTCAGAATTAACTTTTCAGCGAAGCCCGAACCACTTTCAAGGAAAATTTCTTCAGCGTATTTGCCAATATTCAGCGCACTATTTACGGTAAATGTAACGTTAACCGAACTGTTGGGCGACAGAGTTCCGTTGCTTGGAACCGCTGTTAGCCATGCGGGTAAATTGGTGATTGAGAATACCTGTTCAACTCCACCAATATTATTGATTGTGGTTTCAAATGTAAGTTCTTTTTCTACCTCCTTCTGGAAATCGAACTCATCCTGTCCCCAACGAACCTGATTCTTTTCAATGTAAGCAGTCCACGAAACTGGCGATGCCATGCGATTCGCATTCTTGTCTTCAATGTTTTTAACGGTAATTTCAAGAATGCAACGTTCAATTGCAGCCAACGGATCGGTTGGTGTAATAATAATCCTGTCGTTGTTGGTTACAAACTCGAAGTTTACATTGCTCTTGGATCGTGCTCTGCGAATTGCAGGTGAAGCATTAGTAAAACTTTCCTCTCCTGTAATAGCTAGCGTTCCGCAATGATTTGCACCTGTTTCACTGTATGGGTCAACCGATTGATCATCGAACGTTGAAACCGATAGCATCACTCCCATAGTTTCTTCATACTTCTCGAATGGGAAGTAGGCTTTCAGTCCAGCTTCGGTTCCAGCCAAACGGTTATTCATGTAAAGCATAATTTGCTCCTGCTTCCGGGCAGTATTCCAAACTCTCACCTCGTCAATTGAACCGTTGAAATATCCGTCGAAATTCTGAGTCATTGAGTTATCAACGTATCCGCGTGCTCCAATGTAACCGAAAGCACTCTCGAGCGAACCAATTTGTGGCGATGTAACACTACTATACCCTTCGCCATCAACATACAAGGTTGCATAGGCTCTACGATTAACTACAAATGCCATGTGATGCCAATTATTGTCGTTGAAACTTTGTTGCGTTGCAACAACTTCTCCGTTATTTTCCACCACAATTTGTCCCTGTGGATTCATGTAAAT
>CAZLXF010000014.1:4968-22367 GCA_964563065.1 uncultured Rikenellaceae bacterium | reverse complement strand
ATTTTTCCCCTAAAAAAGGGATTCCGAAAAAATTCTACTACCCTAACTTTACAGGATAAATTTTGGTAATCCATTTTCGCTAACTTTAGGAGTAAATCCTAACGCCATTACCATGAAAACAAAGAGAACTATCATTCTCAGCATTAGCCTTTTTGCCATTCTATGGCAAGCGTGCAAACCAGTTGTCAAAATTGAAACGGGTTCGATTTTTGAAAGCGATTCGCTATATGTTATGAAGCTGTCCGATTCGCTTTGGTACCTTTCGAGCCAGGGCGATACCTCGCAAGCTTTCAAGGTTAACAACCTTTTGCTTTCGATTGCCGATACGCTTCCCCACAGCATCACAAAAGGCGATGCCTACAGAACCTCGGCCATGTTTTACAACGATATTATCGATTTTGAAAACGCCCTGAAGTACTATAACCAAGCCGAAAATATTTTTGAAACCTACCAAAACGAAGTTGGCGAACAGTACCTTGCTCGCACTTGGCTCAACATGAGCTACCTATTCTACCTTGGCGACGATTATGCTAACGCAATTGAATTCTGTACAAAAGCCGAGCCTATTTTCCTGAAGTACGAAATGAATCGGCACCTAATCAACTTATACTCCAAAATGGCAGAATTTCAGGATAGGCTAAACGACACCATTCGCGAAAAGAACTACCATAAGGAGGTGATTAATCTTGCAAACAAAGCAAACGATTGGTTTAGTTTGGGTTCAGCCTACAACACTTACGCAACATATTTAATGCAACAGAAAAAAGTTGACGAATCTATTGAGTATTTGGAGAAAGTGAAAAGAATTGCCGACTCAACGGGTTTTACACAATTTCACTTTTCATACTTCGTAAATATGGGGTACCTGGAATCGAACATAGTTGGGAACCAGCAGAATGCTCTAAAAAACTACCTCGAAGGATTGCATTTTGCCCGCAAATCGGGCAGTACATGGGACATTGCCGACATGCTCGAGCGGGTTTCACGAACCTATATAAAACTAAAAAAGCCAAACCTAGCTATAAATTTTGCCAGTGAAGGTTACCAAATTTGCAGGAAAAATGGAATTGAGGAACATCAGCGTAGGTTTGCTGAAACTTTATATAATGCATACCAGCTGAACGAAAACTACAAGAAATCTAATGAGTATGCACTTCAATACCTAGAGCTACAAAAGAAATTTTACTCATCCGAAAACAAGAAGCAGATAAATTATTTGAACGCAAAGAACGAAGCACAACGAAGAGATATTAGAATAGCAAACCTCGAACTTCAAAAGAGAGAAAGCGAAGCCGCTCTGAGTAAGCGAACCACAATGCTTTTTATTTCGCTGCTTATTGCCGTTGCAGGGATAGTTGTAACCTTTTTAATATTTAAGAACCACAGGCAGCAAATTTTACTTTCGCTCCGCGAAATTGAACTTAAAGAAAGACGAATTTTGGATTTGGAACGGGAAAA
The DNA here is from genome assembly GCA_964563065.1 of uncultured Rikenellaceae bacterium. Classification (GTDB taxonomy): domain Bacteria; phylum Bacteroidota; class Bacteroidia; order Bacteroidales; family Tenuifilaceae; genus DAOSWM01. The sequence goes on along the minus strand of CAZLXF010000014.1, from coordinate 20,909 downwards.
AGAGTTGGCAGTTGCCCAATCAACCATAAAGGGCGAGGAAGCAGAACGAAGCAGGATTGCCCGTGAACTTCACGATGGGTTGGGTGGACTTTTATCAGTTGCACGATTAAATCTTACCAATATGCAAGGAAACCATGTTTTAAACGAAAATTATGCGAATGCATTCCACAACGCGCTTGAACTTATTGATCAAAGCGTAAGGGAGCTACGACGAGTTGCCCACAACATGATGCCCGAAATTCTGCATAAAACAGGGCTAAACGTTGCTATTGAAAATTTTTGTATTTCGCTAAATACAAACGATAGTCCGGTTATTAGGTATAACTTTTTTGGCGAGGATTTTAGGTTTGATAACGCCTTTGAGCTAACCATTTACCGAACTGCTCAGGAACTCGTAAACAATGCAATAAAACACTCGCATTCGCCAAATATTGATATTCAACTCCTACAAAATTCAAGTAGGCTTTGCCTAACTGTTACTGATTTTGGGGTTGGTTTCGACCCATCAAAACTCGATGGAATTAAAGGAAGCGGCATTTCCAGCATTAAATCGAGAGTTTCCTCCTTCGGTGGAAAGATGGATATAAACAGCGTTTTGGGAAAAGGAACTGAAATAGTTGTTGAATTCGACAACCCTCAAAGTATTAAAACAAATGATTAGCGTACTGATAGTTGACGACCATCCTTTGATTGCCCAAGGGTTGGTAAAATCGTTAGAACAATCGGCCTCAATTAAGGTTTGTGGAATTGCCACAACTGGCAAGGAAGCCTTGGAGAAAGTTGAACTTTTAGTTCCCAGCATCATTCTTCTTGATATAAAACTCCCCGATGACAACGGAATTAATATTTGCAAAAGCATTATTACGAAAAACTCTTCACAAAAAGTAATAGCGCTTACATCCTATAACCAGCGTTACTATATTCAGTCGATGATTGATGCTGGGGTACAAGGCTATTTACTTAAAAACACAAATCCTGAAGAAATTATTGAGGCCATAATTTGCGTTTCCGAGGGGGAAACATACTACGGCGAAGAGGTTGAAAAGGTTTTGCAAAAGCAAAACGAGCAATCGATTTACATTAGCAAACGCGAAATGGAGGTACTAAAACTAATTGCAGAAGGATTTACCAATCAAGAAATTGCCGAGAAATTATTTATTAGCCCATTAACAGTTGATAGCCACCGTAAAAACCTGATTATGAAACTTGGAGCAAAAAATACGGCATCGCTAATTAGCATCGCCAACAGTAGTGGTTATCTGTAGTTGGTGGTTGAGTTTGCCGAAACCACCAATTTCCCTTCGGTTTCGACAGGCTCAACCTCCGGAAAATAAAAAAACCTCAGCATTTCTGCTGAGGTTTTTTGTGCGGGTAAAGGGACTCGAACCCCCACGCCTTACGGCACTAGATCCTAAGTCTAGCGCGTCTACCAATTCCGCCATACCCGCGTAACGAGGTGCAAAAGTACACTTTTTTTTAATTTGCCAAAATTTTTTTCTAATTAAATCTATTTACAACTACAAAGTAAATACAAATAACCTATCACAATTTGTATTTTTCTAACTTGAGAACAAGCAACAAAAAAAATACAATTCATGGTAACAGTTAAAACTATCAGATATTTACAACTTTTTCAAACTGTAAATGTCACTCCTTCTATCCTTTAAGTTTCTAACGCTGCCAAACTGGTTGAGTTCACGAAGCAGGTCGACATCAACATCGGCAATAAGAATCATTTCGGTGTTTGGTGTTGCTTCGGCCTTAATTCCATTAACTGGGAATGAGAAATCGCATGGAGTAAACACCATCGACTGGGCGTACTGAATATCCATGTTGTGAACCTTTGGCAGGTTGCCTACGCTTCCTGCAATGGCTACGTAACATTCATTCTCAATGGCTCTGGCTTGGGCACAGTTACGAACCCGAGAGTAACCATTCTGTGTATCGGTAAGAAACGGCACGAAAAGAATGTCCATTCCCTCATCGGCAAGTAACCTGCAAACTTCAGGGAACTCAACATCGTAGCAAATGAGGATCCCAACTTTACCGCAGTCGGTATCGAATGCTTTCAGTTGGCTTCCTCCTTGTAAGCCCCAAACCTTTGCCTCGTCGGGCGTTACGTGCAACTTTTCGAACCGTTCAACGGAACCATCCCTTTTACAAAGGAAACCAACGTTTAACAAACGGTTATTCTTAAATTCGGGCATGCTGCCCGTAATTATGTTGATGTTGTATGAAATCGCCAGTTCCGAAAACTTTTGCATTAGCGTATCGGTATGTTTTGCCAGTTCTCGTATTGCCTCGGCCTCAGTTAAATGGTTATTCTCAGCCATCAATGGTGCGTTGAAAAACTCGGGGAAAAGCGCAAAATCGGAGCGGTAGCCCGACACGGCATCAACAAAGTACTCGGCCTGCTGCATGAGCTCGTTTAAATTCTTGTAGGGTCGCATTTGCCACTGAATAAGCCCAAGGCGAACAACCCGTTTGGTAATTGCGGTTTTCTTTTTGGGTTTCTCGTAGTAAATATTGTTCCACTTCAGCAGCACAGCATACTCGTTCGATTCAACATCGCCCACAAGATAACCCTTCAATATTTTTGTTGGGTGGAAATCGTTCGACATCTGAAAATCGAGAACCGGATCGTGAATTTCCTTTCGTTTCACTTTTTCAATATACTCTTTTGATGAAAGCGATTCGGCATACGCATGGTAATTTGGAATTCTACCACCAAAGGCAATTCCCTTGAGATTCAGTCGTTCGCAAAGTTCCTTCCGGTAATCGTATAAACGCCTTCCCAGCCGTAACCCTCTAAATTGTGGACGAATAAAAACATCAATTCCGTAAAGCGTATCACCGTTTGAAGTATGAGTATCGAATGTAAAGTTTCCGGTTACCTGCCTGTAGGTGTGCCCATCTTCAAACAATTCATATTCAACAATTAATGACAGCGCACAACCAGCAAACTCGCCGTTAACCTTAATGGCCACCTGGCCTTCGGGAAAAATCTTAATCAACTTTTCAATCTGCTCCTTCTTCCACAGCAAATTGGGCATATTGGAGTATGCCTCCATCATGCCTTCTCTTAAATCATCGTAGTCGTCGGGTTTTAAATAAACCAACTTAATATTTTCAATATCTTTCATAAATTAAGTTTAAACAATAAGAAACTTACTATTTACAAAGTTAGTTTTTTATTACCTTGCAGCATAATAAACGTTGCATTGCTTTTTTCAAAATTTTTTTCTCAAAAAACAAGCCTAGCAAATTGGATAGAGCGAACAGAAGGGCATTTTCAATAGCCATTATTTTAATGGTTACAATAGTGGCAATTGGTATTTTAGGCTACATGCTAATTGAAGACTTCACGTTTACCGAAGCCTTCTACATGACCATAATTACAATGGGCACCGTAGGTTTTAAGGAAGTACGGCCCTTGAGCAGCCCCGGTATGTGGTTCACCATTTTATTAATAATTACAAGTTTAGGGATTTTTGCCTTTGCCGTTTCGCTAATCACAAAACATTTTGCTGAATTAATGGTAAGCAACTTAAACAACAACAAGAAAGTGGAAAAGAAACTAGAAACAGTAAACCAACATGTAATTGTTGTTGGTTACGGACGAAACGGACAGCAGGCGGTTAAGGTTCTGCGTTCGCACCGCATTCCGGTTGTGGTAATCGACAATAAACTCGAAAACATTCAGCTTTTAGCTGAAATACCAGAAATACTATTCACACAGGGCGATGCCACTGAAGATAAAGTTCTGCTTACCGCTGGTATTAATCGTGCGCGTGCCCTTATTACTGCGCTTCCTAACGATGCCGACAACCTGTTTGTGGTAGTAACTGCCCGTGAGTTAAACCCAAGATTAAAAATAATCAGCCGTGCTTCATCCGTTGGAAACGATAAGAAACTAAAACTTGCCGGTGCATCCAACGTAATTATGCCTGACACCGTTGGTGGACAACGCATGGCAACCCTGATTATTCAACCAGATATTTTGGAGTTCATTGAGAACATTATGCTTGCAAATAAAAGCGATGTTTCGCTGGTTGAAATATCGTGCTCTGCATTATCAGAAAGCGGTAAAAGATTATCGATTGGAAACCTTAAGGTTCGGGAGATAAGTGGGGTAACAATACTTGGGTTAAAGAACAGTGGAAACGATTACATTCTAAATCCTTCGCCCGAAACAATTCTTTCCCCAAACGACATGCTTTTCATACTGGGATCGCCAGAGCAAGTTGAAAGTTTAAAAAAACTTCTAAGTGAAAATATTTAACTGAAAAAAAAACGTCTTGCTTTCGATGACCCATTTTGATAATCCCGAGCTGCAGCTAGCATTCAACTTCGTTCAGTACACAAACCGAAATATTTTCCTAACAGGAAAAGCCGGAACCGGAAAAACTACCTTCCTTCATAACCTAAAAAAGGTTTCTCCAAAACGAATGGTTGTGGTTGCACCAACAGGCGTAGCAGCCATAAACGCCGGAGGCGTTACCATTCACTCATTTTTTCAGATGCCATTCGGCCCACAAATACCCGCTGAACTTCTTGGAACGAGTCAACAAAAAGTTGATTTAAACAATCCACGCGCAGCAGCCAAAAAGTTTAACCGAGAAAAAATAAACATCATAAGAAGTATTGATTTGCTTGTGATTGATGAGATTAGCATGGTTCGGGCCGATTTACTCGATGGAATTGATGAAGTTCTCCGCCGGTACAGAAACCGATCGAAACCATTTGGCGGCGTTCAGTTGCTAATGATTGGCGACTTGCACCAGCTGGCACCAGTAGTGAAAGACGATGAGTGGAACTTGCTTCGACAATACTACGACACCTACTTCTTCTTCGGGAGCAAAGCACTGCAAAAAACCGACCACGTAAGCATTGAACTGAAACACGTTTTCCGCCAGAGCGACAGCCACTTCATCGACCTGCTAAACAAAGTTCGCCAGAATGAGATTGATGAGGATGCCATTTCTCAACTCAACAAACGCTATAAACCTGGATTTGAACTGAGCGAGAACGAAGGCTACATTACCCTTACAACGCATAATTACCAGTCGCAGGGAATAAACGTTGCGAAGCTGAAAAAACTGGAGAAAGAACCTACCACCTTTAAAGCAATTGTAAACCAAGAATTTCCAGAGCACGCCTACCCTACCGATTTTGAGCTAACGCTCAAGGTTGGTGCACAGGTAATGTTCGTGAAAAACGACCCATCGCGCGAAAAGCTTTTCTACAACGGAAAAATTGGAAGGATTGAAGATATTGACGAGGATACCATTATGGTTCAATGCCCGGGCGATTCCGATCCCATTGCTGTTGAGCGAACCGAATGGCAAAATGTAAAGTACTTTATTGACGAGGAGAGCAAAGAAATTAAGGAGGATGTTATTGGAACTTTTGTTCAGTTCCCGCTGAAATTGGCCTGGGCAATCACAATCCATAAAAGTCAGGGCTTAACCTTCGAGAAAGCCATAATTGATGCAAAAGCCGCTTTTGCCCACGGGCAGGTTTACGTGGCGCTTAGCCGTTGTAAAACGCTGGAAGGATTGGTGCTCAGTTCGCAGATAAACCAAAACAGCATAAAAAGCGACCGAACCATATCGTCGGTTACACGAGAAATTGAGGAGAACCAACCCACACAGCAAACCCTTGCCGAAGCAAAAGTAAAGTACCAGCAGGAGCTGCTCCTCGACCTTTTTAACTTTGGAACGTTACAGCACAGGATGGATTATTTGCTAAAAACGGTAATTGAAAATCTGTCGAGCCTCGACAAAAGCACTTTCGAACTTTTTGACCGAATGAAGAGCGCTATAAAAACTGACATGGCTGAAGTTGCCGATAAGTTCAAGGTACAAATCCAACAACTTTTCTCGCAAAAACCTGAAGTTGAGGAAAACGAAACGTTGCAAGAACGAATTCAGAAAGCTTCAACTTACTTTCTGGAAAAAATTGAAACACAAATTGAAACCGTACTAAACAGCTACAAACCCGAAAGCGACAACAAAGCAATCCGTAAAACAATTTCCGACAGCATTGAGAAGCTGAACGAGGAGGTGAAGTTTAAAACCAAGTGCCTAACCTCGACCTCGAAAGGATTTAGGTTGAAGGAATATTTGAACGACCGCGCTAAAGCCTCCATCGATTTGCCCCCAAAGGGCAAAAAGCAGAAACAAAATGACGACCTTCAGTTCACAAACATTCCACACCCAAAACTCTACTCGTTGCTTCGTTCGTGGCGCGACGATAAGTCGGAGGAGCTGGAGGTACCAATTTTTATGATTCTTCCCTACAAATCGCTTGTTCAATTAGCCAGCAAACTACCTACAACACAAGCACAACTAAAAAAAATAAAGGGACTTGGCGAAAAGAAAATCAAGCAGTTTGGCTACGAAATTTCAGAAATAATTAAAACCTACTGCATCGACAACGACATAGAAATTCCCGAACCTGAAATTGAAACGCCCAAACCCAAAAAGCCGCCAAAGGGCAGCTCAAAAATGCTTAGCCTTCAAATGGCGAAGGAAGGGAAAACCGTAAAAGAAATTGCCAACGAGCGAGGAATGGCCATTTCAACTATTGAGGGGCACTTAGCGCAGCATGTAGCCACCGGAGAGTTGAACGTTGAGCAGTTTGTTACGCCCGAAAAAATTAGGTTAATTGTTGATTTTTTTGAAGAAAGCAGAAGTATGAGCATTGGAGGTGCAAAAAATGCGCTGGGCGAAAAAGTTTCCTACTCCGATATTGTTTTTGTAATGAAGCACTTGCAGCGAAAAGAGGAAGAGTAGATGCAAAACAATTAGAACCTAAAATAAATAAATGGTTGCAGCTCTGCCGATTTAACCTGAAAAATTATTACAGCCACCAGCACTGCCAATGCAAGTTTAACCACCAAATTGGTTTTTATAAATGCTCCTCGGTAAAACTCCTTCCAGCTAACCGGCAGCCAGTGCACTGCGTAAGCAACTGCCATTAAACTTATAACTGGAACGTAAGAAGTTATCACATCGAGGACCGATTGCCAACCGAAGTGTGAAACAATTTGGCGAATCATATCCTGAGCCATGCTCATGCTCTCGCCACGGAAAAAAATCCACGACAGGCAAACCAGATGGAACGTAAAGAAAGCGGTAATGAAACGCTTCCACCACGAGGAACGGAACCTGTGATGAGGGAAAAGCTGCATCCAAAGTTTGTGCAGCGCAAGCGAAACACCGTGAATGGCGCCCCAAACCACAAACCTAAAATTTGCACCGTGCCACAAACCGCCCAGTAGCATCGTAATCATTAAGTTTATGTAGGTCATAACCTTCCCCCTACGGTTTCCGCCCAGCGGAATGTAGAGGTAATCGCGCAGCCACGACGAGAGAGAAATATGCCACCGATGCCAGAAATCGGTTATATTCAGCGCCTTGTAAGGCGAATTGAAGTTGATGGGAAGCCTGAAACCGAGCAGCAGAGCAAGCCCTGTTGCCATATCGGTGTAGCCCGAAAAATCGCAGTAAATTTGGATTGAATAACCGTAGGTTGCCAACAAATTTTCGAAACCCGAGAACGAGAGCGGGCTAGCAAAAACCCTATCGACAAAATTCAGGGAAATGTAATCGGAAATTATCACCTTTTTAATCAACCCGTTCAGAATTAAGAATATCGCGTATCCAAACTCACGCTGCGAAAGGCTGTACTTGCGGTACAGCTGTGGGATAAATTCTGCGGCACGCACAATTGGGCCAGCAACCAGCTGCGGAAAAAACGAAACGTAGAAACCAAAATCAATAATATTGCTTACAGGCTTCACCTTGTTTCGGTAAACATCCACCGTGTAGCTTATGGTTTGAAAAGTAAAAAACGAAATCCCAACTGGCAACACAATGCTGGAAACATCGTAAGTTGAACCCACAAGCAGGTTAGCCCAATGGGCTAAAAAATTGAATGCCTGATAGTTCGCTCCAAACAATGCATTAAGCGAATCGGCAAAAAAGTAGCTGTACTTAAAGAATGACAGTACGGAAAGGTTAATAAAAACGCTAATTGCCACGTAAAGTTTACGCTTCCAGTGTATTTCCGATTTGCTAATTAGCAGCCCAAGAATGTAATCGCATACCGTTGAAAAAATGAGAAGGAAAAAGAAGTAACCGCTCGACTTGTAGTAAAAAAATAAGCTAAAAACCAGAAGGTAAAGGATTCGTAAGAAATGAGTTCGGTAAACAAACGAGTAGCCTGCAAGTAATAATACAAAGAATAACCAGAACGAACCCTCGGTAAATATTAACGGGCTATTCTCGCTATAGCTAAAAAACGAAACTATATGTTTAAGTAACGATGTCATTTTTGAGCCATATTGTTTTTTTCAAGCGGGTAATCGTAACCCCAAAATTCAACCAGCGCGTTAAATAGCAACGCACCCTGCAACCGGTAACCATTTCGATTCAAATGAAGCATATCGGGTGCGCAGAGACCGTAGTGCGACCAAAGTTTTATGCTTCCTTTACCGCCCATCACCTGATAAAAATCCCACACACCACAGCTATTCTCGCTGGCAACAGCATATATATCATCCTGAATTCTCTCGAGCGATGGATTCTCGTTGGTTCGTGACAACAAGTGATCGCCGGGAGTTGTAAGAATTATAAAAGCGTTTTCGCTTGCACTCCTAACCCGAAGAACCAACTCTTTCAGGTTTTCCCTAAAAACGGTTGAGTTGAATGCAGAATTGTAAGCATCGTTGGTTCCCAACGAAATAATTACTATTTGCGGTTCTAGCTGAGCAACTTGCCATTCAATGTTTGCCGACAGAAGGTAGGTTCGCACCTCCGCACCATTAACACCAGCGGCATGGTAAACTACTTTTGAGTTTGTGTTTAGAAGTTCCAATCCGTACAATCTAAAATCCGTTTGAGTTTTCGAAATATTCTTAAAATGTATGGTAATTGAATCGGAAGAATTGTTAAGGTAGAACGACCAAACTCCCTGCTCCTGAATTGCTGTCCCCTCGGTTTCAGTAGTAAAATTGATGCTGCTTTCATCGTTGAAATGGAGTTTAACAAGGTTAAAATTCTTCCCAAAACTCCACTTCGGATTTAGCTTCATTGATAGAGTTCCCTCCTTCTCACCAGTTACCAAGGCAATTCCAGAAACGCCAAGTTTTGAACTGCTCTTTACATCCACAATGCGTTCGCGCTGCCACTGAACGGAGGAAGAAATATCGAAATCAGGTGGATTATTGGTTCCAGCAAGCTGGTACGGAAACGATAATCCCCTGGCTGGATTTTCGTCGCCCAGCCACTGAGCAAGCAAATTACGGGTTTCACCCGTAAACATATCGGCCTGAATATGCGAATCGCCAATATGAAGAATACGAATTGGCTCGTTTAAAACATGGGATCGCCTAACTAAATTGTTAAAAGAATTTTCGGCGTAAAATGTTGGTTTGAAGGCAATTCTATTGTTATTAAAATCGATGAACCAAAAAGGAAGCGTACGTTCAGCATCACTGGTAACAGGAATCGATTTTCCGATGGGTAAAGAGAGACCAACCAGCGTAAGCAATAGAAAAATTGATGCTGCACGAAAAGCATATCGATTAATGGTTTTTTGGTTTCTCTGGTTAATCATTCTTTAAAAAAAGTTAGTAAACTTTATTCATTTCTAGTTTTACTCTCTTCAGTCAACGTTAGCTGGTTATTCTCCATCTTGCTAGCTAAGTATCTATCGTACTCAGCCATTAACGACGAGTAGAACATTTCAGCAATCAAATTCGATCCTCGTAACGAAAAATGCACAAAATCCTTTGAGGCAAGTGGTGGGTTTGCAAAAACCCAAGCTGGCATTGAATTTTCGCCCCCCATGGCTTGGAAGCAATCCCAAAAAGCTGCTCCAGCCCTAAAGGCTGCATTGCGTTGAGCATCGCGAATTTTTGCAATATTTGGGTACGAAACGAAAGTTGCACCCTCTTTCCTCGACATATCAGAAACGCCGATAAGAATTACCGCAGCTTTTGGATTAACCCGTTTTAAAGCAACTATTTGGTTGTAAAGTTGATTCTCGTAGAACTTATAGCTATCAACAATATGTGGCACCAGGTTAACACCAAACTGTAAAATTATTAGCCTTACGTTTAGCAGCTGCATAAACTGCTTTAGCGTAGCATCATCGGAACGGGTGAAATCGGTTCCTGAACTTCCCCGGAGGGGAATATTGTCGACAACAATTCCGGTTTTCGACTCCAATGAAATTCCGTAAACCATCGGGCTTTCATCACCTTTTATGTCGATAGTAAAAACATTCTGCGAAGCAGGAACACTCCACAAATTGCTACTAACCCTTTTTGTGGGTGCAACCATTTCGGCGTCGGCAGTTTTCCCGTTATAGGATAGCGATACGAGGAAAGGTTCAACGTTATGCCCGTAAAAAATACGACACTGGGTAAAGTTTCGGGCTGTTGAACCCTTTGGTCCAATACGTTGAAATTTTATCCATGCTTCGCCAAAACCACCCTTGGAGAAAAACTTTTTTGTAGTAAAAACTGAGTAACCACCAAGCACACCAAACCTATTACCAACTCCGCCTTTCCCTAGGTCGGAAATCAGAATCTTCTCCCAGTTCGAAGAATTTGTTTGACGAATCGATCCCGGTTGGTAGCTGTGTGGAACAGCATGAAGCAAGCCAACCCCGCGCCCGCCAAAACGTTTCTGCAGGCGAGCCCTAAGAAAAGAAGAAATTCTGTCGCCCTCAATTTGCGAATCGCCAAAGTGCAAAACCCTAACAAGCTGTTTCCCCGTTAGGTTGCTCTCGAGAGCAAGAAAGAACGGCTTAAGCGCTTCAAACGTACTATCGGGAAGTTCAATGGGAATATACCTACTTTTCAAAACCTCAGTGGTTAAACTCTGTGCTTCATCTCCTTTTTCTGGCCGAGTATCGGTTGAATCAGCAAAAAATACCATCGTTGAATCGTCCTTTTGGCTAAGCGAATCAACATTAAAAAAGGAGAAGTTGTACGAAATACTATCGATTAGAAAATCGAGGTGAGCCAACTCTGGATCGAGGGAATATGATGTGGATAATGTATCCTCATTAAGATCAAAAAGTTGATAAACAGACGGGAACTTCAACGTAAACCCAGCAACTTTGTATCCGCCATTGGGGACAAAAAAGCATGGCACTGCCAGAATGCCAACTAGTAGCAGAAGAATTAAAAAGAGTTTATAGGGTTTTACCATGAACAGGTTGCTGGTTTGGTAAACTCCCTAAAGGTAAAAATTTTTTGTAAAAACTAGCTACTACGCTTAATCTTGAGGGTTTGACCCGGAACCAACCTATCGTTGGTTAAATTATTCAACCTCTTTATATCGGTTAGCGAAACATCCGAGTACTTCTGTGCAATATCCCACAATGTATCGCCACGTTGAACACGATAGTAAACATAATTTGGATCACCATTATCGGGGATTGGTGCAGGGCTAGGTGCACTTGGCTGTGCATGTCCCAGCTGTTTGGCTTTCTTTTCGGGAACGTAAATGGTAAGTTTTTGACCTATTCTAATAATGTTTCGCCTGCTAATTCCGTTCCAGCTTCTGAGCTGGCCAACTGAAACTCCATATCGTTCTGCAATTGTTCCAAGCACATCGCCCTCCTTAACTCTGTACGAAACTTTTGTGCTTCCGCTGGGGATATCATATTTATACGAAGCTGTGTACTTCGATGGGTTAACGATATTGTTGGGATTGAAGAAAACCGAATCCTTGTACGCAAAAATTTCTGTTTGCCTGTCGATAAATGGGCCAACAACTTCCAGTGGCAGTTTCAGGGATTGTTGCTTATCCCTCGCCGGAATTATATCCATTTTATACTGAGGGTTCAAATCGCGAAGCGTTTTCAACGGAACATTCAAAACCTCAGATACTTGCTGCAAATGGAGCATCCCGCTAATCATTATTGTATCGGAGGTGAGCGGGAGCATCATGGGAACAGGCTTCAGTTTATGCTCCTTTTGGTAAGTAATTGCATAGGTTGCAGCAATAAAAGCGGGAACGTACCCACGAGTTTCACGGGGCAGGTAGTAGTAAATATCCCAGTAGTTACGTTTTCCGCCGGCACGGCGAATGGCTTTATTCACGTTTCCCGGCCCGCAGTTGTATGCTGCAATCACCAGTGTCCAGTCGTTATAAATTGCGTATAAATCGCGAAGGAAACGGGCAGCGGCATGGCTCGATGCAATGGGATCGCGGCGCTGATCAACAAAGGAATTTACGGTTAGGTTGTACATCCTTCCGGTTCCGTACATAAACTGCCACAGTCCGGTTGCTCCGGCGCGTGAAACGGCACGTGGATTCAGCGCTGATTCAATTACCGGCAGAACCCGCAGCTCTTGAGGGAGCTGGTAGTAATCGAGAATTTCCTCGAACATGGGGAAGTAGAAATCGGTAAGCCCCAACATAACCTCAACCCTGTCGCGCTGCTTTTGGGTGTAAACGTTTATGAAGTTACGAACAATTCCGTTGAACGGCATCTCAATGGCGGAGTTAATCTCAGCCAAACGTTTGGCGTAAATGGAGTCGTGAAACTCGGGGATAATCCCAATGCTATCCATATCAACCCCAGCAACCATACTGTTGGAATCGAGCGCCTGTTGAACGTACCAAAGGTTCAGTAAGCTGTCGAGGTTCTGGTGGAAACCAGCAATTAAACTTATCCCTTCAAGGGTTGAATCCTTTAGAACCGGCACGGAATCGGTCTGCGAAAATGCAAACGAAGAAACTGAAGTAAAAACGGAAAGTATTATTATTGATAGCTTTTTCATGGTAATTTTTAAAAATTCAATTTACACTTAAACCCAACTGTTGGAACCGAACTGTAACCCCTTGCTAAAACATCACCGTTAAGTGTTGGTTCAAATCTGAGCGCTAAATTATCGCTTATATCCCAATCGTACAAGTTTGCGTCAACATTTGCATCGATAATATTGGCTGCGTACAAAACAAACATCCCAATAACCGTAAGGTCGCGAGTTCTACGGTAGCTATCCATATAGTAAGCAATGGCCTCATCGCTTAAGTTAACCAAATCGGTGTCAACTGTACTTTCGTCATTATCTGTTCGATAATTATACGCTGTTCTTAACCGTGTATAATTTCGATTATTAAAATCGAAAACGAAGTAGAGTGATGCGAATCCTCCGTAGATTATGGGAACCTTCCAGTATTTCTGGTTGTAAATTTGACCCAAACCTGGAACAAATGTGGAAAAAACAGTTGCGGTTGTTGGCGACTGCCGACCCTTGGTGTACACAAGCAACGCATCGGCTACGCTAGCCATATAGCAGAAAGCGGCTCCGGTATAGTAAAGGTTTCGTTCCATGCGCTGTAGCTCCCAACGTTCAGTTTTTATTGCAATTTCCTCGGGACCATAGTAAACCGGGTCGAACCCACGTTGCAACCTTTTATACTCGCTATTAGCGTTGTAGCCCAAGTAGGCAAACGTTCCCATTCCAGCCCAAAATACTGGTACTTTCCAGTACTGTTTATTGATAACCTGAACGGAACCTGGTAGTAGCTGGGCTGCGTACCAAATGTGCTTATCCTTAATTGAATCGCGAGAGAAGAAACGATTCTGTGCGTTTGCTGGAACCAGCAAAAAGAAAAGCAGCGCAAACAGTACTGAATGCGCCATTTTTGACTTAACGAAAAATGATTTATTGTTTTGAGCCAATGCCTTAAACACGAGATTTACTGGTTAACTGGGAGTAATAACGGTAAAAGCCGAAAAATGTTACTCCTCTAATCGATTAAATTTTTCAATAATCTCGTCGAGTTCGCCTGGAGTTCGGTACGAAATTACAATTTTCCCGTTCCCTTTACTACCCGGCTTAACCTCGGCTCCCCAGCCGAAAATACGGCTAAGTTTATTCTTAAACTCATCGACTACAACATTTTCCGAAACATCTGGTTGCTCGTCAACTGGTTGCTCGTCAACCTTCTCTTCCGGTTTATGACTGAATTTACGAGCAAGCTCCTCGGCTCTGCGAACCGAAAGATCATCGTCAACAATTTTTCGAAAAAGTTTTACCTGTGCAATGGGATCGTCGAACGAAACGAGGGTTCGTGCATGCCCCATGGTTATTTTTTTCTCCTTAATTCCCAGCTGAATTTCAGCAGGAAGTTTAAGCAGGCGAATGTAGTTCGAAATTGTTGCACGCTTTTTGCCTACACGTTCAGAGAGCGTTTCGTGGGTTAGATTACACTCATCAACTAGTCGCTGAAAGCTAATGGCGACCTCTATGGCATCGAGGTTCTCGCGCTGAATATTTTCAACCAGCGCCATTTCGAGCATACCCTGGTCGTTAGCTGTTCGAACGTATGCGGGAATCGTTTTCAGACCGGCCATTTTCGCTGCGCGAAGACGGCGCTCGCCCGAAATAAGTTGGTGCACACCATCAACCAACCTTAGAGTTAAAGGCTGTATAATTCCCAACTTACTAATTGATTCAGAAAGTTCTGCAAGCGCTTCCTCATCGAAAGTTGAGCGTGGCTGATAGGGGTTTGCCTCAATGAGGTTGATATCAATTTCCTTAACCAGCTCGTTTGCGGTTTCTTTTCCTCCCGATTTATCCTCTTTAAACTGCGGTGAGTCAGCATCCTCAATAAGTGCTCCCAATCCCCTCCCCAATGCCATCTTTTTTACCATTGTATTTCTTTAATATTTAACTTCAAGTATTTAGTTCGATTTTTCGGCTTCAGCCAACGTTGTTTTTCCGTTTTTCTGGAGAAGTTCACGGGCCAAATTTAGGTAGTTTGCCGATCCTGTAGAAGCAGCATCGTATAGAATAACTGGCTTCCCATAGCTAGGAGCTTCACCAAGTTTAATATTACGCTGAATTATGGTTTGAAAAACCATCTGCTGAAAGTGCTTCTTCACCTCATCAACCACCTGATTCGATAGTCTTAAGCGCGCATCGTACATGGTAAGGAGAAATCCTTCAATTTGAAGATCTGGGTTGAGGCGAGCTTGAATGATTTTAATTGTGTTGAGAAGTTTGCCTAATCCTTCAAGGGCAAAGTACTCGCACTGAACAGGAATCATTACTGAATCGGCCGCAGACAGGGCATTAACCGTAATTAAACCGAGCGATGGGGAGCAGTCGATGAGAATAAAGTCGTAGTTGTCCTTCACCTTCTCCACAACAGCCTTTAACATTTTTTCTCTATTGGGAAGGTTTAGCATCTCAATTTCAGCACCAACCAAATCGATATGGGAAGGGATTAGATCCAAACCATCAATTTCGCTCTTCAGTATTATATCGGAAGGGTTTACGCTATCAATTAAACACTCGTAAATGCTGGTTTTAATATTTCTTAAATCGAATCCTGTTCCTGATGTTGCATTGGCCTGCGGGTCGGCGTCGATAAGCAAAACTTTTTGCTCAAGCACAGCTAGGCTGGCAGCAAGGTTAATGGCCGTAGTTGTTTTCCCAACACCACCCTTTTGGTTTGCAAGTGCTATTACTTTTCCCATACTTTAGTTATTTAAAACAATTGTCTTTTCTCAAAAGTTACAAAGATACCTGTTCCAAAAAAAACGCTGAAACGAATACAATTGCACATATAAACAATTGGGCTGTTTTTACTAACAGGTTATTAACAACCCAAAAGTTCACCCTGCAAAAATAGCAAATCTTTTCCATAGTTTGGTTTAGAAATGGAAGAAGACGGAAGACGGAAGACGGAAGACGAAAGGAAAATTGATTTGATGAATGATTACCGCTCGATGAACAGAGGGATCAGGTTAACATTAATTTGTATATGGGTGTTTGCCCAACTATTTACTTTTTGGAAGACATACAAACCAAGGGTTTTTGAGGTAATTATTTAGAAGCTAATATTTAGGTTAGTGGAATGTTGTATATTTGTGTTAGCAATAAAAAAACCTGAAATTGA
>CAZLXF010000014.1:0-4868 GCA_964563065.1 uncultured Rikenellaceae bacterium | reverse complement strand
TTAGGTTAGTGGAATGTTGTATATTTGTGTTAGCAATAAAAAAACCTGAAATTGAGCAATAAAAATAGGTGGCTTGCAATTGTAAACCCAAAAGCAGGGAGCGGCAGGGGTGAAACCGACTGGCCTAGAATTAAGCATCTGCTTGAAGAAAAAGGGGTTGACTTTGAGTATAAATTTACCGAGCGTAAGTACCATGCGGTTGAGCTGGCCGTTTGGGCTATTAATAATTCCTACAAAAAATTACTGATAATTGGTGGCGACGGAACCCTGAACGAAGCGGTTAACGGGCTCTTTATCCAAAAAAATGTTTCACCAAAAGATATTCTTATTGGCGTTATAGGCGTTGGCACTGGTAACGACTGGCAAAGAACATACTCGCTACCAAAAAGTTATACTGATAAGGTGGAAGCGATTAAGAAGTCTAAAAGTTTTCTTCAGGATGTGGGAGTGGTAAAATTCTTTGAGTCGAGGGTAGAGCAAACACGATACTTTGCAAACGCTGCAGGTTTAGGTTTTGATGCTGCCGTAGTTCAAAAAACGAATAAGTTGAAGGAGAACGGCAGAAAAGGGAAGCTCCTCTACATTTTCAGCTTGCTAAAAACACTAGTAAGGTATAAATCGTCGTTGGTAAGCATTTCAATTGATAAACAAAAAGTTGGGGGAACCATTTTTAGCATCACGCTCGGAATTGGGAAATACAACGGCGGGGGAATGATGCCTACGCCACACGCCAAGCCCGACGATGGGCTATTCGACATTACAGTTATTCGAAATATTTCGCGAAGCGGCGTTCTAAGTAATTTAGGCCGGTTGTATAACGGATCGATACTTAACCACCCAAACATTAGCGGGTTTCAAGGGAAAGAAATTAAAGTGTCATCCAGACCTCCAGTAAACCTTGAGGTAGATGGGGAGTCGCTCGGAACTTCACCGTTCAAATTCAACATAATACCAAAGTGCATTAACGTTGTGGTTGGAGCCGATTTTGAGGGTATGTTCGAAGGCTAAAAACTACTGAGGATCAACATCAATTGACACAAAAAGTGCACCAAAAGGTTTATACTCCTTTACTCTATGAATTTCCTGCTGAACAATTTCCTTTGCCTTAGGCAAAGAGAGGTTTCGTTCGAGTTTTAGAAGAATATCTTCAATAAAAAAGTTTTGTACCCTAAAAATCTGTGGTGGCTCGGGTCCTAAAACCCTGCTTTTAAAGAATTTTCTTAGGTTTTCGGCAAGTTGTTTAGCTGCAACCTCTGCTGTATTGCTGTTTCGATGCTTAATTGAAATTCGAATTAACCTGTAATACGGCGGATAATGATACTGATTCCGCTCGGCAAGTTGCTCTTTGAAAAGGGTTTCGTAGTCGTTTTGAACTACCTGCTGAATTACAATATGGTCGGGTTTTGCAGTTTGAATAACCACCTTCCCCTGTTTATCGCGCCTTCCAGCGCGACCGCTTACCTGCGACATTAGCTGGTAGCTACGTTCGTAGGCTCTAAAATCGGGAAAATTCAAAAGATTATCGGCGTTAAGAATTCCCACAAGGCTCACCCTGCCAAAATCTAAACCCTTAGTTACCATTTGAGTACCGACCAAAACGTCAATCTTCCCCGATTCAAAATCGGCAAGAATTCGCTCGTACGATTTTCGCGACCGGGTTGTATCCAAATCCATACGTTCAATAACGGCGCTAGGGAAGAATATTGCCAGCTCATCCTCCACCTTCTCGGTACCAAATCCCTTGGTTGTAATTCTTGTGCTACCACAAGCCAAACATGTATTCAGGGTTTGAATTGAGTAGCCACAGTAGTGACAGACCAGCTGGTTACTGTTTTTGTGAAGGGTAAGCGAAACGGCACAATGCTCGCATTGCGGAACCCAGCCACACTCCTCGCACTCAACAAAGGGCGAGTAACCTCGCCGGTTCTGAAATAGGATTACCTGCTCGCCTTTGCCGAGAGTTTCTTCAATTAGCTCGATGAGCTGCGGTGAAAAGAGGGATTTCATTTGCTTGCGTTTCCTCGCCGTAAGCGTATCGACCACAACGATTTCGGGAAGACTAACATCTAAGTAACGTTGATTTAGCTGCACAAACCCATACTTATCAATCTGAGCATTATAGTACGATTCAACCGAGGGAGTTGCAGTTCCCAGTAGCACCTTAGCATTGAAGAGTGAAGCCAAAACTATTGCAGCATCGCGGGCATGGTAACGTGGCGCTGGGTTAAACTGCTTGAAAGTATTCTCGTGCTCCTCGTCAACAATTACCAGTCCAAGCCGTTTAAAAGGCAGAAATATTGACGAGCGTACACCCAGCACAATATCGTATGCAGGTTTCGACGAATCCTCACCGTCGGCAAGTAAACTTTGGTAAACCTCAACCCGCTGGTTATCGCTAAATTTGCTGTGGTAAATTCCAACGCGATTACCGAAGAAACGCCTAAGCCTATTTATTATTTGCGCTGTAAGCGCAATTTCGGGGAGCAGATAGAGTACCTGCTTACCCTGAGCAAGCATTTCGGTAATTAGCTGGATGTAAATTTCGGTTTTACCGCTTGAAGTTACACCATGCAGCAGCACCACATTCTTATCGTTGAAATGGGTAAGAATTGATGAGTATGCCTTTTGCTGAACCTCAGAAAGCACAAGCGTTGAGTTGCTGCTGTCATCATCCTCGTTTATTCGAGAAACCTCGCGGGTTTCAACCTCAAAAACATTCTTCTCAACAAGCGAACTAAACGATGAAACTGAAACCTGTGCTTTTTCCATTAACTCTTTCTTTGAAACCCAGCCCGTAAAGGTACTTTTGGTTGCATTAGTAATTGAGAGGAAAGCCATTAGAAGTTTCTGTTGTGCCGGCGCTTTTCCCAGTTCGGAAAAAAGCTGGTTCACATCGGCATCGACCTTAATGCGTGAGTGCAACCTAACAAACGTTTCGAGTTTAGGCTTGAATGCTGGTTCCATCGATTCACGAACGGAAAGCACGCCCTTTTCCAGCAAACTTTTTACCGCACCCAACGGGTTTGATATTGCTGCTTTGGCAGCAAGTTGTTGAATGGAGATATCCTGATTATCTTCTAGTAATGCCAAAAGTGTAGCTTCATTGTCGGATAAGGTAGCATCGTACTCAATATCGTTACTAACGGAAAGGATGGTTTCGCTCTCCATTTTGAGACCCGATGGCAGAGCAGCTTTCATTACATCGCCCAGCGGGCACATGTAGTATGCAGCCATCCATTCCCAAAACTTTAATTGAATTTTGGAAACCAGCGGTTGTGAGTCGATAACCTGAAGAATATCTTTGGTTTGATACGCTTGGGGTGGATTTGAGTGAATGCGGTGAACTATGGCCGAGTATAGCTTCTTTTTGCCAAACTGAACGGTAACCCTAACGCCAACCTTAACCTCGTTAACCAGCTCGTTTGGAACAGAGTAAGTGTAAAGTTTTGGCAGCGCCAAGGGTAGAATTATATCGACAAAAATTGATTCTGGCATTTTTAACCGGTTGGCAAGTTAGTAGAAGCAAAGGTAATAATTTTGCGCAAGGGTATACGAGATTCAACGAATGTAAAAAGGCTGAGAAAAAATCTCAGCCCTTAAACAAATGGAATAGAATTTCGCTTACTCTTTTTCCAGAATTAACTTTTCAAGCCGTTCGAGGCGGGCTTTGAGATCTTCGTTTTCAGCTTTTGCCTGCTTTAGCTCATCAATTTCGGCCTGCTGCTCCTTAATGGCTTGCAAGAGTACTGCGGAAAGTTTTCCGTAATCAACAGATTTGTAACCAGTTTCTTCAGTGAACACAAGTTCCGGGAACGCCTGCTCAAGTTCCTGTGCAATTACACCTATCTGTTTCCTATCGGAAAACTTTTGTTCCTTGAATTCATCAACTTTGTAGTAGAAGTTAACACCCCTAACATTTTTCAACTTATCAGTAACACCCTCTAAAGTTGTTACATCTTTTTTCCAACGTTTATCTGAATAAGTTGCCCAAGTTCCATTTGTTGTAGCACCCTTATACACGTGCATTGAGTACAACGAACTGAATCCTCCATCGACCCAAAGTCCATATACATCATATGTACCTGGGTTAACGTTAACTGAAACCGTTGCATTAAACTTTAAGTATCGAGGATCAGGATATGTTTTAAACTCTCCGTATATTATTGGAGGATAGTTAGAATTATTATGAATCCTTAGAGTGTTGCTTTCGTTTAAACCGTAGCCAACATCGTAACCAATGTAAATATTTCCGCTACCTGTTGTTTGGTCTTTTGCTGCCCTCCAACCAATAATTGTGTTTCTTGAACCACTGGTAATTTTTCCCCCTGCATTTGCACCAACAAGAACGTTTTGATATCCTCCCTCACACAAGTTACCTGCATAAGAACCTACAAAAGTGTTCATACCTCCTGTTGCCTTTTCACCGCTTGCATAACCAAGGAATGTATTGGAATTTCCTGATTCATTAGTATAGCCTGCTTTGTAACCAATAAAAAGGTTTGAATCGCCAGCAATATTTGAATACCCAGCCAAATGTCCAAGGAAAATATTATTTACACCATCAACATTATTGTAGCCAGCCTGGTAACCAATAAAAGTATTATTATCACCATCTTCATTATTATATCCGGCACGATAGCCCATAAACAAATTATAGTTTCCATCGTCATTGTCTCTACCAGCCTCAAAACCAATAAATACATTATTTGAACCTGAAATATTGGCTGTACCAGCTTTATTACCTACAAAAACGTTACTAGCACCACTTGAATTTACTTTACCAGCCTGATAACCTAAAAACACATTATAGCTTGCATTATTAGTGTAACCGGCCTCGTAACCTAAAAATGTATTGTAGTCGGCTGTTG
>CAZLXF010000013.1:0-22446 GCA_964563065.1 uncultured Rikenellaceae bacterium | reverse complement strand
GTACATTTTTCAGGCTTTTTTCAGAAGGAATAATTGGAATTGGCTTGCCCGAGGAGCCCGAATTTGCCAGCTACCTCAACAGTTTTATTACCGACAACATGGTTACTGAAGCCTACAAGGACGTACAACGTGTTTTCCCTAACACTGACGAGCTGGACGAAACTCTTACCAACGCATTTAAGCGATACCGCTACTACTTCCCCAACAAACCGATACCCAACGTTTACGGATTTATTTCAGGTTTTAACAACTCCGTAGTACTTGCCGACAGCATTTTGGCAGTGGGATTCGACCGCTACCTTGGGCGCGATTACCCTTCGTATCCCCGCCTGGGTGTGCACAACTACATATCGTACAATATGCATCCGAAAAAAATCCCATCGGACTTATTGCGCTCGTGGGCAATTGGCGAGTTCCACTTTAACGACTCTATAGACAATTTGCTTAACAACATGATATACGAAGGGATGCTGATGTACTTCACAAAACGAATGATTCCTGAGCAACCCGACAGTCTAATTTTTGGATTTAAACCCGACCAAATGCGCTGGTGCCAGCGCAACGAGAAGGATATGTGGAGTTACCTAGTTGAGCATAAACTACTTTTTAACACCGATGCGTTCACCATAAAAAAGTTTGTGAACGATGCCCCATTTACTCACAACTTCCCCAAAGAATCGCCAGGAAGGGCTGCCGTGTGGATTGGCTACAGAATAGTTAACCGCTTCATGGATCGAAACGAAAGTGTTAAATTATCTCAGCTAATGGAGGAAAGGGATTACCAGAAAATTTTAAATGGTGCAAAGTATAATCCATAAATTCATTACAGAAATTCATGAAACACATTTTAATTTTCATTTTAGTTGCTGGTCTTTTCACTAACACAAAATCACAAACAATTCAAGAAATTACCGATTTATTCGGCAAAGGTGAACTGGATAAAGCCTACGTAATATCGAGCGAACTTACAAAGTCCGACTCATTAAATAAAACGGCCATTCATATGCACGGTAGAATTCTGGCCGATTTAGGGAAATACCTTGAAGCAGTTAGTTACCTACAAAAATCAATTGAGCTCGATAGCAGCAAAACGGAAATAACAGGCTGGGCTTACGGAGTTTTAGGGCAATGCTACTTTATGCTCGATAAATATGAAGAATCGGGAATTGCTTTAAACAAATGCATTAAGTTAAACTCAACTCCAAATTCGGTAAAGTATGCGAAGAAAAGAATGTTTGGTTATGGTTTCGACAAGTACTTCTCAAAGTGGACAATTGTTGAAACTGAGCACATTCGCTTCCACATTCAGAAAGCAAACAAATATACTAACCTTGAGGTTTTTACAAAGTTGAGAGAAGAAGCATTTGTAAAAATTCAAGATGAGCTTGGCAGCCAGCTGCCAAAAAAGATCGATTTTTTTGTTTGGGTTGATAAGAAGGAGCCACTAAAAAAGTTTAAAATGAATTTAGGATTTGCAAATCCTGAAACTGTTTGCATATATTCCCATAGCCGACAAACCGTTGGGCACGAAATTACCCACGTGCTTTCGCACTACATGGGCGAGAATCCGAGTAAAACCGGACTTATTAACGAAGGGCTTGCCGTATACTTTAACATGGTGCACGGTAAAAAAATGGATTTCCTTAAGGATGTAATGAAAAGTAAAAATTACACCAACCTAAAGGTTATGGATTTCTGGAATAATTTCAGAAATTACAAGGATGAAATATCGTACCCATTCGCTGGAGCATTTATGGAAAAACTCGTAAGCACTTACGGCATTGAAAATTTAAAGCCCCTGCTTGTAAATCAAACCTACGAAAGCGCCCTTGCAATTTATGGAACTAACTTCAACTCGGTTATTGAAGAGTTTGAGAAGGAAGTAAATAGTATTTAAAAAAGTTAAGCTATGAAAATCAGGAGATTAATATCGCTAATCATTCTACTTACTCTATCGTTGTTTAATTTAGAATTATTAGCGCAAGACGAAAAAACCGCTTCATTTTGGGGTATTACCCCCAGCATTACCGTTGAGCCATTCTACGAAAAAGGAGAACTTGACATTAACATTTTCCCTATTGTATTCCAAAAAACAATTACAAGCAGGGTAGATTTGAGGGTTGCAAGCATTGTTAACTATGGAATTAGGAATGAGAACAGCAAGTTAAGTCACGTTGGCGGGCAGGTATCTTTCCCTATCCATTTCTCGAAGAAGGAAGAAAAGAGTATGCCTTCTAAGGGTTTTTATGCTGCGCCAGGTATTGGATCAACCCGAAACCTGATTGAAAAACACAGTAACTTTGGGCTGTGGATTGAACCGGGTTATTTTCTTCAAATTAGTCCAAAATACTCCATTTCGTTTGGCGCACAGTTTGGCGCAACCCATTTTTGGTACGACGATGGAGAAACAAAATGGGGAAACCACTTTGGAATAAAAATTATTATTGGGCGTTGGTTCTAATTTTAGTTCAAGCTACCCCTTTAAAATGCCAACTCGAGCATAAGTTCAAAAATTCCCAAATCGGGATTTGGATGCGATGAGCTGTTATCCAAAAAGTTGTAGTCGGCCACCACTTTGGTTTTCCCCATAATATGGTAGGCAACTCCACCAATGTACCTTGAAGATGATACTGGAGTTTGGTAATCAGCCTCGTTGAAATCCATACGTCCAAAAAGGCTAATCTTTTTCTTGAATAGTCTCACATCGGCAAAGAAACTGTACCCACTGTTCTCTAGCGAATTCCCGTTTGCATCCACTAGCAAACCTAAATGGTTGCCCGTGGCCTGAAAATATTGCCCGGTAAGGGCAAAGTACTCGTGTTCGTATGAAAGAAACCCAGCGTAAAGATTCCAATCGGGCTCCTGTGAAGTGTTCCCCTTCCCCAGCGCTCCAGTAAAACTTGCCTGGAAACCAGGCAAATGGTTTGGTAACGGACGAAGCGTTAACCGCCATTGAACGGTTTTATTAGCATTCTTTTCGAGCGAATGGTAGCCGCCTCCGTTGTAAACCCCAATTGCAAACGAACCAAATTTACCAGCATGATTTTTAGTAACACGCTTCTGGTAACCTTCGTCCATTTTTCCACCTAAAAGGGAAGTAACGGTAATCCCAAAATCGGCCGAGCTAATCTGGTTAATTCTATCGAGGAAATGTGCACCCTCAACCCTGTAGCTATTAATTTTCTCCTCGAACTGAATGAAAGGAGTATAAACCTGACCAACCAAAACCGATGGTTCAGTAAAAAACCCATTCAGCGTTGGATGCTTCAGCTGCATGAAACAATACTTAAGCCTCATTTCCACATCGCCCTCGCCATCGCCTTCCCTATCGATAGTAATATCGGGCGTTATGCGCCCACTCAAATATGAATTGATGTTTTTGCTAAAAGTAATGTAACCCCGTTTTACACCAAACTCGTTTAAATTATCGCCCGCAGTAACATGGTACTGGTAACCCAAAAAAAGTTGTGCCGAAACCTGGCTATTGGAAAGAATTTCTGTAATCTTCTTCTCGAATGCTGATAAAGAATCACTTTTAGCCTGGCCAAAGCTATACGGAACAACAAGTAAGTATAAAGTAACAAATAGTATACTTCGTTTCACTTTTTTCATAATTGTGGAATTAGCTGGCCAAAAATAGCAAAAAAAAGTAAACCCGGAATGGATTAGGGCTACCATCCCGGGTTAGGGTTTATTAGGCTGGAGAAAAAAGTGGTGTTACAAAATAAAGTTACTACTTCATAGATGGAAAATACCAAAAAAAGGTTGCGTTAAGAGAAAAACAACGCAACTATAACTTCAAAAAATGCATCTATATATTACTGTGCTTCACCAATTTTGCCTGTAATTTCATGTAGGTTAAAAAAAACTAAGTATATTTGATTTTATAAACCAAATACTACTTGTTAGGTGGAGTTACCAGTAAGCATAATTGAAAAATGTAAGAAGGGAGACACCAA
Organism: uncultured Rikenellaceae bacterium; assembly: GCA_964563065.1. Taxonomy (GTDB): domain Bacteria; phylum Bacteroidota; class Bacteroidia; order Bacteroidales; family Tenuifilaceae; genus DAOSWM01. Next base: position 18,487 of record CAZLXF010000013.1, on the reverse strand, counting down.
GGCACAGCACACCCTTTACCAGTTCTATTCGCCAGTAATGTATGGTGTTTGTTTGCGGTATTTCCCAAATGCTGAAATTGCAAAAGACATTTTGCAGGATGGATTTGTTAAGGTTTTTAACAACATCCGCAGTTTTCGGTTTGAAGGCTCGATTGAAGGGTGGATTAGAAAAATTATGGTTAACACTGCTCTTGAATTTCACAGGAAAAGCACAGAGGAGAAAGAGGTTGAAATTACAGAAGCCTTTGCTGTTGAAGGCAACGAAACAAGAATTGAAGCTGACTACAAACAACTTCTTTCGATGATTGCAGAACTTCCTAACCAGTACCGAATTGTGTTTAACCTTTATGCCATTGAAGGTTACGCGCATGCCGAGATTGGGGAAATGATTGGCATAACCGAATCCACCAGTAAATCGAACTATAGCAGAGCTAAAACCATTTTAAGAGAGAAACTGAACAACCTTCGTAAAATTGACAAGTATGCTTTTCTTTGAACCTGGCGCATACGAAGATTTTATTTTTAAGCTTTCGACACTCAGAGCAAAGCCTCCGGTTGGCTCGTGGGATATTATTGGAGCAAAGTTAAAACTTGAGAAATTTGAGCGAAGGGAAAGTTCACTTAAAAAGTTTCTTGTTGCTGCAACCATTCTTGCACTTACCGGATTTGGTTCAATTACCTTGCTCCTACTCCAAAACTCAGCATTTGATAATTCAAATAGTATAGCACTATTAGAAAAATCGACCTATAACCTTTTTCTTCCCAATTACAAGCCAAGCCCCCAGCAAATTGTCATAAACAATTCAAAATCAGAAATAAAAACATTAGCGCTAGTTGAAGAGAGAAAAACTACTATGGAGGTGAACAAAATTCCGACAGCGTACAAACTGCTTGAAAAAAAAACTGGTACTGCTATTAAAACAGAGAAAACTATTCACCCTTTTGCTTTCAACCCACAGAAATCTGCAAACACATTAGAATTAGCCGCAACAACAACACAGCAAAAAAAGAAACCCGGGAAATGGTCGTTAAGCATTGCCCTAGCACCTTCCTACTCATACCATACTGCAGGATTTAAAGAATTTAACTACTACTCGAACGAACACGGAACCTGGATGTGGTCGGGTGAAATTTTGGCAAAAAAAGAAATTTCAAAAAGATTTTCGGTATACTCTGGTTTATCAATATCACCTGCTGGCCAAAGCATTAACGATATTCTTCTTCTTTCAAACAGTGAGGGAAATAAACAGATGGAACATTTGGTAGCAAACACCACTTTTGGATGGATTTCTCTCGACAACCAAATTTTTGGAGTAATAAATTCCTACAATATTTCTAATACTCCCAACACTATTTTAAAATCATCTGCTGTTAACAAGGTACAACTTAGCCAGCAGCTTCACTACCTTGAAATTCCTTTTATACTTTCGTATAGCCTTTACTCAAACCAAACCCAATTCGATTTTAAGGCTGGATATGCAGCAGGTATTCTGGTTAGTAATCGGTTTATTATAAAGGGAATCTCCAAAAAAATTGTTGGCGAAACCGAAGGAGTTAACCGCTACAACTCAACAGCTATTGCTTCAGTTTGTTTTTCGGCACCAATTTCTAGTAACGTAAAGATAAACATTGAACCAACCCTAAAAATTGGTTTTCAACCACTTAAACACAACAATGTGGTTACTTACCCCTTCTCAACAAGCGTTAAATTTGGTGTAAACTATAGATTCTAAGTTACCTAGTTCTATAAAACTCCTCAACAAAATCGTTGAAAACATCAGGATTCACCTTCTCTTCTTTACTCTGAATTATCAACATCCATAGTCCCTTTGAAGTTGTTACAACCTTAAAACTATCGGATAGCGTTTCCTGGAAACGACCCAACGCTACGTTCAACTCGTTCTCGGTTTGGAATTTGCACAAAAGCATTGTAAACTGAATTTCCTCGCGAACGAATGGTACAACCCATAAGCTGTATCCTGAAAGCGTTTCAAAAACCATTTCCATGCTAGGGAAAGAATTCTGCATGGCAAGCTGACCGGTAATTAGTTTAATTTTTGAAACATCGGTTGTAATAAGTTCAGAATTTAAAATATTGGGCAAATTGAAAGCAACCGTGTTTAACTTTTTTACAACATGCTCGGCAATTTGCACGGCCAGCTGGCTACCTTTTTCGCTTCCACTATAGGCAACCACCGAAAGGTAAACATTTCCGTGAGCAACCTGAACCTGATACTGGCTTACGCAACTCCACTCTGCAAAAGGCAACACATTGCCACAATTGTAGCGTGAAACGCTAAAAATGCCGAAAGCGGCTTTAGGCGAATCCATAATGTAGGCATCAACCTTAAACGACTCGCCCTCCCAGCTGAAATCCTGTGCTGAAACTTCACTAAAACCATACTCGAGGTAAAGATCGGCGCCACCGTTTATGTAGCCCCAAAGCGAATTTTGGTCGTACTTTGCCCACCGTTTCTCCTCCATTCCCGGCAAATCATCCTGAAACAAACGGATTGAATCGGCTACCTGTGAAAATGTATTGACTGTAAAAAGGAAGAGCACGGAAACTGACAGAACAAGAAATTTCATTTTACGCCAAATTTAAAGTTGTTAAATCAATTTTTTCAATATCGGCTTCGCCAAGCCCGTATCCGGCTGCCATTACCATAAACTCCTTGCCCCTTTCGGTATCAGCCTCCTGCACGCCCATTTCAATTCGTTTTTTAATTACTACATCGTACCCAATTCTATCAACTGCTACCGGGTCGGTACCAACTAGCATGGTTTTGTACGGAATAATGAACTGCGGATTTGCTCCCGGGCCTCCCTGAAAGCATCCAACAATGCCATCGGCAATGTTGAGCACAACCTTATCGCGAACCGGTGGAAAAGCGCAAACCTGAGCAGATGTGTCGCCCCAAAGCTGATTGTGCAGCCTGCCAGTATTTGAAATTACACCATAACCCAAATTTTTCATGCATAACGTAATGGACGAACCTGCATTTTTAAGTATTGGGATGTTAATTACCTTGTCGAGTTCCTGTGTAAGAATTTTGGAGAAATACGAATGTTTTCCACCATTCACCATGTATGGCATGGTGTACTCATCGTACTCGCCCTCCACATCGGCCCAAAAATACCAATCCATGTCAATACGCGATTCGCTGAGCAGTTTCCCGTCCGATCCGTACCATTCGCCATCCTTTCCTTTACATTCTGTTCCAACAATTCTAATTCCGGGGTAGTTTTCCTCGGTAAAACCAGCTTCATGAAGCTGAAATTCGCGTCTATCCCAAATTGTAATGTTTGAACGTGGAACACCCGCCGATTCGAGCTGGCTGATAACTGCCTTTACTACCGCATGTGAAGTTGAAAGCAACGTTCCGCCAATTGGATTTATTTTCAACCCAATTCGCTCAGTGGGGCTAACAAACTGAAGCCATGCTTCGCTAATTGTTGCGGCGCCTGTTAACGAAACCATAGATTTTGCCAGCATGTCGAATGTGACTTCATCAACAATTTTCCCATCAACATAGGAGCCATCATGAATTGCCTTTACTACTTTACCGGGGAATTTTCCGGGGAAGGAATTCTGGTTTCGGGGAGCATTCAACGCCTCGTTAATGTTTGTTGAAGGTTTTGGCGGCTTCTCGCTATCCTGAGCAAACACTTTGCTTGAGAGCATTGGCGAAACGGCTGCCCCAACTCCGCTCAATGTAAGTAATTTAAAGAAATCGCGACGCTTAAGGTTCGCTTTAGTTCCTTTTTTTTCCATGATTTCCTTTATTTATAAAAGAATACCCTTGATTAGCCTTTTGATAAAAAGTTAGTACAAAAGCTTAACCATTTACTTATTTTGTGCAATAAACTTTTTAAGAACATCGAGCAGCTGCTCAGGTTTAATTGGTTTTGAGAGGTATTCGTCGCAACCAGCGCGTAAACTTTTTGCTCTATCCTCGGCCATGGCGTAGGCGGTTTGAGCAATAATTGGAATTTGCGGATTAGCTGCTTTTATTTGCTGCGTAGCCTCATACCCATTCATTACTGGCATTTGAATATCCATCAGAACCAACGAAATACCGGGACATTGCCTAACCATTTCAACTGCTTCTTTCCCGTTTATGGCACGAATAATTTTTACCGAAGTTGGGGAGAGCACTTCCTGAAGGAAGTAGAAGTTTGAGTCGTCGTCTTCTGCAATAAGCACGGTTTGCCCATGAAAGTTGTGCGAAGCAGGTTTTTGTTTCGATTCTTCAATTATTCCCTCGCTGCTACTTGGAATAATTAATGGCAAACTGAAATAAAAAGTGGTTCCCTTTTGAAGTTCCGATTCAACCCAAATTCTTCCACCCATGAGCTGTACGAGTTTTTTTGAGATAGCCAACCCTAACCCTGTGCCTCCATACTTTCGGGTTGATGAATTGTCGGCCTGACGGAACCTCTCAAATATTAAATCGAGTTTCGCTTTCTCCACTCCAATTCCCGAATCCTGAACGTAAAACAAAATAGTTGCATTGTTGGGAATGATGTAACCAAACTCAACGAAGCCTTTCTCGGTAAATTTCAAGGCATTACTCAACAGGTTACTTAAAACCTGACGTAACCTAACGGAATCGCAAAGAATGCAAAAATCTTCGTTGGTAACAGCACAGTGCTTAATCAGTTTAATGTCATTTTTCTTGAGGCTGGCAGCCTGGTTAAGAAAAAACTCGTGAAGCTCCATCACAAGCGAGTTGATGGAAGTTGGCGACTTAACAATTTTAAGCTGCTGAGCATCAATTTTTGATATATCGATAATGTCATCAATTAAAGCAAGAAGCGATTTCCCGCTGTTTGAAATATACTGAGCGTAAAGTTCTTTCTTTTCCGCAGGAATGGTTTTTCGTGTAATAAGTTCGGAGAAACCAACTATTGAGTTCATGGGCGTACGAATTTCGTGGCTCATGTTAGCTAGGAATGAAGACTTTAGATTATCGGCCTCCTCTGCTCTTTTTCTGGCAAGTTTTAACGTTCCCTCGTACTGTTTACGTTCAATTGAAATTGCTATTTGCCCCGAAATAAATTCAAGAATTTGAAGGTCCTCGTTTGTGTAAGCAGTTTCCGATTTATAGCTCTGTATAGCAATTAAGCCTAAAACCTCATCGTTCATCCTTAGCGGAATTCCCATCCATGCCTTGGGCATTGTGCCAACAATGTTCACCAAACCCTGGTTTTGCATTCGCTCAATGTCGTTTTGCGTAACCAGCAAAGGCTTCCCCTTTTCAATCACGTAGCTACTCAATGTTTTTCCTTGCGGAAAAGTTGAAAAGCTATCTTTCTCATCGTTAAAGTATGTCAACTTAAGCTGGTTGTGTAGCTTATCCCACAGCACAATAAAAAGATTGCTGGCATCTAAAACGCCATTCAGCTCAATTTGAAGCGACTTGTAGAACGTGTTTAAATCGGAACTCAGCTTTTCAGCCTTAGCAAGATTCAGCATCAATCTGTTAATCTTTTTTTCGCGCTCAAGCTCGCTTAAATCAGATGCAATTACAATGAAATTTTTATTTTCTTGGTTTGGGGTAAAATGAAAAGTAAATGAAAGTGGCCGGCCTATACTACTGGTAACAGTAGTTTTTATGCTGAAACTAGAAAAAGTTTCAAAACTTTTAGGTGAAATTATTTCGCCCGGAACCAGTTCAAAAAGTGTTGTATACTCTTTATCAGACTTCGAAAAAAAAGTTTCCTTAAACATATTGTTTACCCAAATAAATGAACCTCTGCTATCTATTTCACAAGCAATAACTGGAGTATTCATGTAACAATTGGGCACCATAAAAAAATTTTAATAGAAAACCCTAAACAAAATGTTCTTACAAATTTATTTGCATTAGCAATCTAAATAAAAAACATCTACCTTAAAACGTACACCTTTTTCATTCTTGATAAGAATGATCGTGTTCCTCCTCCCTGCTCAATTGCGTCGAGCACAGCATGATCGAACGGATTGAATTGCGCTCCAAACATACCCGCAATGTTTGGAAAATTGAATAGCATGGTTGACAATGGAGTAGATGGCCCCAGCAGGTAGACCTTTGCATTTTGAGGGATAAAACTTATCAAATTGGCAAATGTTAAATTCGATAAGCTGGTTGCTGTTAAAATAACCGCATCGGCAAGCATAAGCTCTTCCTTTTGGTTTTTGAGCGGTTCAACGGGCTTGTTGTACTCATCGAGATCGAATGCTTTAACTTTTATTCCCTTCGATTCTAGCCTTTCGGCTAGCGAACCAAAGTAACCCACCATGCATAAATTTTCAAAATCGCCGAAATTTACAGCTTCGTATATATCATTATTCCCCAGCTGTGTATGAGTGTAGTTTACGTTTGCATTAACCCATGCATTTACTACAACCCTGTGTGAGTAGTTCGAAAAATTTGGCTTTTCAAGGGCTGAATAATTGCCTTCAATTGTATGGCAAAGAGTAGAGCAAACTCCAATGTTCCCATTACTTAGCATTATCCCAACATCTTTTGCACCAAACACAATTCGCTCCAATTTTTTTTGGGAAAAAGGGAACGATTTAAATAAACCCTCTAATATATCGTTCATAATTTAAGTTGTTACGAAATGTAAATATAACAATTTATGTTGCTACACAAATAAAAAGAGAACACGTTAATATAATGTTAATTAAGAACCGTTAAAAAGATTTTGATAGTTCAATTTTTTTACTAAATTTGTTTAGAAAGCAAAAAAATAGGGGTTGGACAAAGAACGATTAATAGAACGATTACGCTACAGCATGACCAAAAAGGAAGTTGTTCAGCTGGCGCAGTCATTTTCTGAAATTGGGCTTGAGCCCGAGGAACTTCTTCGAATTACAACAACCAGCAAGTACCCAACTTGCTTTCATGCTGCGTGGGTTCTAGAGAACACGTTAATTCCTTTCCCTGAGGCAATTGACTACTACCTACCTACTATTATTGAGCATATTCCTCTAACGAGTAATCCAAGTGTACAAAGGCATCTTACAAAACTGGCTGCTGTTGGACTGCGAAGGCTTATTACTCGTAAAACCGCCAGAATATTCGAGAAGGAATTCTGGAAAACTAATCTTGAACCCATTGAGGATTGCTGCTTTCAGTGGCTGGTTGATCCAGATACAAAACCGGGAATAAAAACTCACTGTATGGAAATTCTATACCTACTTTCTACCCGGCAAAAATGGATAGCACAAGAACTACCATTTATTATAGAAAACCAAATAAACCTTGGGTCTCCAGCTCTTAAAGCAAAAGGGAATGAAATTCTGAAAAGCCTTAGAAGGCAAAAACAGAGCCACAAGGTATAGTTAATTCAAATACTTATTTTTCAATTAGTTCGATTAATCACAGTTAAAGATGGCATTCAAAATATGCAAGGACGTAAAACAACCCAACCTTTTGAATCGAAACTAATTGAAAGAACTTCCGTATTAGTAATAATACCAATTTAGAAATCATCATGAGCGACAAAATAACAGTACTATATGTTGACGATGAACCCATTAATCTGATGATTTTTAACCTGAACTTCAAGAATAGGTACAACGTGGTAACAGCATTGTCGGGAAGCGAAGGCTTAGCAAAACTTGAGCAACATCCTGAAACCATAATTCTTATAAGCGATATGCGAATGCCTGGTATGAATGGCTTGGAATTTATTAGAAAAGCGAAGGAAAATTACCCAAGCATTGTATGCTTTATTCTTACCGGGTTCGACATAACCAAAGAGATTGCGGAGGCTCTGGAGAGTAACCTTATTAACAAATACTTCAGCAAACCGTTTAACGTAAAAGAAATTGAAAAATCAATTTCTGAGTCGATATGCTAACTACTCCATAAGTTTCATTGATTCAATCAAAGCCCGCATCTTTTTAGCACAACTCCCTTCATTTCCTGCCCATTAACAATAATTTGAAACGGTTCGCACGAACGTACGTGCCGTATCATGTCGCTTTCGTAAACAGCGGGCAACGAATCCAAGTAATCAGAATCAATAAAACCCTGACTCATATGTTCGTTAACTGTTAGGTAGGCAACTTTAAACGAAGTTAGGTTTTGGAAAAAGTGCGTTCCCTGACTAGGATCGATGTTGTAGTTTTCCTGTCCCGCTTCAACAATAACCTGCGCAGCAGATATTTGTGGCCATTTTACGGGAATACCCAACCACTTGTCGCTCGACCCCCAACGACCCGGACCAACTAAAATATATTTTTTCCCCTCTTTTAAAAATTGAGTATTAACTCCTTCAAGTTCAACAGCAATCTCGCATGTTTTTGCCGAATCGAAGGTTTTGCTTTTAACGTAAATTACATCAACCAAATCGCTAACAACACCATTACCCAGGGCTGATGGAGAGTACAGAAGGATTTCCTCCTTTGGAATAGAATCAAAGTTGGTGTGAATAACCTCCCTGTTTTGCACAATAGGCCTTATTTGCAGCATGCCAAAAAACTTGGGCATCCCCTTGGGTGTATTCAAGTTAACAGCAAACTCAATCTCAACCGGATTGTTCATTTCAAGCTGTCCTACCTCAAGTAGCGTTTGAAGAATTTCAGACAAAGGGAACTGTCGATGTTTTAGAATGGATGCGAAACTAACCACAGGCGTTCCGTTACCCGAAAATCCGTCCCTAACCGATTGGCTGTCGTAATCGTACGTTGAAGCAACACCTGCAAGTGTACCATCGTTAAAGGCCTCCTTAATGTCGAGTTCAAAAAGATTTATGGCATCGTCGGTTGAAGGAACGAAGCTGGAAGCCCTAAGGTCGAGAGCAAAGAAAGTTTTTTGTGTTTCCTTCAGCGCCATTTCTGGCGATGAAAACTGTAGCAACTTCTTTGGAAATTTTGGAGAAAACCTAAGCGAGGGTTTCCCTTCAACAACATGCTTCCCTAACCCGAAAGCAATGCTTGCAATTCCATCCTTTGGTGTTTCGGGCTCTATTGGGTAAAAGTTGAGCGATCGGGCTACGCCCGAAATATTTGGATAGAAACGGTTTCCATAGGTTGACCCAACAACCTCCTGCAAAACAATGGCCATGCGTTCCTCCTCAATAACATTTTGAGTAGCTAGCATGTAGGCTTTGCTTTCCTTGGTATACACCGATGCGTAAACACATTTTATAGCTTGACTTAGCAGCTCAAGCATCTGCGGTGCGCTCTCTTTCACGTTTGGAATCATATAGGTTGAGTAAACCCCTGCAAATGGCTGATAATGTGAATCCTCAAGCAAACTAGAAGAGCGCACAGCAATTGGATTACGAGCAACGGCAATAAACGAATACAAATCCTTATGAATTCGTAACGGTAGCGGAGCATTCAAAAAGTGACGAAGAATTTCATCGTTGTTTGCATCGGAAAGTGCGATGGAGTACAAATTGTTACTCTCCATAAACTCATCGAACACGTCGGTACAAATAACAACTGTACGAGGTATAGAAATCACTATATCATCGAAACGATGCATGAGGTAGCTTCGTTTAATTACCGAATCGATAAATGCTAAACCCCTGCCCTTTCCTCCGAGTGAGCCATCGCCAATACGTGAAAAAATTTGGTACTCATCGTAGCTATCGCGGTAAAACTTGGCTATTATTCCCCGGCCCTTACTTTCGCGGTAGCGATCGATGGTATCGAATACGAACCGCCTCACCTCATCCAAATTCTCGAAGTCGGTGGGTGAGATGTACTTGAAAATATCGGCAATTGGAAACAATGCTCTAGCTGTAAGCCATTTCGAAAAATGGTTTCGTTCAATGTGGTATTCTAGCGATTCATCGGGAACCTGAAATATAATATCCTGCAGCGAGCGCAAATCGGTTGCTCGAAATATTTCGCGACCACTTTGGGGGTCGATAAAAACAAAATCGCCGAAGGCGAAATACTTCACAATAAAATCGTGCAGCTCCAAGGAGAGCGCTTTGGAATACTTGTGAATAAAGCCAACTTTGTGTCGTTTTGCAATAAGCTGGTTGTTTACATCGGACGACTGCAGAAGTATTGGCATGTAGGGATTATCGGCCTTAACCATCTCAATCATTTTCACACCAGCCCGCTGAAGCATTTTCCCGTTGTGCGGGTAACTCATATCGGTTATTACTCCTAGCATGTTGTGCTTATACCTTTGGTAAAGGGCTGTTGCCTGCTCGAGGTTTCGTGCCAGCAAAATTTTTGGTCTCCCCCGCATACGTAGCATCTTCTGGTGCTCGTTCAAGCCTTCGGACATGAATTTCTTGCTCTGGGAAAAAATAATGCGGTAAATATTGGGCAGGTACGAAGAGTAAAAGCGAACGGAATCCTCCACCAGCAGTATTGTTTGAACGCCAACCTTATGCACATCGTGGTCGGCATTCATTGTATCCTCAATTAACTTTATTATGGCAAGCATTATTTGGGCATTACCCAACCACGAGAAAACGTAGTCGATGGCACTTAAATCTTCACGGCTTAATTTTAGTGAAACTTCACGAGAGAATGGCGTTAGAACCACAATAGGTTTTTGAGCATACATTCCCTTAATTTGCTTCGCCAAGTTGAATGGATCCATCCCCTCAACCTTTAGCATGGTAATAATAAGATCGATGGGTTGTTCCTTAAGTTGAACAAAAGCCTCCTCCGCAGAAGTTACGTGTATAAATTTTGGAGGGTAACGAAGGTTTAGGTTTACGTACTCGTTAAAAATTTGTTCTTCAATTCGTCCGTCCTCCTCAAGCATAAAAGTATCGTACTTGCTACAAATGAGCAGTACATTCAGAATTCTTCGCTTCATCAACAAATCGAATGCTGTTTCAGCAAAGTAGTACTTACCCGAACCTTGTTCTTTGTCACTCGTAGTCATATCGCTAACTAGTCACCATCGAATTTTTAGATTGATAAAGATACAGAAATATCAACCTCATTTGTCGAAAATTAGAACTGTTACTTTTCGGTTGTAACCAACACAATGCGTTTACGGCCATCCATTTTTACCGAAAGTGGCTCCTTAAAGTGAATGTGTCTGAAAAATTTAGTTTCAGTTACGGCTGGCTGCTGGTTGAGCAAATCCCAAGCTATTCGGCAATTCAAATCGCCATCCTGAATGGAGCAGTAACCAACATTCATGCTAATTACGTTATGAAAGAAATGCGACCCCGAAGAAGCGTCGAGGGGAAAATCGTCGAAGCTGGTTTCAACAATTACCTTAGCGTTGGAAATTTGGGGCCATTTCACTGGAATTCCTATCCATCGGTCGCGTGTTCCCCAGCGGCCGGGACCAATAAGCACGTACTTACGACCCAACTCCACCATTTTCTCGTTTATTTCATCTATTTCTTTTGCCATTTCTGGCGTTAGGGTTTTATCAAAATTTTCACGACGAATGTAAACAATATCCGAAATTCCCTCGAGTTGCCCATTCCCCATTCCATTGTATGAAATAAGCAGAACCTTGGACTGGTCAATGCTTTCGGGGAAAATTTTGAACTCCTCCATGTTCCCTACCATTGGCTTTATTTGGAGCAGGAAGAATGATGCTTTGTAGTTGCTATCGCGGTTTAAATCAACCGCAAACTCAATTTCACACGGAGAACCCAACGCCTCCTGAACCACATCGAGCACAACCTGAATGGTTTGCGATAAAGGAATGTAGTTATATTTAAGAATATTGGCAAAATTCAACACCCTTGACCCAGACTGCGATAAACCTGGTGTTATGGTTCCGTTCTCGGGATTATACACCGAAGCACAATGCTTCAACGTTCCATGCTGCTCTGCCTCAAACAAATTTAAACGTGCCAGACCAGCCTCCTCTCCATCGTTAAGTAGATCTAAATCATGTTTTTTCAAATCAATGGCAAAGAATTCGGTTTGCGAGTTCTTTACCAAATCATTTGGTGTATAGTTCATTAGTGATGGATACTTGGGACAAAAACGGAAGGCTTTTTCGCCTTCAACCACATATTTTCCAAGTCCAAGAGCAACGGTTGAAAAACCATCCTCAGGCTTAATATGACCGTAAGGGTAGTAGTTGTATGACTGTGCAACACCGCTAATATGAGGATAGTAGTAATCACCATACTTGTTTCCTACCACTTCCTGTATTATCACGGCCATCTTTTCATCCTCAATTTTAAAGTTCACTGCTTTAATGTAGCCTCGGGCAGTATCGGAAAAAACTGATGCGAATACCAACTTAATGGCGTCCATAGTTTGCTTTAAGCGAACCTTGGGGTCGGGGTGGTTGTTTGGAACAAGATACGTTTCAAAAATTCCGGCAAATGGCTGCATTAGCGAATCCTCAAGAAGTCCCGAAGAACGGACTGCCAAAGGCCTATAGTAAATTTGGAGCAACCGTTCAAGCCTAGCAATTAGTTGTTCGGAAAGTTCTGCCTCAAGGAAATACTGCTTAATTTTATTGTAATCGGGTTCGGTAAAAACTTTTTCGTACAGCCCGTTACGCTGCATAAAACATTCGTACTCGTTTACTCCAATAATTGAAGTTCGTGGGCTATACAAATTAATATTAGGAACATACTGTGAAATTTCGAACGTATAAAGCAGGGTGTTTATAAACGACAATCCCCGGCCTTTTCCGCCTACTGAACCTTCGGCCAGGGAAACAATGTTACTTGAATCGACTTCCCACGCAGACTCAAAACCCACAATTTTCCCCCTGCGTTTCTCTTGCCTATACTTTTTAAGCGTATTTAAAAGGTAATCGCGAATTTCTTCGGGACCCGAAAAGTCGTTTATGCTGGATGGGTGAATTATTCGGGCTACATTAATTTCGCCACGCGCCGAAAGCCAAAGCGAAAAGTGGTTCTTCTCGGCGTGGTACAGTATACTTTCGCCCGGAATATCGCGCAGAATACGCTCAAATTCCTCCATGTTGGTTGCTGTAGAAACAGGCTGTCCTATGGCATTTTTAAAAACGAAGTCGCCAAAACCCAAATAGTTACTAATGAAGTTTTTTAAATCCTGCATTAAACTATCTGAGTTCTTGTTGATGAATGCAATATTCAGCAAATCCTGCATGAAGTAATCGTTTTGTCTCCCAACAATATTTGAGTTAAGCTGCTTAACCTTCTCTTCGTTACTCTGCTCGTACGACTGCATAATAACCGGCAGGTTTGGCAGAGTTTTTCGTATTTCAGTAATTAGGTTAATTCCTGCATTCTCATCGAGTTTTCCTCTGTGGTAAAACTTCACGTCGGAAATAACGCAGAGCATATAGTCCTTGTACCTATTAAAAATTTCCATCGCCTCCTCGTAGGTTCCTGCCAAAAGAATTTTGGGTCGAATTCTTATTCGAAGCACCTTATATAAATCGTCGGTGCTAACATCCTCAATAATTCGTTTGGTTTGCTCCAGAACGCTGCTGTAAAGCACGGGTAGGTAACGTGAGTAGTAACGTGGCGAATCCTCAATTAGAAGGATAACACGAGTTAGCCCTATTCGCGTGTCGTTCTCAAGATTAACCTTATCCTCCAGGAGTTTAATAATGGAAAAGAATATTTTGGGATCGCCGTTCCACTCAAATACCTTGTCGATGCTCTGAATATTTATAGGATTCTTCTCAATCTCGTTTAAAACTGCCGAGTTGTTTACCAGCAGGTAAAGCGCAACGTAGTTATACTCGCCTTTAATTTTCCGAGCCATTTCAAGCGGAGTAACCTTATCGGCACCCATCATAATTATAACCATGTTGAAATGGCGCTCTTCCATCTTTTCCAACGCCTCCTCCAGGGTAGAAACTCCAGTTATTCGGGGAACGCTGGTTAAACTTAACTTTGAGTATTCACCCAAAATATTATCGGTAACCCTATCCTCCTTCTCCAGGTTGTAGGCATCGTAAAGGTTAGCTATAAGAAGAATTTCCTTAACCTTAAATGGCATCAAATCGTGGTAAATATCCCTATCGGAATTATGCTGATTTATAAATTTTTGCAGAAGTTTTTTTCGTGAATGAGCACTTTCCGAATCAACAGGCTTTTTTTGCACCTTAACCTCCTTCACAAAGTCTTTTCCTTTAACTGAATTAAGGTATCCTGTTATGAGGTTAGTCAGGTTAACTATTAAGTCGCGCTCCTCCTTAAGGAATGGCCCTTCAAATTCTTCGGGAAACTCGCGGGTATAAAAAATTTCGATGGTTCCTGTTTCCCCATCTATTGTTGAAAACTCTTGGGTTTGCACCCAAGGAGTTTCCTCAAAGCCAACCGAAGTGAACTCCATTTTACCAAACCTAATTCGTGCAACGGTATGTTGCGGAAACTGCCATGCATCAGGGAGAATAAGGCATATTTGCCGAAGGGTTCCTTCAACGGTTCGTCCCTCCTTTATTATTGAAGTAGTTTGGTTTATTGCCGAAAGTTCCTTTAACCTTTCCTTATTTGCTGCCAGAAGTTTGTAAAAATCTTCATTATTTGTATGTTCATTTGTGCTCATACTTCATCGTTTTTACTGATTGATAGGGAAAAGCGAACCGATCCTAATTTTTCCAATTTACATGCTTTTTTTTAACCTTCAATATCCCTTACCAGAATTTAGGTGGTTCCCCTAACCATTTTACGTAAAACACGGAGACACCTCATCAGTAGTTACCTGATTTTAGCTGGAGAACAATACTTTCAATGAATTTAATAAATAACTTGAACACAAATTTAATTCGAAAACTATCGAACTATCAACCCAATTCTTAACACATTTAAACTATGAAAAATTCAGCACTTGAAGAAAAATTGAACAAGTTCATGGCCTACATTATTGCCAAGAACCCCGCCGAACCCGAATTCCATCAGGCAGTAAGGGAGGTGGTTGAAAGCATCATCCCCTTTATTGAAGAGAACCCTATTTATAACGACGAGCGAATCCTCGAACGTATTTGCGAGCCCGAGCGTGTAATCATTTTCCGTATTCCTTGGATTGATGATAAAGGAATCGTTCAGGTAAATCGTGGATTCAGAATTGAGATGAATAGTGCTATTGGACCCTACAAAGGTGGCATGCGCTTTCACCCAACCGTTAACCTAGGAATCCTAAAATTCCTTGCTTTCGAACAGGTATTTAAAAACAGCCTCACAACCCTCCCTATGGGAGGAGGTAAAGGAGGATCGGATTTTGATCCCAAAGGAAAAAGCGACAAGGAAGTTATGCGTTTCTGCCAAAGTCTTATGACTGAACTCTCGCGTCATATTGGTCCCGATACCGACGTTCCCGCTGGCGACATAGGAGTTGGAGGTCGTGAAATTGGTTACATGTTTGGCCAGTACAAACGTATTCGTAACGAATTTACCGGAGTTCTAACCGGAAAGGGTATTCAATGGGGAGGTTCACTTATTCGTCCCGAGGCAACTGGTTACGGAAACGTTTACTTTGCTGAAGAGATGCTAAAAACCCGTGGCGAAAGTTTTAAAGGGAAAATTGTAACAGTTTCAGGTTCAGGCAACGTAGCTCAGTTTACGGTTGAAAAAGTGAATGAACTAGGAGGCAAAGTAGTTACTCTTTCCGATTCCGAAGGATTTGTTTACGATCCAAACGGTATCGATCCTGAGAAACTAAAATTTGTTATGTGGCTCAAAAACGAAAAGCGTGGCAGAATTAAGGAATATGCTGAAAAGTATGGTTGCGACTACTTCCCTGGCGAACGTCCTTGGGGAATTAAATGCGATGTAGCTTTACCTAGTGCAACCCAAAACGAAATTAATGGCGAAGAAGCTAAAACGTTAGTAAAAAATGGCTGTATGTGCGTTTCGGAAGGAGCCAACATGCCATCAACGCCCGATGCCGTTGAAGTTTACCTCGCTGCAAAAATATTATTTGGACCAGGCAAAGCAGCCAATGCTGGCGGTGTAGCCACATCGGGTTTGGAAATGACACAGAACTCCATGCGCCTTTCGTGGACTCGCGAGGAAGTTGATGCACGCCTAAAAAGCATAATGGTTAACATCCACAAAACTTGCCAAAAATACGGCACCAAGGACGATGGATTTATTAACTACGTTGATGGAGCAAACATTGGCGGATTTGTGAAAGTTGCCGACTCAATGATTGCTCAAGGTGCAGTTTAGCATAGTCTTGTTATAACTAATTGTTTTTTACATCCAAAAATCCCCGCCTAGTTCCTTCTTTGAACGGGTGGGGATTTTGAAAAATTAAATTAACACGCCTTTCCCCTTTTTAAAGATACAATAGTGATGAACTTTACGTTCAAATGAATATTTTTGAAAAAATATTTTAAGAAAAACATCATGCGTATTCAACGAATCCAAACTCAACCCGACCTTAAGCCCGATACAAATGGTTTTGATTTAAACCTAATAAATCCATTAATTGAAAAGTATAAGGGGAAAAAGGGCAACCTTATTCCCTTGCTACAAGGTGCGCAAAACATTTACGGTTACATTCCTGATGAAGTTTTTAAAAAAATTTCCGATGACACAGGTTTGAGTTTAAGCGACATGTATGGAGTTGCAACATTCTACGCTCAATTCAGGCTAAAGCCTGCTGGCAAGTACATTATTAAAGTATGCCATGGCACGGCATGCCATGTTCAGAATGCTGATGCAATTACCGATGCAATAAAGGAATCACTAAACGTAAAAGACGGAGAAACAACTCCCGACAGACTTTTTACTCTCGAATCGGTTGCTTGTCTGGGCTGCTGTTCTCTGGCGCCGGTAATGATGATTGGTGACGAAACCTATGGCAAGTTAACTGGCGCTAGCGCTGTGAAGGTTATTAAAGATATAAAGATTAAAGAATCAGAAAGTTGATTACGCTGATTTAACAGATAATTGTAAATATTATCTGTAAATATCTGCTAAATCCGCACCATCTGTGTTCCAATAAAATTATAACTTCAATGTCAAAAACAAAAGTAATAGTCGGTCTTGGTAGCTGCGGAATTGCAGCAGGAGCAAATAAAATTTACGACAAGATTCTTGCAATTCAAAAAGCCGATTCGCTCGATTTCGAGCTAAAAAAAACCAGCTGCGTTGGCATGTGTTTCCGCGAACCATTGGTGGAGGTGGTTGACGAAAACGGTTCGTTCACCTATGGTGACGTTACCGAGGAAAAAGCCGTTGAAATTATTCAAACCCACGTAGTTGAACATACCCTAATAAAGGATTATGTTGTAAAAACCGACCTTTTTGAAACGCCCGACAAAAATTTCTTTGAAGGACAAGTAAAAATTGCACTCCGCAATTGCGGGTTCATCGATCCAGAAAACTTAGATGAGTACCGGGCACGAAACGGTTACAAAGCAATTTTAAAAATTGCTGAAGAAAAAATTGCACCCGAACAGGTAATACAAACCGTGCTCGATTCAGGTCTTCGCGGACGTGGAGGCGGTGGATTCCCTACCGGTTTAAAGTGGCGTTTTGCACGCAACAACCAATCCGATGAGAAGTATATAATTTGTAACGCCGACGAGGGCGATCCTGGAGCTTTCATGGATCGTTCGCTACTTGAGGGAGATCCGCATTCCGTTCTAGAGGGCATGATAATTGGTGCCTACGCAATTGGTGCAAATCACGGTGTAATATACTGCCGCGCTGAGTATCCACTTGCAATTAAACGTTTAAATATTGCAATAAAGCAAGCCCGCGATTTAGGTTTTTTAGGCGAAAACATTTGCGGAATCCAAGGATTTAACCTCGATATTTACGTTAAGGAAGGTGCAGGCGCATTTGTTTGCGGCGAAGAAACTGCGCTAATTGCGTCCATTGAAGGTGAACGAGGAATGCCCCGCAAACGCCCACCATTCCCTGCTGAGGCTGGGCTCTGGCGCAAACCATCAAACATCAACAACGTTGAAACTTTTGCCAATATTTCATACATCATTTTCAACGGAGCCGAATCGTTCAACAAGTATGGAACCGAAAAAAGTAAGGGAACCAAAGTTTTTGCCCTTACGGGCAAAATAAAACACGGCGGACTGGTTGAGGTTCCCATGGGAATGACAATTCGCAATATCATTTTCAACCTAGGAGGTGGAATTCAAGACGACAAAGAGTTTAAAGCCGTTCAGCTGGGAGGCCCATCGGGCGGCTGTATTCCAAAACACCTAATCGACACTGAGGTTGACTACGACAAGGTAAACGCCACTGGCGCAATTATGGGCTCGGGAGGAATGGTTGTTATGGACGAAACAACCTGCATGGTTGATGTTGCCCGTTTCTTCCTTGATTTTACCCAAAAAGAATCGTGCGGAAAATGTACATTCTGTAGAATAGGCACAAAACGAATGCTCGAAATCCTTACTCGCATAACTCATGGAAAGGGCGAAGATGGCGACATTGAAAAGTTGGAAGAACTGGCACATCAAGTTAAGGAAAGTTCGCTTTGCGGTTTAGGGCAAACAGCACCAAACCCAGTGCTCACAACCATTAAATATTTCAGGCACGAGTACGAAGCACATATTTACGATAAAAAATGCCCTGCACTTAGCTGCAAGGAACTGCTCACGTACGAAATCGATCCGAATAA
>CAZLXF010000012.1:21858-23100 GCA_964563065.1 uncultured Rikenellaceae bacterium | reverse complement strand
TGTAGTTTCGTTGGCGTAGAAAGTTTGTGCAACCCTAAACCAGAGTTCCAAACTTTTCGAAACATCGTATTTTGCAAGTAAATATACACGTGTTCCATTTGAGTAGTACGCAGGTATTGAGAAGTAGTATAGAACATCATTCTCATAGGCATAAATTCTTGTGTTCCAGCTATCGGTATCGAAAACTGCAAAGCGAGCAGTGAGAGCCAACGGCATGTTTTGTGGTTTCCACGAAACATCCTGATAAACAACTACTCCTCGCTCTGAATTGCTGTTATCTTGGTTATACCATGACATTTCGACTCTACTTTTCAACGTGATATATTTAGTTGGGCTGTACGACAAGTGAAAACGCAGAGCCTGCTTAGTATACGGAACAACAAAAACAACCTGAGAAGTATCAATGGTAAGGTTCGATCCCTTCTCCTTTAACCTGTAACGAATGCTAAAGTTCAAACTTGAGCGAGGGACATACTTTGCTTCAACAGAGTAATCGTGCCCCCGCGATGGAGCATTTACTCCAAACCGTAACCAAGGAAACTGAAAAAAATCGGCGTAGCCAATCACCTCCCAATATTTTACTGGTTTAAAAGTAAAACCAACAAGAGCTCCGCTTTCATTTGCTGGGCCAGTTCCTTCTGCAATTGCTGCAGTGTAGTATGTGCTATAGTCCTTCTGGTAACTACGCGCAAGCAACGAAACGTTGAGTAAAGGGTGAGCCCTAAACAATCCACCAAAAATTATTCCCGAACCGTTTCCAACAGTTTTTGCAACCTCACCAAACAGCAAATGGTTTCCAAGCGAGTAGGTAACATCGGCACCAACATTTATTCTGTTGTCGAGCGATGGTTCAAAACTTTTGTAGAGTTGTGTTGAAGAGTTGTGGATTCCTTCTAAATCTGCCATTGTAGCAGTAATACCCGCACGAATTTTTCTCCACGAAACGTTAGCGTTGCCTCCAACCACCATTTCGTTCAAAGTTTTTTTATTACTAATTTCGTTGGGTGTTCGGTGCAATCCACTGGTTGGCAACGAAGTAATTACGTCCAACCCATCGATGGTTGAATCGGCAAAGTTGGCGTCAATTTTTTTATAGGAACCAAAAGCCGACACTTCGAATGCTCCTAACTTTACCGTGGCGCCTCCACCTCGCAGGAAAAGATTCTCGTTGGTTGAGCTGGAGCGGCTTAACCCGCGAGCACGCTTTCTAAGGTTCATGGGATCGGCCGATTTCCCGAACGA
>CAZLXF010000012.1:1672-21758 GCA_964563065.1 uncultured Rikenellaceae bacterium | reverse complement strand
TATTTAAATGGTGAAAATTTACGCTTAGTTTCTTCAACCTTGCCAACCGATACAAAAGGAATTAGTTTAAAAACATCTTCAAAATCGAATCCAAAAACCAGCTGAAGTTCGTAAATCGTTAGCATTCCGCCAGTTTCTTTAATATAATCAATTAAACTCTGAATTTGGAAATCTGTTAAGAATATAAGCCGGCTCAGCTCATCGTAGGTTGTTGAATTAAGGTTTATTGGATTATCAGCATAGAATAACAATTCCTCCGAAAGGGCGTCCAAATCAACATCTTCCTCAGATGATGCGGCAACGTCCTCAAGAATATTGGAAATTATGCTTTGCGGATCGGTTTGCAGCTCCTGACCCAAAAGTCTAAGAGACAAAAGGGCAAATATAAAAATCAGCAGGCCAATCCTTTTACCAATCATGGTGTTTCAGTTTCAGCAGTGCTAACTGTTTTTTTACTACCAAAAATGTACGAAAGCGAGGCATGAGGAGTAAAGCCAAGATACTCGTTTCGAGTAAACGCTAAATCCATTTTTAAATTCCCAACATTGTAGCCCAATCCGAAACAGAGAGTTGAAGGGTTTGACACAAATCCAGCCCTAAAGTACAGGCTTTTAATAGGCGAAAACTCAACGCCTGCCATAAACTTAGCCTTACTGTGGGTGCTCGCTTCAACTCCCGATGAAACAAGAACCATATCGCTAAGTTTATATGCCAAACCCAAATTTATTTTTGTTGGCATCCGCTCGTCGTCGTATATTTTTGAACGGGTTGGGTTGAAAATATGTAGCCCAACCGACAGGTTCTGGTTTGGTGTGTAAAGAATTCCTCCTTCGGCAGAAAAGGCAGCGGTAGTTCCGTACTCGCCAGCAATATACACGTGGTGAAAATTAGCCTGAACCCCAACCGAGAAGTTTGGGGAAAGTTTCATTCCAAAAGCCAATCCTGCCTGAGTTTGGCTAAACTTACTAAAACCTAAACGTTTAACTGAAACTCCTAAGGCACCGGGCTTTACAGCCCAAATTCCGCCCAAAGCGCTGAAACTTAAATCGGGCGAAACAAAACGGTTCTCGTGGTGAACACCAATCCACGAATTTTCAATAAAGCCCAGGCTTGCCTGGTTGTAAAACAACGACCACTCATCGGCCAAAGCAACCACTCCGTAACCTAGCGATGCAGCACGGGCGCTTGGCTGCTCCTCGGGGTATGTGGCTAACATTTGCAGGGGAAACATGCACAGAATAACAACAACGATACCACTGAGTGCAACGCATCGTTTTTTCCAAAGAAATAGTTGGTTCCTAGGTTTTATCATTTGCCATTGGTTCGATACTCGAATTGTACCTTCGAAAGTTCTACGTTAGCCGAAACTACCTTTTTTGCCAGGTCGGCCTTAAAAGAAACCACCTTATCGAACACATCCTTCTCTCCCGTTGCGATAATCTGGGCGGCTAAAATTCCTGCATTTCGCGCTCCATTGAGCGCAACGGTTGCAACAGGAATACCGGCAGGCATTTGTAGTATTGAAAGAATTGAATCCCAGCCATCAATAGAAATGGACGCTTTTATGGGAACGCCAATAACAGGTAAAGCAGTAAAAGCAGCAATTACGCCAGGCAAATGCGCTGCTCCGCCAGCTCCGGCAATAATAACCTTTATTCCACGCTGGTGTGCATTTCTGGCAAATTCAGCAACCTGATCGGGAGTTCGATGCGCCGAGAGCGCATTTATTTCGAATGGAATTTTTAGGTCATTCAAAAATTTTGCTGCATCCTCCATTACTGGCATATCCGATGCGCTTCCCATAATGATGCTAACTTTTGGATTCATTTTTATGTGGTTTATTGGTTAGTTTGCCAATTGCTAAAATAACTTATTTATAAATCAATCACTAAGAGTTTAAAGCAAAAAAATCTAATTCTCTTTATAATACTCAGGCGCAATGCTCTTGTGCTCTTTCGTAATAATTTCCTGAACGTAAGCAGCCAATTCATTGACATTCTTCTCTGCATAGAAATCCGAAGTAATTTCGGGCAAAATCCGTAGGGTTAAAATCTGTTTACCTTTAATATGCAAACTATCTGTACTTACTACCTCTCGAGTTCCGTTAAGGACAACGGGAAGAATTGGATACCCAGTTTTTTGTGCAAGCACAAACGCACCGTCCCGAAACCTCTTCACAGTTCCATCAGTCGATCGGGTTCCCTCGGGAAAAATAAGAACAGAACTGCGCATTTTCAGGTGCTCTTCTGCCTGCTTCATCATTTTTAGTGCATCTTTTACGCTGTTCCGATTTATGGCAATATGCTTATTCAGCCACAAATTCCATCCAATAACTGGAATTCTAAATAATTCTTTTTTTGCAACCCACTTAAAGTGCATCCATAGCCTGTAAAGCAGAACAATATCCATGGCACTCTGGTGGTTTGAAACAATTACATAGGTTTGTCCTTTGCGCACATTCTCTTTCCCACTAAAATTAATTTTCCAAAACGGGTTAACCCAAATATAGGATAGCGCCCAAACAATTGAGTAACGCTGAAGTATCCACAAACGTTTATCCCACCAAAAAGTAAGCAACCAAACTAACGCATCGACAATAAAAAAAGCAAATGCTGATACGCCAATTAAAAGCCAACCAAAAACAGAACCAACCCACCTAAGCATTTTGGTAAAAAATACATTAAACAATTTGTACTTGTGTGCAAAAATAGCCCAACCAACCTTACCAAACAACAACTATTTACTAATAAATTTTGATAGTAAAAGTTTTACATTAAAAAAAAATCAAAGAAGCAGACATTTGTTACAAACCTACATAACAGACAGTTATCATTTATCAAAGCGAACATTTCGTAATTAATAATTTTGGCACTACCTTTGCACTACACCATAAAAAATGATGTAAAATAAAAACTATTTGCCATGAAAACAGTTATTAAACTCTTTATACTTTTACTGTGTACAACTGCTGTTATTGCCCAGGAACAACCCCAACAGCCAAAAGAGCCTGTTGACACAATAATTCTTATTAGTGGCAGAAAAGTGATGGGAATGGTTCAAATGGTATCGAACAGCCAAGTAACCTATTTTCCCGAAGGGAGTAAAGAGTTTAAGGAGATGGACAGGAAGCAGGTTCAAAGTATTATATACCGCAACGGAAGAGTTGAAAAGTTCAACACACCAGCCCTTGAAATGGTGGCAGAAGGCAACTGGAAAACCATTGTATTAACCGATTCCCCTGCCGATGTAGAGGGTCTATTCGATCTTGGGAAAATCGATGCTCAGTCGTCGCCCCGAAGCCGCAGTGCAAAATCTGCCCAGCGAAGCGCTGACATTCGGCTTCAAAAGAAAGCCGCAGCCATGAATGGAATTATGATTCTGGTTACCAAACGTGAATCGAAAGGTGGTTACGGAGAAATACCTACTCACTTTGTTGAGGGGAACGTTTATGGTTTCGACCCCCCTGCCGAAACCAACTAATCTTCAGGTTTATTTCCTAGAGAAAATTCATTTATTGGCGTATATATTGGCCCAGCAGGACGTAATTCACTTCGATAGTGAATTACGGAGGTTACTTTTGTGCGCTGAAACATAAAATCTGCGTATCCATGTATTAATCGTTGTAGCAACTGAGGTTCATGTATACTTCTCACTCGTCCAAGCGTAATATGCGGATTGAAAGCACGTTGGTCGTCCAGAAAGCCGTGAGAAGAAATCACTTGGGTAATGTCTCTCTTAATTTTTGTTAGTTGCGCACACCGCTCAATTCCCACCCAAATAACTTTTGGATTTGAGGGATTTCCAAAGTATCCCAATCCTTTAAGTTCAACCTCAAAACCATTTTGATTTGCGAGAACATTTCTAATATCATTTCCAATCATTTGTATCTGCTCTTCGGGTGTATCGCCCAAGAAAAAAAGCGTAAGATGAAGAAAATCGGAAGCAACCCACTTCACCTGACTTCCGCCTAACTTATCACGAAGGTCGTTCCAAACATCGGTTAATGCATTTCCTATTGGAATTTTAATTGCAACAAAGGTTCTTATGAGATTCATTAATCCTCTTTTTGAATTTTTACATTACAAAGCAAATATATAGCAAGAACCCAATAAATTGAATCCTAAAACACATTTTGTTGGCTAACAAAATACCTTATATATCTTTTTTTGTACTTTTAGGGTCTAAAAAATGAAGAATTTACTATGAGTGAATCAAAAAAATTTGCAGTAGTTCTTGCAGGATGCGGTGTTTACGATGGGGCAGAAATACATGAAGCAACCATGACTCTTTATGCCATAGTACTTGAGGGTGCAACCTATGAAATTTTCGCTCCAAACGTACCTCAGCATCACGTGGTGAATCATCTTACCGGTGAAGAAATGGAAGAAGAACGAAACGTACTTATTGAAGCTGCCCGATTGGCTCGAGGAAACATAAAACCCCTTAGCGAGTATAACCCAAAAAATTTCGATGCCCTCATTTTTCCTGGCGGTTTTGGCGTTGCAAAAAATCTTTGTACGTTCGCTTTCGAGGGAACCTCTTGCTCTGTAAACCCCGAGGTTGAAAATGCTATTAAAAACACCCATGCCGACAAAAAACCTATTGGTGCGCTTTGCATCTCACCCGTTCTACTTGCAAAAGTGTTGGGCAAAGGAAACTTAACCATTGGTACCGATAGCGGCACTGCACAGGCTATTGAGCATCTTGGTGCAAAGCACCAAAACACCCAGCACGGGCAAGTGGCAATCGACAAAGAGAATCTTCTTTTTACTTCTCCCTGCTACATGCTAAACGCTTCAATAGTTGACATTGCAAACGATGCCAAAGCAATTGTGAAAGAAATGGTTAACCACATAAAATTGTAGCACTCTTTTATTTTTTTGGCTTCAAAAGAATTAGGTGTTACATTTATGTTTGTTGGTAATTACAAGTATTATAGTTGGTTTTATGCAAAATATACTATTCATTTTCCGAATTTCTTTCTTACTACTTTTTGTTAGTCAAAATATTTCAGCACAAGAAATTGGTCAACTTTCGTTGAAAAATTTCTCTCACCGCGACTACCTTGGCCACTCACAAAACTGGGCAGTGGTTCAGGACTACCGGGGGCTAATATATGTTGCAAACAACACGGGAGTTCTGGAATATGACGGGTATAAATGGAGAACAATATCAATTAACGGAGCCCTTGCCCGATGTCTCGACACAGATAATAACGGCAGGGTTTGGGTAGGAGGACAGGATGAGCTTGGTTACATTGCAGCCGACTCAACAAATACGATGAAGTATTTTTCACTCACTCAGTTTATTGATGATGCATGCAAACCTCTCGGTTTAGTTAGACAGGTTTATGTTACACCCAAAGGAGTTTACTTTAGCACCAACAACTGCATAATTCTTATAAATGGGGATTCGTCCATAAGTTGGTTTCCAAAAACCATTTTTCATAGAACCTACTTCGTATCAAATAGCATTTTCACTGTACAACCCAATGTTGGGTTAACTATTGTTGAAGATGATTCGCTGCGACTTGTTCCCAAGGGGAACATGTTTGAAAAGACAAGAATTTACTGTATGATTCCCTTCGACAAGAATCATATTTTACTTGGCACACAAAACAAAGGTTTTTACCTGTACAATACTCAAGCACTAACCGACAACTCCATTCACCCCGACTCTATTGTAAAACCCTTTAGCACCAGCAACAATAAATTTTTCAAGGACAACTGGGTATATAACGGAATTCGGCTACCAAACGGAGAATTCGCAATTGGAACATACAGGGGTGGTGTTGCCGTATTTAATGCTACAGGTGAAATTACTCATTTTATAGGTAAAGAACAGGGCTTGCAGGACGAAACCATTTGGTACATAAACCACGACAGCCAGGAAAATATTTGGTTAGCACTCAATAATGGCATATCCTATGCTTCAATAAACTCACAAATTACCTACTTCAATGAATCGATGGGATACCAAGGGGTATTACAATCAATTGTAAGGCATAACGGAAAAATACACGTAAGTTCAAACGCAGGCGTTTTTGAACTTGATGACAAGAATTTTAATCGGGTGGAGGGCATTCTGAACCTTAGCTGGGAAATGAAGAGCGTTACCTCTTCCGACAACAAAAAAGCCACACTTGTAGCAACTGGCGATGGAATCTACGAAATTAAAGGAGAAAAAGCAGAGTTAATTGCCAATGGCACATCCCCCGCATTCAGCATTCTGCAATCGAAATTCCATAAGAACATTATTTACATAGGACTTTACGATGGACTAGGAGTTGTTGCCTATAAAAATGGCCGATGGAAATTTATTGGAAAACTACACAACATTTCTGGAAGAATCTATTCTGTTGACGAGGATAACGAGGGGAATGTTTGGTTCATAGTTAGGTACAACGGTGTATACAAAGCGAAAGTAAGTAATCCATTAAGCCTTCGGGTTGAAGAAACTGAAGTTTTTGTAAACCTACCCTTCTCCCCCAAGTTTGATGAAGATGCTCGTGTAAACTACATTTACGGGAGCATAAAAGTTTCAACAGAGAAGGGACTATCACACTATCACCCTTCAAGCCAAAGTTTTGCTCCCGACTCATCGCTTGGAACTGAGTTTACAGATGGGAATACAGGAATTCGTATTTACTCAAGCGACTCGAAGGGAAACCTTTGGTTCGAAACCTATAAAGAGACCCACACCCGTTGGATTGAGAGAGCCATTCTCAATAGCGAGGGTACCTTCCTAAGAATACCTGGAGAACTTAACGCAATTCCAAAAATGATTTTCTACGGAGTTTACACAGAGAGTGATGGTGTAACCTGGATTGCAGGTTCGGATGCTCTCTACCGATTCGATCCGGAAGTAAACAAAGGAGGCAGGAAAATTCCGCGTTCTCTTATCAGAGAGGTAAGCATAAGCAACAATGGCAATCTGTTTGGAGGCGCATACCTACAGGCCTGTAACGACGGATTTACCAATTGCACAGGCACCAATCAGCCGGCTAACGATTTCCCCATACTTTCGTATTCCAACAACTCAATCTCATTCGATTTCTCATCACCATACTTCGACAATGAGGATCGAACATTGTTTTCATTTATGCTTAAAGGTTTCGACGAAACTTGGTCGGGTTGGCTTCCTGTTAGGCATAAAGAGTATACAAACCTTCCTTATGGAACCTACCAGTTTATGGTAAAAGCGCTGAGTATTTACGATATTGAGAGTCCCGTTTCAACATACTCTTTTACAATCCTTCGTCCCTGGTATCACCATCCAGCTGCATACTTTTTTTACATTGTACTGCTTATTTCAATCATCAGCATTTCTGTTGGTATAAAAACCAAAATGCTTAAGGCATCGAATTTGCGTCTTCAGCATCTTGTTGACCAACGAACAAAAGAGATTAGCGAGCAACAAACAGATATTCTTGAGAAGAACGAGGAACTTACTCAGCAAAAAGAGGAGCTACAGAGCCAACGCGACGAGCTGCAAGACCAAAACAAACAAATCCGTGCTAGCTTGCAGTATGCGCTTACCATTCAGCAAGCAATTCTCCCAGAAAAACAAACGTTGAACAAGTACTTCGAAAATTTCATTGTTTTTAAACCCAAGGATGTTGTATCGGGCGATTTCTTCTGGTTCTCACACCTAAAAAACCAGGTTAACAGTGTTGAAAAACTTTTTATTGCTGTGGTTGACTGTACTGGCCATGGTGTTCCGGGTGCATTTATGAGCCTTATTGGAAACCGAATGCTTAGCGAAATTATTAATGAGAGAAAAATTTTCAACCCAGCCACAATTCTGAAGGAGCTCAACAATATGTTAAACATAGTTCTACATCAGGATTCCTCTGAAAACTTCGATGGCATGGATGTTTGTCTTTGCTCCATTGAAAAAGCCAACGCTGAGCAATACTACATAACATTTGCCGGAGCAAACAGACCCCTATTTTACTACACACAAGGTTCCGATAAAATTAACGTAATTAAAGGAAACCGAAAATCAATTGGAGGTCTTATGCCCGATATTGACAATGAGTTTGAAAACAAACAAATTATCCTTAACCCAGACGATATGCTATTTCTCTGTACAGATGGGTTGCAGGATCAGAATAATGATAACAGCAAAAAATTTACTAGCTACAGACTCCACAACCTGCTGCTTTCCAATATTGATAAGCCAATGGAGGAAATTGGCGAAGTTATTGTTGACACATACGATAGTTTTAAGGGTAGCGCATATCAACGTGATGACATAACTATACTTGGTGTTAAGTTACCACATAAAGATTCTTTTGGTGTTTAATAATCCTTTCTAGGTTTCTTTTTCAGAAAAGCGATATTAGAACTACTCCTGCAATCATTATTAGTGAGCCAACTAAACGGTATGTAGTTCCTTTTTCCTTGAAAAACAAGGAACCCGCAATAACAACAAGAACTGCGCTTGTGCGCTTAATAGATATTACGTAAGCAACCAGCGTTAAGTTTATTGCCAGCATTTGAAAAATAAGTGTTGCTGCACCCAACATACCAATGGGCAAGTATTTTTCCCAATTAGTTATTAAATCCAACGACTGCCTTCTTACCTTATATAACACCACAGGCATCATTGCAAATGCAATGAAAACATTCACTGTAATGGCCCAAAAAAGCGGAGAGGAAGCGTTAACTCCCATCTTATCGAAGTTGGATGATAACGACCAGATAAAAGCAACCAGAAGCATGTAGCGAGGCCCTTTTTGGCTTACCAACGATTTAAACGGAGCCAAAAGTCCCTTTTGTACTTCCTTAATGTTTAAAAAGTATGAGCCTACCACAATTAGAACCACCCCTAAAACACCAGCCAAATTGGGAAATTCGCCAACAATAATTGGAGAAGTAACAAGTAAAAAAAGAGGAGTAAACGCTACCATGGGAACCGTAAGCGACAAATCGGAGTGGCTTATGGCCTTCATGTACAGTATAGTGGTAACTACATTTAATCCCCCACTTAAAAATAAAGCAACCCAGAATTCTGTTGAAATTTCTGGTATATCAATAAAAAAAAGCAATGGCAATAGAAAAGGAAGAGAAAACAACCTGTACGACCAAGCAACCATGTATGCATTGCTGCTTCGCAGCCTTTTCTTACTAAACACATCTTTTGCTGCTTCGCTAACCGCAGTAAGAATTGACAGGAATATCCAAGTCATGAATGAAACTATAAATCTTTTACAAGGGTATTCTCAGGAAGACTTTCCATTTGTTGCTCAAGCGACTTATGATACAGCTGGATTTTCTGCATTAAAGGATTCTCGTTTTCAAGGTATGTCCCCTCCCTATCGATGGCATTAATAATATACGAAACTGTCATTTTTTCTACATGCTGAGCCGGCTGATATGCAGGGTTTTTAGGTTCTTTGGTGTAGGTTAACGATACAATTCTGCAATCCTCCAAGATATTTAACACAACCCTAACCAATCTTATTGGAAGTTTCAGTTCCTTGGATATTTCTTGTGCTGTAAGAGGTAGCTGGCCATCAACAAACCTTTTTACTATTTTATTTGTAATTAGCAACGCAATTATTCTGGTTGAGTAATGGCTAATGTTCTCTGTTTCGGTTTCAAACTCGTAAAGGTTCTGGTTTTGGTAGGAAAAGGATATTTCTGCACCAAAAAGCACAATTAACCAGCTAAGCTGAAGCCAAGCTAAAAGTAACGGTATTGCGGCAAAGCTTCCGTATATTGCATTGTACTTCGAAACACCAACCTGCAAGTCGATATAGAACCACTGAACAAAGCTAAACGCAGTTCCTGCAATAATACCCGATACAATTCCGGCTGTAAGATTCACCTTTGTGTTGGGCATTACAATATAAATTACAGTAAACAGAATCCAAATAATTACAAATGGTGCAAATTTTAAAGTAAAAAGTAGAAACGGGCTAACCATGCTTAGCAAATCAATTTCTTGGGAAAGCCTTGATATTTGCGTTGCAGCATAAACGGTAAATCCGCTTGATGCTATTATTAGGACTGGGGCAATAACCATCATCGAGAGGTAATCGCTAAACTTTCGGGCAAGGGTACGACCTTTAGCAATTCGCCAAATATCGTTAAAGGAATTTTCGATATGACCAAAAACCTTGAGAACAGAGTAGAACAACACGGCAACACCAATTCCTGCAATTAAACCACCTCCTGTTCGCTGAAGCAGCGAGTCGGAAAAACTAATGAGCTGATTTAACACCTCCTCTTGTCCCTGAAAATTTTGTAGCAGCTGAGTTTTTAGGTACTTGTCCAACCCAAAACCTTTGGCTATGCCAAAACCCATAGCCAAAATGGGAACTATTGACATAAGCGTGAAGTACGTTAACGCCGAGGCCCGAAGCAAAACCTTATCCTCAGAAAATCCCCTTAATGCCAAAAGCAGAACCCTGAGGTGCCTATATAATTTTGATTTTATGGGAGGATACTCGTCTAAACTTTTACTCCATATTCCGTAGGTTAAGAATTTTTTTAGATTGTTATAAACAAAAACAATGGACTTATTATGACCCGATGAATCCTTCATAACCCAAGATATTGTGGTTTAAAAAACTTCAGAATCTGCTAACTTTGTAGTAAAAGTAATAAAAATAATAACGTTAAGCCATTAGCGTTCCTAATCTGTAAATGTAAAACACTATTTTAGCAAAAAAAACTTTGTTTCAACTAAGCAAAAAAAAGGTATTAATAGCAAGACTAACAATAGCTACTCTTGCGTATGGTTTCATTATTTACAAGCTATACAACTACAGCTGGCACGAAATATCTTCTGTTTTCGAACAGGCAGTAAAAACCAGCAACCATATTCTTCTGTTTACTTTTCTTTTACTAATGCCTGTAAATTGGCTTATTGAAGCAATTAAATGGAAACTATCTATCAAAAGTTTTGAAAGCACAACATTACTAAAAGCATTTGGAAGCGTTTGGTATGGAGTTGTAACAGGAATTATTACTCCTAATAGAATTGGCGAACCCATAGGAAGAATTGCATCGATTTCTGCACCCAACAGAGCCAAAGCAGCGCTGGCTGCAGTTTGGTGTAGCGCTACCCAACAAATTGCAACAATTTTTTTTGGAATAATCGGGTTGGTAACTTGGGGCTACTTCCCTTGTACAAATGGCAACTTTTCCAATAAAATTAATATCATTTCTATAATTATAGCAGCGGCATTGTTGGGTTTGCTTCTTTTTATTTTTAAAATAAATAGCGTTGCAAACTATCTGGGAAGAAAACAATTTTTCAAGAAATTGACCTCTGGAGAAGAGGTAGCACTTAACATAACACTTCCACAAAGTAGTGCCATAATTGGACTCAGTATTTTTCGCTATATAGTTTTTGCCACACAATTCATTTTAATACTTAAATTCTTAGGAGTTAATGTGCAAGCATTTATGTTATTTTCGGCAATTTCGTTAACCTACCTTTTCGCAAGCTTTGTTCCAACATTCTTTTTCTCCGAAGCAGGAGTTAGGGCAGGCTTTGCACTTGCTTTCGTTGGTTCTTTAACTAGTAACTCCATAGCAGTTGTATCGGCAACAATTACACTTTGGCTACTTAACGTTGGGCTTCCTGCAGCAATTGCCTCATGGTTTCCATGGTACAATAAAAAGTTACGAGCAAAAAGAAGTTGAAAATATATTTTTAAAAACCATTACCTTTGTTGCCCCAACAAAACAAGGAGCAAGTATGACAAGCGTTATGCCAACAAATGGTCACAGTAAGGTTTACATTGAAACGTATGGCTGTCAGATGAACGTTAACGACAGCGAAGTTGTTGCCTCCATTCTTCAATCGAATGGATACGGGTTAACCGATAGTATTGAAGAAGCCGATGTAATTCTTATTAACACTTGCTCAATTCGCGAGAATGCAGAAACCCGTGTTTGGGGAAGGCTCAATGTTTTTCGTCAGATTAAAAAGGATAAACCTTCGGTTCTTGTTGGTGTTATTGGGTGTATGGCCGAAAGGCTAAAGGAAAAACTTATCGATGATCAAAAAACTGTTGACCTCGTTATTGGCCCCGATGCGTACCGAGAATTACCCGTACTACTCCGGGCTGCCGAAGGAGGCCAGAAAGGAATAAACGTTCTCCTCTCGCGCGAGGAAACTTACGCCGATATTAGTCCTGTTAGGCTCGATAAAAACGGTGTGTCAGCATTCGTATCAATAATGCGTGGCTGCAACAACATGTGCTCGTACTGTGTGGTTCCATACGTTAGAGGAGCCGAGCGCAGCCGCGATCCAAAAACTGTTGTTCGTGAAGTACAGGAACTTGTTGAAGCTGGTTACCGCGAGGTTACCCTGCTTGGGCAAAATGTTGATAGCTACAACTGGTCCGATAGCAACGGTGGAAGAACAAGTTTTTCAGATTTACTCGAATTGGTTGCAAAAGTTGATACGAACCTTCGGGTTCGATTCTCAACCTCCCACCCAAAGGATCTTTCCGACGAGGTGCTTTACACTATGGCTATGTACGAGAATATTTGCAACCACATTCATTTGCCTGTTCAGTCGGGTTCAACCCGAATTCTCGAACTCATGAACCGTGGCTACACCCGCGAGTACTACATGAAACGCATTGAAGCAATCAGGCGAATTTTACCACAATGTTCAATTTCCACCGATTTAATTACAGGTTTCTGTACCGAAACCGAGCTCGACCACGACCAAACCCTACAGCTAATGCAGTGGGTGGGGTACGATTTTGCATTCATGTTTAAATACTCCGAACGTCCAAATACCAAAGCAGCCCGAAAATTAACCGATGATGTTCCTGAAGATATTAAGACCCAAAGGTTAACGCAAATTATTGAACTACAAGGGAAACTATCCGAGGAAAGCAAACAGAAAGATATTGGAAAAAGTTACGAGGTTCTTATTGAAGGGGAATCGAAAAAATCATCCGATCAGTACTTTGGGCGAACCTCACAGAATAAGGTAGTGGTTTTTTCAAAAGGCAACTACCGAATTGGCGACTATGCCTACGTAAAAATTACAAGCTGCACACAAGCAACGCTTATTGGCGAAATAACTCAAGAGTAAGAAAAAGGCCGGCAAAACCGGCCTAATTTTTTATTTTCCTCTTAACTCAACTTCTCTTTATACTCAGGAAGAAGTTCTCCCGAATCGGTTTGCCATTGTGGCAATGCGTAATAACCAGCGCGTGAACCCGGCTTCTTATGTACGAATAACTTCTTATCGGTTTTTGCAAGTTTTGTAAGCGTAGTTGCAACCGACGATTTAACTCTGTTAAAATCTGAATCCGAAAGTTTTAGCTTCTCTGCTGCTTTCTGGGCTATTGAATTTGAATCGAGGAGGGTATTCGAATTTTTAATAACATCTACAACAACCTCATTCCATTTCATTTTGTTACTTCCTCTACCTTTCTTTAATGGCTTTCGTTTAGAGGTAACTTTCTTTTTAGCAACCATTTTGGCTGCTGGTTTTTGTTGCGAATCAGCAACAACTTTAACTGTTTTTGATTTTGGTTTTACAACCTTTGCTTTTGGAGTTGCTTTTACAGCAGTTTTTGTTTTTACTGCTTTTCCTGTTTTTGTAGCTTTATCTGCTATTGTTGCTGCGGGCAACTCAACTTTTGCTTTAGGCGGTCTACCTCTTCTACCTGGTTTTTTTACTACTGTTTTTGTCTGTTTTTTTAAAGATGTAACCTTTTCGCCCAGCAATTTATTAATTTCAGCTTCTTGCGAGGGTGTAACTTCACCTAACTTGCTTAAAACACTTGTAAGCGTTGCTATTCGTGTTTTTGCTTTTTCAAGTTCGGCCTGATAAAATTCACGTAAATGATTAACTTCTGGTTGAGTTAATGTAATTTTTTTCATCCTATTATTAATTAAATTAAACTTCAATATTTATTAAAAATATTGTGGTACAAAAGATTACAAATGTATTATTTTGATTATTTAAAGTCAATAAAAAATAAAAAAAATAATAATTTAAATTTAAAAACTATTTATAAACAACTAAACAAACCCATTGTAAAACCCTTATTTACTGTTCACTAAAACTCTTTATTAAGTTTAATATATCAATTAAAAAAAGTATTAAATAAAAAAAGGTCGGTATAAAACCGACCTTTAAATTAAACTATTTAATAAAACCTAGAGCTCAAGAATTTTCTGGGTTGTAACCTCTCCGTTAACATTTAGTTTAACAAGATAGGCACCAGCAGCGAGCCCCATTTCTTTTGCTGAAAAGTTATGAATTCTTTCGCCTGCATCCTCGTTTGAATCTACAAGAACTTTCACTAAACGTCCATTCAAATCGTAAACCGAAAGATTAACTGCCGAAGGATTTTCAAGGGTATACTTAATGTTTACTAAATCGCGGTAGGGATTTGGGTAAACGTTCATACCATAGTTAACACTCATTACATCATCGTCAGTTGGCCCATAAAGAATTACAGGGTTGTAAGCAGCTTGGGTTGAAACCTGAGTACGTCCCTTGCTGAAAGTGTAAGTACTTTTAATAAAAACTAGAATTGGGAAACGATGACCGTTTACGTACCAACGGTAAGTAACATTCTCAATATCATAACTATAATCATTTAGAGTTTGTGTGTACGTTTTTACTTCCTTTACCCTCAAAGCATTCTCGTACGAAACGTTTCCTGGCAACATCAGAGTACCTGTGGCGTCGCCAGTAACAGAATAATTTCCAACAATTTCACCATTTGTTTTGGTTCCGTTGTAGGTTCCAGAGAAATCGCCAGTGTAGGAACTTCCATAAACGAATGGGTACTTCATTTTTTGGAAAGGCACATCGTAAACAATGTTAGTGGTTCCTGATGCCGACAAAAAGCCAAGTTGTTGAATTCCCTCCTCGGTAGTTTTAAAGAAAAAGTAGTTACCAAACTCTTCAAGCACAGCGTTTGCTTCGGGGAAAAGTTGAGAGCCACGGCTTAAATCTGGGCTATCAAGCGAACCCATAAAATCCTTTGTAAGCTCCAAGTTTGTAAAATCCCAAACCACATTTCTTCCTTCTGCTCCAGGCTCGGCATATTTTGTTATAAACATATCGTTTTTAAAGGTTGGAATCAAACCATGGGTTTGATACTTCAGTACAGTTTGTGCCTGAAGCGATGCTACTAGTCCAATTGCAGCTAATGAAAGTAAAATTTTTCTCATGGCAGATTAATTTTTTAGTTGGTTCAAAGTGTAAATATAGAAAATTATTAGCACTGATTCAATGCTATCACAGTATTTTAACAATAATTTGAGCTAAAAGTTTTTCTTTTTAACAATGTATTTTGACACTAACACAAATAACGCAGAGTAAAACACTGCAGCTAAAACTGTTAGCCAAAGTGGTGTTGTGTAGGCTTGCAGACCAAAACCGCCTGCTTCGGAAAATTGTTGACTTTGAATTTGAACCAAATCGCCCAGTGTAATACCTATAAAATCGGGCATTGGAGTTAGGTTGGCAATAATTTTTACGGGCATAAACTTGTCGATGCTATCGGGCAGAAACCAGCGAATAATAGGCTCAATTGGAAAGAAAAAAAGCACAAACGAAACTATTGATAAACCTGCATTCCGAAAAAGGAATGCAAAAAGCATGGCTAGCATGGTGTAGGCAAGTGCCTGAATAAAAAGAATTGGCAGGTAGTATAGTCCCTCAAAAAAATCGGTTAACGCAAAGTTGGTAGAATTAATGATTCCAAAAATGAGCCCCGATAGAAACACAAGTAGCATAGTATATAATGCTACAAAAATGAAAACTAAAAGTTTTCCGTATAGCAACTCATTCCGGGTTAACCCATCGATTAGCTGCTTGCGAAAAGTTCTATACTGAAATTCATTTGATATTAACACAATGGCTATAATGCCAAGCAGTAGGTTAAACCAGCTTGAGAACCATGCAAAAACCGACCAAATATGCGGGAAAACGAAAAGTTTTTCAATGGCAACTCCCTGTATGTTGATGTTTATATTTGACGAAACGATGGCTACCAGCAAAAAAAGCGTAAAATGTAAGATTAGTATTGCCCTGAAAGCAGGGTAACCCCAAGTTTTTATCGCCTCAATTTGAATTAGCTTCTTCATGTTAATATAAAAGTTTTCGAGGGATTATTTTGTTTTACGAACAAGCTCAAGAAACTGATCCTCGAGCCTTTTCTTGTGAACCTCCAGCTGGTTGAGGACGATCCCCTGTTCAACTAACCACTTATTTAAAACTGATGTTGTAATGTTTTCTTCAACTGAAATAATAATGGAGGATGCTCCTTTCTCAACAATGTTAACTCCTTTAAACTGCGATAGCACAACCGACAACAAATCAATATCATCGGAACTTAGGGTAATGTGTTGTAGCTCCTTGAGCAGCTCGTTCACCTTGCCGTAGGCAATTTTTTCGCCATCCTTAAGAATTGCAACGTGCGAGCATACTTTTTCAACCTCATCGAGAATATGGCTGGCCAGAATTATGGTTTTACCCGAAGCTGCTTGCCCTTTTATTATTTCCCTTACCTCTGCAATTCCTTCGGGATCGAGGCCATTTGTTGGTTCATCGAGAACCAGCACCTCTGGATCGCCAATAAGAGCGCTAGCGATTGCAAGCCGCTGCTTCATTCCAAGCGAAAGTGTATAGTATAGCGACTTTATTCTTGACTCCAACCCCACCAGCGAAAGAATTTCAGAAATCTGGTTCGATCCCCGGCCTCTTACCTTCGCAACAATGCTAAGATTTTTCTCAAGATTTAGGTACGGGAAAAAGTACGGAACCTCCAGAAGGGCACCAATTCGCTTATTAGCATCCGGAACCTTTACTCCCTCAAACCACTGGAAGTTACCTTTATCGGCAAACTTTATACCCAGTGCAATTGCTAAAGTGGTTGTTTTTCCGCTTCCGTTTGGTCCAAGTAAACCTAAAACCTGTCCTTTTTCAAGGGTTAAATCAATATTCTCAATGGCCTTTATGTTGCCAAAATATTTGGTTAACCCCTCTACTTTAAGAATTGTACTCACAACTATTTACTTAACTTGAAAATGGGTTGTTTTGTAATTCAAAGCAACCCACATCTATCGTTTATTTATCTGAAAAGAATCTCTTCATTCCTTAATAAAATGAATTTCTTAAGGGATTGCTAGTTACCAAGTTCAGAAATGAACTTAATTCGTACCAAACGAATTTCTTCCTCGGTAAACTCATCGTCGCCAAGGTAATCGAGCGCTTCCTGAATCGATTCGGTTTCGGCTTCTTCCTTAAAGTACTCAAAAATTTCGTCGCGCTTTTCCTCGTCAATTGTACTATCAATGTAGTAATCGATACTCAGTTTGGTTCCTGAATTCACAATGGCTTCAATTTCGCTCAGCAACTCGTCCATTTCGAGGTTTTTTGCGCTGCAAATATCTTCGAAATCCATTTTACGGTCGATGCTTTGAATAACAAAAACCTTAAGTAACGACTTGTTTGCCACCGACTTAACAACCATATCCTGAGGCCGAATTATTTCTTTATCCTCAACGTAGGCTTTAATTAGCTCAACAAATTCGTTCCCGTAACGTTTGGCTTTGCCAACCCCAACCCCTGAAATATTTTGAAGTTCCTCAATGGTTATGGGGTACTGAATTGACATGTCCTCAAGTGATGGATCCTGAAAGATAACGAAAGGTGGAAGGTTCTTCTTTTTTGCAATGCGTTTGCGCAAATCCTTCAGCATACTGAAAAGTTCTTCGTCGGAAGATCCTCCCTTGCCTGGCTGGCTAAGGGTTATGTCATCGTCGTCGGACTCCTGGTAATCGTGATCCTGAGTGAACATCAAATCGAATGGTTCCTTAATAAACTGCTTTCCCTTCTCGGTGAGAAAAAGTAATCCGTAGTTTTCAATATCCTTCTCAATAAACTTCATAACCAATGCCTGACGAATAATGGCATTCCAAAATTTAATGTCCTTCTCGGCGCCCTCGCCGAATGTTTCGAGTTTATTGTGCTTGTACGATTTTATTGCTGTGGTAATATTTCCGCAAAGAATATTTGCAACGTGCTCGGCATTAAATTTCTCTTTTACAGCCATAATGGGTTCAGGGAAAAGTTGGAGATACTCCTTCCCTTCGAACTGCTGCTTTGGGTGCAGACAGTTATCGCATGCATTACAATTTCCCTCATGGTACTCCTCCCCAAAGTAGTGAAGCAGCATTTTTCGGCGGCACACTGACGATTCGGCGTACGAAACGGTTTCGAGCAGCAGCTGCTTACCAATTTCCTGTTCGGCAACCGGCTTGCCCTGCATAAATTTTTCGAGCTTCTGAATATCCTTGTAGCTGTAGAAAGTAATACATTTCCCTTCGCCACCGTCGCGGCCAGCGCGGCCAGTTTCCTGGTAGTAACCCTCGAGACTTTTAGGAATATCGTAGTGAATTACGAACCGAACATCGGGCTTATCGATTCCCATTCCAAAGGCAATGGTTGCAACAATAACATCAACCTCCTCCATCAGAAATTTATCCTGATTTCCGCTTCGCGTTGCGGAGTCCATGCCAGCGTGGTAAGGCAACGACTTAATTCCGTTCACCTTAAGCATCTCGGCAATTTCCTCCACTTTCTTCCTGCTTAGGCAGTAAATAATCCCCGATTTTCCCTCGTTATTTTTTATGAACTTAATAATTTCGCGGGTAGTGTTTACCTTGGGGCGAACCTCGTAGTATAGGTTTGGTCTGTTGAACGACGATTTGAAAACGCTAGCTTCCAGCATGCTCAAATTTTTCTGAATATCGTGCTGAACCTTTGGGGTTGCCGTTGCGGTTAGGGCAATTATGGGTGCGTTTCCAATCTCGTTAATAATTGGGCGGATGCGACGGTACTCTGGCCTAAAATCATGTCCCCACTCGGAAATACAGTGTGCCTCATCAATGGCATAGAACGAAATGGTTACCTGCTTTAGAAACTGAATGTTTTCATCTTTTGTTAGCGATTCGGGTGCAACGTAAAGCATTTTGGTTTTCCCGCTAAGCATATCCTGCTTAACCCTAGCTATTTGCGCCTTGTTTAGCGATGAGTTTAGAAAATGGGCAATTCCATCTTCCATACTGAAACCCCTCATGGCATCAACCTGATTCTTCATTAGCGCAATGAGAGGAGAAATTATTATTGCAGTGCCTTTCAATAAGAGCGCTGGAAGCTGGTAACATAAGGACTTACCGCCACCTGTAGGCATTAACACAAAAGTATCGTTGCCTGCCAAAACGTTTCTTATTATAACCTCCTGATTTCCCTTGAAACTACTGAAACCAAAGTGTTTGCTTAAATGTTCAGAGAGGGAAATATCCGATCCAACGTTCATTTCTTCTTTGAATGAAAAAATTAGTAATTCAAATAATATATTTTCCTAAAAATTAAAACGTTCTAACAGATAAACAATTGTAATATTAAAAAAGATACTACGTCAGAACAAAAAACAGTTACTTTTGTACAGGAAACAGATAAAAAACTGTTTTACTTTTAACTTTTTAATTGATAAAGTTAATAATAATAATGCAAAATTGCACAAAATGAAAGTTGATATAAATCACCTTGCTATAAAAACTATTCAGGAAGAAGCCAAAGCCATATCAAACCTAGCAACCTACATCGATTCGAGCTTTACCAGCTGCGTCGAGACCCTTTTTAGCATGAAAGGCAGAGTTATTGTTACTGGCATTGGGAAAAGTGCAATTATTGCTGAAAAAATTGTAGCCACATTTAACTCCACTGGCACTCCGGCAATTTTCATGCATGCTGCCGATGCCATTCACGGCGATTTAGGTATTATTCAGCCCGATGACGTTATTATTTGCCTTTCGAAGAGCGGCAATACTCCTGAAATAAAAGTACTGGTTCCTCTTATCCGAAACCTAGGAAACAAGCTAATTGCTGTAGTTTCAAATACCGATAGCTACTTGGCACAAAAAGCTAACCTGGTAATTCGCGCAACCGTTGAAAACGAGGCTTGTCCGAACAATTTGGCTCCAACCTCAAGCACCACCGCACAGCTGGTTATTGGCGATGCGCTGGCAGTTTGCCTCCTTCACCTTAAAGGATTCACTCCCGCCGATTTTGCCAA
>CAZLXF010000012.1:0-1572 GCA_964563065.1 uncultured Rikenellaceae bacterium | reverse complement strand
TTGAACGCGACGAGCTGGCTATTAACGCATTCAACCTTATGGAGAAGAACAAAATTACCCAGCTTCTTGTTACCGAGAAAGGCAAATACGTTGGTATGATTCATTTACACGATATACTTAGGGAAGGAATTGTTTAGAAAACATGAGCGCACAAAAAGGCAAAGAGACTGAGATGGGATTTCTGGAACACCTCGAGGAGCTACGTTGGGTAATAGTTCGAGCAGCCATTGGCGTTGTTGTTGCCTCGCTTTTAGCGTTCCTGTTTTACCGTTTTATTTTCGACCATATTGTGCTAGCCCCTAAGTCGCCCGAGTTTTTTACCAACAGAATTCTTTGCAAGTTAGCCGATTTACTAAACTCTCAAACACTTTGCATTAACTCGTTGCCGTTGAACATTATTAATATCAATATGGCCGGACAATTCAACACTCACATTCAAGTTTCGGTGTTTGCTGGCATTATAGTTTCGTTTCCATACATTATTCAACAATTCTGGAACTTTGTAAAGCCTGCTCTATATCCAAGCGAGAGGCAAAGAGCCAGAGGCGCCGTTTTTTATATATCCTTTCTTTTTTTGGCAGGTGTAGTTTTTGGCTACTTCATTATTTCTCCATTAACAATCCACTTTCTGGGTGGATATAGCATTTCCCCAGAGGTTACGAACCAAATAAACCTGGGTTCGTTTATAGCATCGGTTGCATCGGTTACGCTTGCAACAGGAATTCTCTTCGAACTTCCGGTACTAATACTATTTCTTACAAAAGCAGGAATTGTAACACCCAAATTCTTAAAAAAGTACAGAAAGCACGCCTTTATAATAATAATGATTGTTGCTGCAATAATAACCCCACCCGACATACTCAGCCTTTTGCTGGTTACATTCCCGTTATGGTTGCTTTTTGAAGCCAGCATTGCCGTTTCGGCAAGAATTTACAGAAAAACCGAACAGGACAAGTAATTTTTAGTTTAACTAAAACAAAATGAAAAGAGGGAAAATTGCACTTGTTTTGTTCGCATCGCTTGGTATGCTTTTTTTTGCGCCCAAGATTATAGCACAGGTTACAAAAATACGGGGAACCGTTATCGACGAACAAACTCGTGAGTTTCTTCCTTTCGTAAACGTTTCGTTCAAGGGGACTAGCGTTGGAACTGTTACCGATTTTGAGGGTCGGTTTTTCCTCGAAACCCGTTCGGCTGGCGACTCCATTACAATTTCGTACGTTGGTTACATTCCAAAAAATATCGCTATAAAAAAGGGTGTTTTCCAAGAATTTGCCGTAGAGTTAACCCCTGAATCATTTCTAATCGATGCAGTTATTGTTAAACCCGGTGAAAATCCGGCACACCCAATCCTCAGAAAAATTATCGGCAATAAAGAAAAGAATAACCCCGAAAACCTTAGCCAGTACTTCTACGAGAGTTACAACAAAATTCAGATTGATATAAATAATGTTGAACAGGAGATGAAGGATCGGAAGATTCTTAAACAAATAGATTTTGTTTTTAACCATGTAGATACCAATGCCGTAACCGGCAAAACATACCTTCCAATTTTTATTACCGAAGCCATAT
>CAZLXF010000011.1:18204-24393 GCA_964563065.1 uncultured Rikenellaceae bacterium | reverse complement strand
TGTATGGATCAAGCGATTGCAGCATTGCATCGATACCTATACGAACCAAATCCTCAGGATCGGTTTTGTCAACATAAAAAACATTCAGATCCCTAAAAAATGAGAAAAAAATATCTAAACTCTTTGATGTTCTAAAGTCAACATCTTTTTTAAAGGAAAAAAGGGACCCTATTATGAGAGTCGTTAGGGTTACGAGAACAATTTGCTTTACTTTTAAATTCTTCATAATATGATATTAAACCTACTAAACATAACTATTTAAGGAACGGGATCGATTCCGTGTCCTCCCCATGGATTACAACTCACGACCCTTTTAATACAAAGCCAGCTTCCCCTGAACGGTCCGTGTTTTTTTATTGCCTCAAGGCAATAGTTTGAGCAAGTTGGATAGTAACGACATGAAGGTGGAAACAAGGGGCTAATTAAAATCTGATAAACCCTAATTGGTAATATCAATAGTTTAATTAATACTGTTCTTATTCCTATTAAAATTTTTTTCATTCGGTTTACCAATGCTAAGCTACAAACCTTTACTAACACTATTTAGTATTTCCTGAATCGACTTCTGTATGGTTGCGAAATCTTCAATTTGGCTTGAATTGAAAAGAAATGCCATGTTTAACTTAAGGTTTTTTTCGATGCACTCTTTTTCAATAGAATGACAATTTAACCTGTAAGCCTCCTTTATTCTTCTTCTAAGTAAGTTGCGGTCCACGGCTCTCTTGAAGCGTTTCTTTGGAACTACGAACATGGCTGTTGTTCCAACATCGTTAGCTTCGCTTTTTTTTACCAAATATATAACTTTTATTGGGTAATGGGAGTTTCCTTTCCCCTTCGAAAAGAGTTCATCGATAACCTTTTTGCTTCTCAGTATGCTACTTTTGGGTAACCTGAATCTTTCCATTGAAACGGTATAAACTGAGAAAAAAAAGATGGGGTGTTACCCCATCTTTACTTATTCTCCTTGTTATATTTTTTGATAAAGTCTTCGAGGGCTTGGGTCATACTAGGACATGTAGGTGTGGGAGCATTAACATCGAGTCTCAATCCATTATCCTTTACTGCCTTAGCAGTAGTTGGCCCAAAAGCAGCAATTTTTATTTCTTTCTGATTAAATTCTGGGAAGTTTTGGAAAAGTGACTTTATGCCACTAGGGCTATAAAAAACAAGCATATCGTAATCCATGCCGTTTAAATCGGAAAGGTTGCTGCTTACGGTTCGATATAGAATAGCTTTCGTGTACTTAATCTTCGACTTATCTAGCGATCGAGGAATCTCGGTTTTATGAACATCTGAAAGAGGCACCATGAATTTCTCGTTCTTATGCTTTAAAATAAGTTCCATAAGGTTTGCAAATGTTCCTGGCCCAAAAAAGATTTTTCTCTTTCGGTAAACTATGTATTTCTGAAGATAATGAGCTACCGACTCAGTAATACAAAAATACTTCATGGTTTCGGGAACGGTAACCCTCACCTCCTCGCAAATACGAAAAAAGTGGTCGATTGCGGTTCGACTTGTAAATATCACTGCGGTATGTTGAAGGATATCTATTCTCTGTTGGCGAAACTCTTTTGAGGATACTCCTTCAACTTGAATAAATGGTCGAAAGTCAATCTTTAGATTGTGCTTTGTGGCCAGCTCCAAATAAGGTGATTTTTCGCTTTGGGGATCAGGCTGTGATACGAGAATCTTTTTGATTTTCAAGGCCCTAGGTTTTTCGTTCAACTCACTTACTACAACATTATTACTTCCTTAACAACAACTAGTACAGGAGTAATTTCAAGGGCACAAAGGTATAAAAGGAAATAGAAAATAGAAAATCCTTTCGAAATAAATAGCTGAAACGCCCTTATTGACCTCATAATTAAGGAAATAAGTGCAAGTATTAGTATTACATAAAGTGAAATGGTTGCTATTGTTCCTTGCGAGTAAAAAAGGATAAGTGCCAAGGGCACAAGCACTAAACCAAGAATACGTGTATAAATATTTTGATTAAAAACAAGTTCCTTAAGTTCCATTTTTGTTTCGGAAAGAGTACTAACAACGAAAAAAACAACTTTTTTAAGTAGCGTAAATACAACTAATGCTCCAAAAATAATTAATACCAAAAACCATTTTTGAGAGCTATAAGGGAATGAAAAATCTAAACGTTCAATCACATAAACCGCTAATAATGTTGTTATTACAAACATGTTGACATCCAGTACAAAATGAACCCTCCTTCCTATTATAGATCCCTCGCGGTGGATTTTGCTTGCACTGTAAAAGGAAATTGCTCCTTG
This sequence comes from uncultured Rikenellaceae bacterium, assembly GCA_964563065.1. Taxonomy (GTDB): domain Bacteria; phylum Bacteroidota; class Bacteroidia; order Bacteroidales; family Tenuifilaceae; genus DAOSWM01. The sequence continues at coordinate 22,111 of CAZLXF010000011.1, read as the reverse complement.
AAATAGGTTATTCAAATATTTAAAAGAAAAAACTCTTAGCGATGAAATAAGTATAAACAGAATAAGAATTACAATAAAAAACCAATTTTCTGTGTATGTAGGTTGCGTATTAATTTGCTTTTCAACAATTATAAATTGATTGTTGTTCTCTTGCTTACTTTCAATAAAAATTTCTTGATTGCCAATTGCAGGGTTTTGTTTATATGAGTTATCATATAGGTAAAAGGTATCTTCAAGTAATGTACTTGCTCTTGAATCAAGGTTTGCTAATATTTCTTGAAATGTAAATGGTTCACCTTTAGGACAAATTATGCAAGAGGTATCTACCTTAGGCTTTATTTTTTGTAGTTTTCTTTTTTGCGCAACAATTTGCTTTTCCTTATATTCAATTACTTCTCGTGTTTTTCGCTCATTCATTATAAAAATTGGGTCAACACCTAGAGAAATGGCTTCGAGCGAATCCTTAGAATTTGGTAAAAGAGTTGTATCGACCTGATTTAATGCTGATTGCAATACAAGCGTATCCTTAATTTCTAATATGTTTTCTTGAAAATAGGGCATAAACAGTATGGAAGTTTAAAAACAAATATAACAACGGTTTTCTAATAAAGAGTGAGATTTTGAAAATTAAAAAACTACGATCTATAGAAAAAATATTATTCGCTAAAAAAGTTTATAATCAATTTTGCTTTTGCATTACCCACTAACTCTTGTAATTCTTTTTGTGATGCTTTTTTAATAGAATCTATCGATTTATACTTTTTAAAAAGAATCTCTATGGTTTTCTCTCCTACTCCAGCAATCTTATTTAATGCAGATTGAGTAACTGTCTTTGACCTTTGGTTTCGATGATGATTAATTCCAAATCGATGTGCCTCATTACGTATATGTTGAATAACTTTTAGGGATTCAGAATTCTTGTCTAAATATAAAGGAGCGGAATCGTTAGGTGAAAATATTTCTTCTAACCTTTTAGCAATTCCAATTATTTTAACTTTTTGTTCAATTCCTAATTCCTTAAGTGCTTTGTATGAATAATTTAATTGACCTTTACCGCCATCAATAACTATAAGCTGAGGTAACGATTTATTTTCTGAAATAAGTCGTGAATACCTTCGCTTAACAACTTCGTACATCGATGCAAAATCGTCGGGGCCTTCAACGGTTTTTATATTAAAATGTCGATACTCTGCTTTATCTGGCTTTGCATTTTTAAAAACTACACATGCTGCTACAGGATTTGTACCCTGTAGGTTAGAATTATCAAAGCACTCGATATGGACAGGTAGTTTGTCAATATTTAAATCGGTTTTAATAGCGTTCAACAATCTTTCTTGCTTTTTCTGTGGGTTATATTTATCTCTTGTTTGTTGTTGTTCTTGAGCAAATGTTTTTGCGTTGCGCACCGATAAGTCCAATAGTTTTAACTTGTCTCCACGAGTAGGAACATGGTAGCTACATTCATCTATTTTATACTCAGGAATAAATGGGGTAATAATTTCGCGTGCCAAACTTCCCATTCGGTTTCTGAGTTCAGCTATAGCGAAACCAAGCATATCATCGTCAGTTTCATTTAGCCCCATTTTTAGCTCGATATTGTGCGATTGAATTATTGACCCATTTACTATTTTAATAAAGTTAACATAAGAAAATGGGAGCTTTGAATAAATACTAAAGACATCGAGATCCTTATACCTTTGGTTAACAATAGTTGTTCTTGATTGAAAACGTTCTATAACTTCAATTTTGTTTTTATACACCTGGGCTTCTTCGAATTTGAATGATTTTGAAGCTTCATTCATTCGAGTTTTTAACTCATTTTTTACAGCGTTAGTATTACCCTTTAAAATATTGATAATTGATTCAATATTAATGTTATAATCTTCTTCATTTTGATTTCCGATGCAAGGAGCCATACAGTTTCCCATCTGAAATTCGAGACAGGGCCTAAACTTATCTGCCTTAATATTTTGTGAAGTTAACTTAAGATTGCATGTGCGTATCGGGTACATCCTTCTAAATAGTTCGAGCAAGGTTTTTATGAGAACACCGGATGTGTATGGTCCAAAGTATTTACTTCCATCCCTAACTACTTTTCGTGTTGAGAAAACTCGAGGGAACTCTTCGTTTTTGATACAAATCCAGGGATAAGTTTTATCGTCTTTTAGAAGAACATTATATCGAGGTTTGTACTTTTTAATTAAATTGTTTTCTAGTAGAAGCGCATCGCTTTCAGAATTAACAACAATATGCTTAATTGAATCCACCTTTGAAACCAGTACTCGTAGTTTGGCATTTTCGTATTTTGTTTTACTGAAATAGGATGAAACTCTTTTTTTTAAATTTTTTGCTTTTCCAACATATATAACATCACCATTAATATTTGAAAATAGATATACACCAGGGGTATTCGGAAGACCTTGCAATGCTATTTGTGATAATGAGTTCATTTTTGTTTTTATACAAAAAGGTCAACATGTTTAAAACTTGTTGCATCGAAAAGTCCTTTATGATATATTTTAAGTTCGGGAATAACCGTAAGTGCCATAAACGATGCTGTCATAAAGGGTGAAACAAGAGTACATCCACTATCCTTTACTTTTCTATTTAGTTTTTGATACAATTCACTCACTTTTTCTCCGCTAATATTAGTCATTAGGCCATAAAATGGAAGTGGAATTCCTTCGGTTTCATCGTTTGTATAACATATACCTCCCCGATTTTCAATAATCCACATTAACGCTTTGTAAATACTATCGTCGTCGCAACCAACTGCAATTATGTGGTGAGAATCGTGAGCAATGCTTGCTGCTAGAGCTCCTTTTTTTAGTCCAAATCCTCGAATAAAACCAACAACAGGGTCTGAGTTGGAATACCTATCAAGAAGAACAATTTTTAGTAAATCGTCAGAAATATTTGCTTCAACTATTGATCCAACAGGCTGTAAAACTTTTTCCTTATTCCACTTAGTTATTAACTCTCCATCAATAACACCAATAACGTTCATGTTGCTACTTTTAGCAAACACGTTTAGTCTTTCTTTTTTTAATTCCTTCCGAAACGTGAAAATATTTGGAAGGGTTTCTGATTCAGGTAAAACAACCTTATCGTGATCAAATACTTTTTCTCCGTTTATATAGGTTTCAATAACATCAAATGATTTAAGGTCATTGACAATTGTTAAATCGGGATTACTATTTACCTCAATTGCTCCTATAGGAAGCTTATAATGCTTTATTGGGTTTATACAAGCAACGTAAAGCACATCGTAAATATCGTAACCTTTTTCAATGGCTCTTGCTACTATTTTATTAATGTGACCTTTTTGCAGATAGTCAGGGTGGCAGTCATCGGTACAAAACATAACCGAATCCCTATGATTTTCAATAATTGGAATAAGTTTTTCGAAATTTTTTGCTGCGCTCCCCTCCCTAATTTGAATTTTCATCCCCACTTGAATTTTCTCAATCGCTTCATCCTGGGTGCTACATTCGTGGTCGGTAGAAATACCTGATTTCACATACTTATTAAGTTGTTCACCAGATAAACCTGGAGCATGACCATCGACTGGTTTGCCAACTTTTTTTGCTGCACGTAATTTTCGGTGTACGTCTTCGTCATCGAAAATCACACCCGGGAAATTCATCATTTCTGCTAGAAAATAAAAATCCTTCTCTTTTATTAACTCCTCAACGATATCGGCACTAATAATTGCTCCACTTTTTTCTAGCGGTGAAGCAGGAACACATGATGGTATTCCAAAAAAGAATTTTAACTTAGTACTCTTCGCATCATTTACCATAAATTTAATTCCATCAACACCTGCTACGTTGGCTACCTCGTGAGGGTCGGTAACAACAGCCACAGTTCCATGCCTAACAGCCATTCGGGCAAATACGCTTGGAAT